>CABVSA010000014.1 GCA_902500805.1 uncultured Nitrospira sp. | reverse complement strand
TGGCGGAACGATACGCGAAGCTGTTAGCAGGATCAGAAGGAATCGTGACGTTGCCACATCAGCCGAGCTGGGCTCGGTCGGTCTATCATCTCTATGTCATACAGGTTGAGGATCGTGCTCGCCTCCAGCAAAAGCTGACCGACGCGGGTATCGGAACAGGGATTCACTATCCGGTCGCATTACATCTCACGAAAGCCTACGAACATCTTGGTTATCACGTGGGTGACTTTCCGATCGCCGAGCAGTCGGCCACACATATTTTGTCGCTCCCGATGTTCCCTGGACTCACTGCAGATCAACAAGAAAGAGTGGTGTCGGAGGTATTGCAATCCCTCTCGGCCACTGCCCCATCAGCGCATTAACCAACGACATCTACAAGTCTTCTCACGTTGTTCCCGGTTTGAGGAGATTTCTTGGAGTAGTCAAACTTCTCAGATCTGACTCAAGAGTCTCGCCTCATGTAAATGCAGTGAGTAGGTCACGATGTGTCGGCAAGGAAGAGGATGGTCCAAATGAATTCCAATGACGTTGTGCAGGGTGATCTCGATCGAATGTGTATCGCCCTTAAGGATGAGTTTTCATCGCTCTCAGGAAAACGTGTATTGATTACGGGTGGAGCCGGTTTCCTTGGCCATTACTTTATCCAGGCTGCCTTGCACTGGAATGCTTCTGGACATGGAGGCAAGCCACCGATCCAAGTTCTGGTTTTCGATAATTTTAGTCGAGGCATGCCTAGCTGGCTCTCCAGGGTGGAAGGGGACCGCAATCTAACGCTGGTACGGCACGACATTCGGAGTCCACTTCCGGCCGACATTGGCAATGTTCAGTTTATCATTCATGCGGCATCTATCGCCTCGCCGACATACTACAAGCGCGACCCTATCGGAACAATGGATGCCAATGTCAACGGTCTCCGCATGTTGCTTGAGTACGCACGAGATCAGCAATCGATGAACAAGCCAGTAGAAGGGTTTCTATTTTTTTCGAGTAGTGAAATTTATGGAGATCCGACACCGGACAGTATTCCGACGCCGGAAACCTATCGCGGGTTTGTGTCTTGTACCGGGCCACGCGCCTGTTATGACGAGGCGAAGCGGTATGGTGAAACATTGTGTGTCAACTTCGCACATCAGTATGGGATCCCTGTAAAAGTGGCAAGACCATTCAATAACTATGGCCCCGGTTTAAAGATTAGTGACCGGCGCGTGATTCCAGATTTCGCCCGCGACATTATGGGTGATCGAGACATTGTGATGCTCTCAGACGGATCACCCAAGCGAACGTTCTGTTATTCGTCAGATGCCGTGACCGGCTATTACAAAGTCCTGGTGAAGGGGCACCCAGGTGAAGCGTACAACATCGGAGTTGAGACGCCAGAAATCTCCATGGTCGAGTTGGCGGACAAGTTGGCCGCCTTTGCCAAGGATCTCTTTGGCTACAAGGGACGGGTCATTCGTCGTGCGAGCGAAGATGCAAGTTATCTTATCGATAACCCCAATCGGCGCTGTCCTGTTATTACGAAAGCGCGTACCCATCTCGGATATAACCCCAGTGTGGCACTCGACGAAGGATTGAAACGATCACTCATCTGGTATCAAGGCAATCCTGACGCTCAGGATGCATAGAGGGATAGGCATGAAGATCTCAATTGTCGGAACAGGTTATGTTGGGATTGTGACAGGAGCATGTTTTGCCGAGAAAGGGCATCATGTGGTGTGTGTTGATATTGATCAGTCCAAGGTCGACTTGATCAATAAGGGGACTGCCCCCATCTATGAGCGTGGCCTGGATGATTTGCTGAAGCGCCATGCGGGTGACAGGCTGCGAGCCTCAACTGATCTAGTCGATGCCGTTCGACAGACGGACTTGTCGATGATTGCTGTTGGGACGCCCTTCGATGGCAATGAAATCGACCTCACATACATCAAGAATGTGGCCAGGCAACTCGGCGATGCCTTAAAGGCCAAACCCGGCTACCACGTAGTCGTTGTGAAAAGCACAGTCGTTCCAGGGACAACAGATGAGGTGGTATTGCCGATTCTTGAAGAAGCTTCCGGGAAGAAGGCCGGTATGGACTTCGGAGTGGGCATGAACCCGGAGTTTCTTACGGAAGGCGAGGCAGTCAAAGAATTCATGTTCCCGGATCGCATCGTGCTAGGGGGCATCGACCAGACGACAATCGAACGACAAGCCGAATTATATCAAGGCTTCCCAGATGTTGAAGTGTTGCGTACCAATAACAAAACGGCTGAAATGATTAAGTATGCAGCCAATAGTTTGCTGGCCACCTGCATCTCATTTTCCAACGAGATTGCCAACCTGTGTGCCGCTATCAAAGATGTTGATGTCGTCGATGTGATGCATGGAGTTCACGTGAGTCGATATTTGACCATTCAATTGCCAGATCACAAACGAGTCCAGCCGCCGGTGTCCTCATTTCTCGCAGCCGGTTGTGGATTTGGAGGGAGTTGTTTCCCAAAAGATGTGAAGGCCCTTGCAGCCCATGGGCAAAAACATCACGTGCCGATGGATTTACTGAATGCCGTGCTCGCAATCAATGAACGACAGCCTCAGCAAATTATTCACATTCTTAAGAAGCAGTTGCCGTCCTTACAGGGAGTTCGTATCACCATCCTGGGTTTAGCATTTCGGCCTGACACAAATGACATGCGGGAGTCTCCTGCGATTCCGATCATTCGAGCCTTATTACGAGAAGGGGCACGCGTGAAAGGTTATGACCCCGTTGCCGCAGATGAGGCTCGGAAACTCTTTTCACCTCAAGAACTGGAGTTGTCCGAGACACTTTCCGATGGACTAACCCAGGCTGACGCGATTGTGCTGGTCACCCGATGGGACGAATTCAGAACAGTTCCTGAGCTCCTGAAGCAGTTAGCCCCACAACCCTTGTTCGTAGATGGACGCCGCCTGCTGAGCAAAGAATCAATTTCGGGATACGCAGGAATAGGATTGGAGACGACATGATCTTTACGCAAACCAAGCTCAAAGGCGCCTACCTCATTGATCTCAGCAGAATCTCTGATGAGCGCGGCTTTTTTTCACGCCGTTGGTGCACCAAAGAATTTGCGTCACATGGGCTCAACCCGGCCGTTGTTCAAGTCAATATCGGTCATAACGTGAAGAAGGGCACAGTCAGGGGCATGCATTTTCAGAGGGCACCGAACGCAGAAGTAAAACTCGTGTATTGCTCGAGAGGGGCACTGTACGACGTCATCATTGACTTGCGAGAGGGATCCCCGACGAAGGGACAGTGGTTCGGAGTGGAGTTGACGGCGGAGAACGCTCGCATGCTCTACGTGCCGGAAGGCTTCGCCCATGGGTATCAAACCCTTGAGGATGAGACCGATCTTGTCTATCAGACATCCCAGTTTTATGCCAAGGAGTCGGCCACAGGCGTGAGATTCAACGATCCGGCCTTTGGAATTGTTTGGCCGTTACCGGTGAGCGTGGTCTCCAGTGGGGATCAAGGCTGGGCGGACTATCATAAGGAAGTAGGTGAGGCACATGGGTGAATTGGCGAAACGGAAACGTGTCTTGGTGACGGGGGCGACTGGATTCATCGGTTCTCACACCATCCATCCGTTGCTTCAACGAGGGTACGAGGTCCACGCGGTTTCCTCAAAACTTCCCCACGTTGTTGATGAGTCAGTTGTCTGGCATCAGGCAGACCTCATGGATAGCCCCTCGATTGCGCGGCTCTTGAAGGATACGCACCCTACGCATCTACTCCATATGGCTTGGTATGTCGTCCCTGGGAAGCTGATTTCATCTGAATTGAACTTCGATTGGGTCCGCGCCAGCATGGAGTTGTTGAAGTCTTTTCAACAGCAAGGAGGGAAACGAGTCGTGATGCCGGGATCCGGTTATGAGTATGACTGGAGTTATGGCTATTGCCATGAGACAAGAACACCGACCGTTCCAAATACAACCTATGGAGCGTGCAAGCATGCCATGGATGTGATGGCACAGGCATTTTGCCGATCTCATCAAATTAGCTACGCGTGGCCACGTCTCTTCTTTCTGTATGGCCCAAACGAACATCCTGATCGGCTTGTCTCGTCTGTGATTCGTTCGGTGTTGCAAGGTCAGGAGGCCCGCTGTTCCCACGGACGACAGATGCGAGACTACCTGCATGTCCAGGATGTGGCGGATGCCATGGTGTCGATTCTCGATAGCACGCTCGAAGGCCCAATTAATATCGGTTCTGGAGTGGCGATGACCTTGCGTGACATCATCATCACCATCGGTCGAACATTAGGGAAAGAAGATCTCATTAAGTTAGGAGCCATCCCAAGCCGGGCGAACGATGTACCGATGGTGGTCGCAGACATCGAGCGATTGACCACCACGATGCAGTGGCAGCCCAAGTATTCGCTGGAAACAGGCCTTGCGCATACTATCGAATGGTGGCGCCAGAGGTTGGCACAGAGTAACTAAGAGGGAAAATCGTGGAGAACATTGCAATTCTTGGGTCTGGAATGGCCGGTTTCGGTGCAGCGCATCGGCTCCATGTTGAAGGCCATCGTGCGGTGCTCTATGAAAAGCGCCCATATTATGGGGGGCACACGGCGTCTTACGCATTCGCAAATGGCTTCACGATTGATGAGGGCCCTCATGTCTCATTTACTAACGTTGAACGAATTCAGAAGCTGCTGGCAGACAGCGTCAATCAGAAATTTGAACGTCTGCGGACCAAAGTCAATAATCACTGGAAGGGACACTGGATTAAGCATCCGGCTCAGTGCAATCTTTACGGGCTTCCACAAGACCTCACCATCAACATTTTGAAAGATTTCATCCATGCTCAGCACCATGAGTACGGCGAAATCAAGAACTACCGAGACTGGCTCCATGCCAGCTTTGGGAAGACATTCGCCGAGACATTTCCCATGGAGTATACGGTCAAGTATCACACAACGACGGCCGACAATATGAGTACCGACTGGGTCGGACCCCGTCTGTACCGCGCCAACATCGAAGAGGTGTTGCGGGGCGCACTCTCACCGTCAACCCCAGACGTTCATTACATCGACCAGTTTCGTTATCCTTCGCACGGAGGCTTTGTATCGTATCTCCAGATGTTCATGGAACAGGCGAATCTTCATCTAGATCACGAGTTGGTGGAGATTCATCCTTCACGAAAAGAACTTCGGTTCAAGAACGGGAAAGTTGCTCCCTATGACCATTTGGTCTCGTCAATGCCACTTCCCGATTTGATCAAGATGATTGTCGGTGTCCCAGTCGACGTACTCGAAGCATCTCAGAAGCTCTCATGTAGCACTGTGGTCATCGTCAGCATTGGAGTCAACCGAGCTGATCTCATTGATGCCCATTGGACCTACTTCTACGACCGCGACTACTTCTTTACTCGTTTGAGTACTCCACATTTACAGTCTCCCCACAATGTGCCACCGGGATGCGGGAGTCTTCAGGCTGAGTGTTACTATTCTGCTAAGTATCGTCCACTCGACAGAACACCGGATGAGTGCATCGAACCTGTGATCCAAGACTTGAAGCGCTGCGGAGTCCTTCGAGAGGAGGACACTGTTCTTTTCAAACATTCCATGCTCGTGCCGTACGCCAACGTCATTTTTGATTTGGAACGCGCACCGGCACTCAGAGTCGTTCATGGCTACTTGGATGATATCGGGATCGCGTACTGTGGGCGTTACGGCGATTGGGCCTATATCTGGACTGACGAATCCTTCATGAGCGGGGAAAACGCGGCACAAAAAGTTTTGGATCGCTTGGGGAGTGGCACCGCGGCGCGCTAACCTCCCGACATCCATCAAGTGAGGTACACATGAAAGTTGTGTTGTTTTGCGGAGGATTGGGCATGCGGCTGCGGGAATACTCCGAATCCATTCCTAAACCGATGGTTCCGATTGGGTATCGCCCCATCATGTGGCACGTCATGAAGTACTACGCTCACTTCGGGCACAAGGATTTTATTCTGTGCTTGGGGCACGGTGCCGATGTCGTCAAGCGCTACTTCTTGCAGTACGATGAATGCCAGTCGAACGATTTCACTCTTTCGCAAGGTGGTCGACAGGTCGATTTGGTCAGTTCGGACATACAAGATTGGAACATCACCTTTGCAGATACCGGAGTCATTTCGAACATCGGTCAGCGCTTGAAGGCCGTGGAGAAGTATCTGGAGGGCGAGGACGTGTTTCTTGCCAACTACAGCGACGGACTGACCGATTTACCACTCACGTCCTATATTGAACATTTTCTCGCCCACGACAAGATCGCCAGTTGCATCTGCATCACTCCTCCGCTTAGCTATCACGTCATCTCATTGAGACACGATGATCACGTGGACAAGATCGAGTGTATGAATCGTGGTGTCATGAAAGTCAACGGCGGTTACTTCATTTTCAAAAAAGATATTTTTCGCTACATCCAGCCGGGGGAGGAACTCGTCGTTGAACCGTTCCAACGGCTCATCAAGGAAAACCAGCTGATCGGTTACCGGCATGATGGATATTGGGAGTGTATGGATACGTTTAAGGACAAACAACGTCTTGACGAGATGTACGCACGTGGCGAAGCACCATGGGAATTGTGGAAAAAGTCGCATCACCGTTCCATAGAACTAGAGTTGGATTGCGAGCGTACAGCTAGGTAACCTGTGAAAGTCCAAGCAATGTCGTCTCGTGGTTTGATCGGGATCCGTCATAAGAAAATCACGGTGCTTTGTCTCGGAGCTCATTCCGACGACATTGAAATTGGATGTGGCGGCACACTACTGAGGCTCCTGCGGGACCATCCGGCGAGTACGGTGGTATGGGTTGTGTTCAGCGCTCGTGGGCGCCGAAAGCAGGAAGCACTAAAGAGCGCAACGGCCCTCCTTCAACATGCAGGCACCGCTCGTATCATTACCAAAACATACAAAGAGAGTTTCTTCCCGTATCATGGGGAAGCCATTAAGCAATGCTTTGAAGACTTGAAGTCGACGGTTTCTCCTGACCTCATCTTTACGCACTATCGCGAGGATTTCCATCAAGACCATCGCATTATCAGCGAGTTAACTTGGAATACTTTCCGAAAACACCAGATTCTCGAATATGAGATTCCCAAGTACGATGGAGACTTGGGTCGGCCCAATTTCTATGTTCCATTGACGGCCCAATATGCTCGGGAAAAGGTTGCTGTTCTCATGCAAGTCTTCGCAACACAACAGGGTCGGCCCTGGTTTTCGGAGGACACGTTCTTCTCGCTTATGCGTCTCCGTGGGGTCGAAGCCAACTCATCTGAGAAGCATGCTGAGGCCTTCTACGCCAGAAAAGTGATTTTGGGCGGCTTATGACAAGGCAGCGGCCTGGTCCAGTCATTTGGAACGACCCCATTCCCTCCTGAAGCCAACTCCGTCCGGCCAATACGAGAGCATTAAGACTCAATCCGCAATCAATCGCTTAGCTTGTTGGATGGTGAAGCGATTGTGTTTAAATGGTCTCAGAGCAGTCGAGGCTCAGGGAATCACTCCGTGGATTTCCTAGCGGTCGGGATAGCAGATACTCTCAGGACAGTGGGTGACTCTGCGAATGATGTCCATCGATAAGACATTACAGATGGAACCGCCGACAGGTGTAGGTGTGAAGCCACGGGTATTAATACCGACTTGGCGACGGTTTTCGGCACCGGCGTTTAGAGGCGGCTTATTTGAAGCACAAGATGTCTTCGTGGAGATTGATGACGTAGATCTGTTATGCCTCGAAGCAGGCACCGCCTGGCCAAAGCGGGAGAAGTGGCTTCGGCAGTTTCTGTGGCGAGACCTCTCAAGGCAGCTGATTTATGTCAACCCAGGGTTGCAGCCTGTCACTCTGCGGCAAGACTACGACCTGCTCGTCGTGCTCTGCCAGCAATGGTATGAGCTTCTGTATCTCAACGCGGTACAGGGCTGGAGAGAGCGATGCCAAACCGCGGTCTGCTGGTTGGATGAGGTCTATACGGCCGATCTCCCCGGCTCTCGGTATTGGCTCAACGCGCTGAACCAATTCGATCACATTCTCGTCCCATACAAGAGCACCGCAGATGCACTCACGCGTATCTTGGATCGTCCCTGTCATTGTGTGCCTCGTGCCGTTGATACCCTCCGATTCAGCCCATCTCCGGACAGGGTGATCGACGTGCTCAGCGTGGGAAAGCGATTGCCTGAGATCCATGGGGCGTTATTGGACCTGGCCAAAGAAGATGACCTGTTTTATCTTCACGACACATTCACTGAAGGTGGAAATCTTCTTATGCAGGACGTTGCGCAGCATCGAACGATGTTCGCCAACATGCTCAAGCGCAGCAGGTTTTTCATGGTCGCTCCAGGAAAAATCCTCGACTATCACGAAACGAAAGGTCAGATGGAGGTGGGAATGCGCTATTACGAGGGGGCAGCAGCCGGTGCCGTAATGCTAGGGCAGGCTCCCGAGGGTGACACATTTCATGCCTTGTTTGATTGGCCTCAAGCCGTGGTTTCAGTCCAGACCGATGGCTCGGACATTGCGGAGACCATCCGTGGACTGCTAGCGGAACCGAGGGTACTGGAAGAGATCAGCGCGAGAAACGTCTTCCATACGGCCGGTCGGCATGACTGGCTCTATCGCTGGAAGACAATACTTCAACTTGCCGACCTCTCTGAGTCCCCACGCCTCGACGGTCGTCAGGCGAGGCTCCAAGCCGTCAGGGAACGGTATGAGATCAAGCAAGGTTTCCTTCCTACACCGGAAGTAGCGAGCGTGGCCTCTCGCTCAGGAAGCCTCCAACCGTGATGATAGCAAGTCTGGTGTCAAAGACTTGAGCGTGATTCGGTAGAGGTGCCAAGAGACGATGACGCTGAAAGCTGGAGATTGGGTTGAGGTTAGAAGCAAGGAAGAGATCTTGCGGACCCTGGACAACCAAGGACAACTTGAGCACGTTCCATTTATGCCGCAAATGTTCAAGTATTGCGGTCAGCGGTTCAAGGTGTACAAGAGTGCCCATAAGACATGCGACACAGTGAATCCCATCAGAAGTCTTCGCGTGACTGATGCCATTCACCTTGAGTTGCGTTGTGATGGAGAAGCGTACGGAGGTTGTCAAGCCGCTTGTCTGATCTTTTGGAAAACCGCGTGGGTGAAACCTATAGAACGCAACCATCCATCCGCCTCTCCCGAACCGGACATGACCGGACGGCGCAAAGTGGCGGATGGTAGTGGAGACTGTACCGAGGAAGATGTCTGGAAAGGAACCCTGAAGGATTCCATGGGTAGAGGTGGCGTAATCAAGTACCAATGCCAGGCGACACAGGTGCCGCATTATGGTGAGATGTTGCCGTGGTGGGATGTGAGTCAATATGTTGAGGACTATCGGTCGGGAAACGTCGGTCTCATGCAGATGTTACGGGGAGGACTCTTTGCAACCTATGCGAGCCTTGTACAAGCTGGAATCGGCCTCGGCCCACTCCTAAGCTGGATTTATGATGTTGTGCAGAGGTTGTGGGGCGGCATTCCATGGCCTCGGAGATCCGGAATAATCCCAGCCGGTCGACCAACGCCATCCCAAGTCCTTAATTTACAACCCGGTGAATTAGTTCGAGTGAAGTCGTACAAGGACATCTTGGCGACGTTGGATACGGATGCACGAAATCGTGGGTTGATGTGGGACCGGGATATGGTTCCGTTCTGCGACGGTATGTATCAAGTCAAAACGAGACTCTCCAGATTTGTGGACGAAAAGTCAGGGAAGCTGATTAGCATGAAGACTCCCGCCGTCATCCTTGAAAATGTGTGGTGTGGATCGCGATACAGCGACTGCAGAATGTACTGTCCAAGAAGTATTTATTCGTGGTGGCGAGAGATCTGGCTGGAGCGGATACCAGAGAGTTCAGCCGAGGCCCACTCGACTGCCACCTCTAGTTGTACGTCTAGTCAAGAGAGTAACGGGCACAGCAGATAAGTTGTTTAACGGCTACGTTTCAATATTGGATGGTGTGTATTCCCGAGTCCATGAGTTCCACCACGCTTCACATCATGCGGAGAACGCATTTTCTCCGCAGGGCTGGGTTTGTCAGTGCAATTGCAGGAAGAACAACTAGAGAAGGCAGAGTTTACAAAGAAATCCTTGCACAGCGGTGCGATTTCCATCCTGGCACAGGCCACGAACACGGCTGTACAGGTAGGAACCACGATATGCCTGGCTCGTCTTCTGGTGCCCGAAGATTTTGGACTCGTTGCGATGGTGTCCGCCTTAACAGGATTCGCCAATGTGTTGATGGACCTGGGAACGAGGGATGCCGCAGTACAAAGGCCTCAGATCACTCAGGAGGAACTGAGCACCTTGTTCTGGTTGACGACGGGACTCGGCACCTTGTTTACCACTATGGTACTCGCGGCTGCTCCGCTGATCAGCGAGTTCTATCAAGAAGAACGACTTGTAAGGATTGCCCAGTTTTGGGGGCTGACCTTCGTCATCACTGCGCTCTCCTGTCAGCATGCGGCATTACTTCGGAGAAAATTGCTATTTCAGAAGGTGGCTTTGATCGAAGTGGCGGCCAACGTCCTTGGGGCAGTCGCAGCGATTGGAATGGCCATCTCCGGCAGTGGCTATTGGGCACTCGTCGTTCGGCCCCTCATCACCGCCTGCGTCATGCTTGTACTAATCTGGTCATACTGCCCTTGGGTTCCTGGATGGCCGGTGTTCTCAAAGGGAGTAAAGGAGATGGTGCAGTTCGGTCTAAATATTACCGGGTTTACAACTACAGATTATCTGGCGAAAGCCGCCGACCGAGTTGGGCTCGGTTATATGGTTGGAGCACGAGAACTTGGACTATATCACAACGCTGCAACTGTGTATGAGAATGCGCTGACCGTCGTCACGCTTCCGCTACATTCCGTAGCCGTAGCCACCCTGAGCAAGTTGCGAGATAACGTAGAGGAGCTACGACGAGCTTGGGCAACCGCACTATCGTCCCTGACATTCTTTGCCACACTCGCATTCGTGATTCTTGCGGTGATAGGACAGGATCTGATCGTGTTACTGCTCGGGGATAAATGGGTTGGCGCCAGCACCCTTCTTGTCCTCTTCGCACTTCGGGGTCCTGCACAAGTTATCGAACGAACGCTGGGCTGGCTACACATAGCGGCGGGCCGACCAGATCGCTGGATGCGATGGGGAATTGCGAGCTGTATCGTACAAGTCGTGGCCGTCCTGTGTGGATTACCTTTTGGTGCCTTGGGTGTTGCTGTTTCATACGGTATCTGTACATACATATTATTTGTTCCAGCGATCCTATACGCTGGCCAGCCACTTCACATAGGTCTCCGAGAGTTGATGCCTGCAATAGCCCCTCCATTGATTGGGGCTCTCATAGCCGAAGCCATAGGGTTCACACTACAGACATACTATTTGTCAGACCTCCCCTCCTTTCAGCGCATGGCTGTACTGATTATGGCCTGTGTCGTCGTATACATGCTGGTCACCATTGGTATGTTCAGAATGACCAAACCGATCAAGGTCGCAAAAAGACTGCTCTCGGAATTCTTGCCAAGCAAGTTGTCACGTGTTTTTGGTCGGAGCCCCGCTCACTAAAAACTCTTGCACACTAAGCTTGCACACTCACGAAGCTGGAATTGCTGAGCTCGACAGTTATGGTATTGGGCGCTGCTCCAGCCATGTTCGTCAGGCTACAAAGAGAAGGACCTGGACTTTAGGCTGAACCACGGACCTTTCGAGGAAAGACCAAGCGATGATGCTTCGATGTGTATTGATTACACCGGCCAGAAACGAAGCCAAGTTTATCGAACGGGTTGTGCATTCGCTTATCGCCCAGACAATTAAGCCGGTCCGGTGGATTATTGTGAGCGACGGCTCAACCGATGGCACTGACGAGATTGTCACGCGGTATGCCGGGGCAGAATCATGGATCGAACTTGTGCGAATGCCTGAGCGGAAGGAGCGGCATTTTGCCGGCAAGGTTTATTGTTTCAATGCAGGTTACCAACGACTCGCCGGGGTGACATACGATGTGATAGGGAATCTCGATGCCGATATTACTTTTGAGGCCGAGTACCTTGAATTTCTCCTGAACAAGTTTGCCGATGACCCACAGTTGGGGGTGGCCGGCACCCCTTTTGTGGAGGGGGCAGAGTCGTATGACTATCGGTTTACAAGCAGACATCATGTCTCCGGAGCGTGCCAACTCTTCCGTCGAGAGTGCTTTGAAGAAATTGGCGGGTATAGGCCAATTCAAGGGGGAGGGATCGATTGGGTTGCTGTCACGACGGCCAGAATGAAGGGATGGAAAACAAGAACCTTCACTGAATTGGTGTGCATGCACCATAGGCCCATGGGTACCGCTTCACACGGAAAAGTGAAGGCCTGGTATAGCTTGGGGAAGCAGGACTATTATCTCGGCGGTCATCTGCTTTGGCAGGTGTTCCGCTCCTGCCTGCAAATGAGAAGCAGGCCGTATGTACTCGGAGGCATCGCCTTACTCGCAGGTTTTATCTGGGGATCTGTCACCAGAGCACACAGGCCCATCGACCGGGAGCTTATTGCCTTTCACCAACAGGAGCAGATGCAAAGGTTGCGAGATATGGTTCAAAAGGTGTTCACTCGAATAACAGCATCACCTGCAAAGTGAGAGAACGCCCCGCCGCCGGCGACAGCAGCATCTGTGTAGAAATCCGCATGCTGATGCAAGGTACTCAGTTCGTCGGACAGACGGCTTCCGGAGCTGAGACTCAGTCGCAAAGATCCCTCCTCACTTATCGCATAGCCAGTCTCATTGCATCGTTAATGATTGGAACTCCTGTACGTCGTCGAGATACAGGATGCGTATCACCCGGGCTGTGTATGCGCATCATGTATAGCAGTATTGAACATTCATCAGGAGAGGAACAAGCCTATGGGCAGTAATGGAAAGGTAATGGTCGTTGGGTTGGGCGAGATCGGTAAGCCCCTCCTTGAAGTGCTTTCAAAACACTATGAGACAGTGGGTATTGACATCACGCCTCCGTCTGACTTGCCGGAGACTATTGATGTCATGCACATCTGTTATCCATTCCGGATTCCGGACTTTGAAGGGGAAACAATCCGGTACATCGAACGGTTCAACCCCAAAGTTACCGTTCTCAATAGCACGGTCGCCATTGGGACAACCAGGTCTATCGCAAATCGAGCCGGTGCAAAAGTCGTAAACAGTCCTGTACGTGGGAAACATGTCCGTATGGCAGCGGATCTTCTGCATTACGACAAGTTCGTTGGTGCGGTTGAAGCTGACAGCGCTGATCAGGTCGCACAACATTTCCATGTAGCCGGCATGAAGACGAGAGTGCTCAGCTCACCTGAGGCGACCGAACTGGCCAAGCTCACGGAAACCACTTACTTTGGATTAATCATCGCGTGGGCGCAGGAAATTGAGCGATATTGCGATCAACTCGGCTTGAAGTATGACGAAATTGTTTCGATCTATGAGGAAGTCCCGTTCTTCCCGCGGGTGAAGTATTTTCCCGGTATCATTGGCGGGCATTGCGTCATGAGCAACATCGAGATCCTGAGCCAGCTACATCGGTCTGATCTCTTGAAGGCGATCGAGTCGTCCAATCAGCACAAAATTGATCGCGACAAGAGGAACAAGTGATCGAAGTCTGTACGTCCCGTAGAGCACGATAACAGAAATCTCCTTATGGCCATCCTTGGATCAGCCGAACCACAGGGCTTACCCTCTGGCGAAATGGACGCCCGTAAAGTTAGCGATTCCGAATCCTCTGCTCTCTTCGGGAAACGGATGGCGGTTGTGTCGTTTTCTGCTTTTCCAGGCGATCCACGCCCTCGAAGGGCAGCCGAAGCCTTTGCCGAGGCGGGTGTGAGCGTCGACGTGATCTGCCTGAGAGAAGGGGAGATTTCCATGAAGGACACATTCAAGGGAATACGAATCGATCGAATCGGGATTACAAAAACCAGAAATTCTAAGTTCGGCTATGTATTTCAATATTGTTTCTTCATCCTCATCGCATTCGGGATGCTGGCACTTCGTTCTCCAATCAGACGTTACCACCTCGTCCACATACACAACATGCCCGATGTGCTGGTGTTCGCAGCGCTGATCCCTAAACTATTTGGAGCCAAGGTGATACTGGATCTGCATGATCCTATGCCTGAACTCATGATGACGATCTTCAATGTTGGTAAAGCAAGCAGGGCTGTAAAAATAACGGCTTTCTTGGAGAAGCAGAGTATCGCGTTCGCAGATATGGTCCTTACAGTAAATCACACCTGTGAGGAACTATTTGCTTCGAGAAGCGGTGGGGGCCACAAAATTTCCGTTGTGATGAATACGCCCAACGAGCACATCTTTCGATATTGTCCTGTGACAATTGATGACAGTCCAGTCTTAAGAACAGGGAAGCCGTTCGTGATCATGTATCACGGTACCCTGGTTGAGCGGAATGGTCTTGACCTTGCCGTAGAAGCTCTGGCGCAAGTCAGACGGTCTGTTCCCGAGGCTGAGCTGAGGGTGTACGGTCCACGGACTTCATACCTGGACGACGTCTTGCAGGGTCTTTCTGCAAAGGGTCTGGAGGAAGCCGTGCAATATCTGGGGCCTCGGACGTTGGAACAGCTCGTGCAAGCCATTGCACAATGTGATGTGGGAGTCATCCCAAACAAACGCAGTATTTTTACCGAAATCAACACTCCAACGAGGATCTTTGAATATCTGGCGCTGGGAAAGCCCGTTGTGGCTCCACGTGCAAACGGAATCGAGGCGTATTTTGATAAAGATTCGTTGGTGCTATTCGAGTTAGGCGATGCCGATGATCTCGCCATGAAGCTTAGCTGGGTGGCTATTCACCCAAGGGAAGCCCTTGAGACCACGAAACGTGGACAAGCAATCTATCAACAGCATGTTTGGTCTAGAGAAAAAGAGAAATTACTTAGACTCACGGCGGCACTGGTCCGGAGCCGATAGGAGACATAAATCGTCATGAGTAACCTGGTGGACGCCCCCTCTGAATCCCCGATGACTCCCGCAATTGAGCGTCAATCAATCTCTCTCGAGGAAATCTCGCAAAGTATAGACGCTGTCCAGGAATGGGTTGAGGGGCAAGGGTATCGAGGGTATGAGCCTTTTGACGGCCTCTCATCCTGGATTCGACCGTTGACATGTAAGTCGCTTATTGGCGACCGGCTTCTCCAACAACTGATTCGCCAGTCACCATTGAATCTGCGCCCTCTGCTCGGAGTGAAGCCAAAAGACTCGACAAAAGGGCGTGGGTATATGGCTTCAGGATATGTGCTGCTCTATCAGTTGACGAAGCGTCAAGAGTATCTTGACAAAGCGCTCGACTGCTTGATGTGGCTTGATCAACATAAAGTCGAACGATTCACATATCATAGCTGGAGCAATCATTTTTCCTTTGCGTCGCGATCCGGTCGATATACGCACGAGGACCCCATTATCGTATGGACTGCCTTAATCGGTCATGCGTATCTTGACGCATTTGAGGTAACGGGGTCTGACTGGCTTCTGCGTGTCGCAGACAGCGCCTGTAATTGGATTCTAGAACTCCCGCGAGAACAAACGGCGACCGGAGACTGTATCAGTTACATGTCGCATCTTCAGAGTTCCATCCACAATGCCAATATGCTCGGTGGTGGGATTCTGGCCCGAACGGCCAAGCATACGGGGAGTGATGTGTGTAAACGCGTGGCACGCCAGGCAATGGAGTATAGCTGCTCTCGCCAGCGACCTGACGGGTCGTGGTGGTATGCGGAGACTCCGGAACACCACTGGATCGACAATTTTCATACTGGGTATAACTTGGACGGGCTCAAGCACTATACCGCTTCCACAGGAGACCGGTCCTACCTTAGGAATTTCGAGCAAGGACTAACTTATTATAAAGCCAATTTTTTTGAACCGAGCGGAAGGCCTAAGTACTACCACTCTAGGGCGTATCCCATTGATATTCAGTGCGCTGCACAAGCCATCGATACGCTCGCATTCGTATCGGATCAGGATCAGGAGTCTTTGTCTCTCAGTCGGCTTGTGGCAGCTTGGACGATCCATCACATGCAGAATCGAGCAGGATATTTTTACTACAGGCAGTACCCATTAATGAAGGCAAGAACCCCTATGCTTCATTGGGGACAGGCCACAATGTTCAAAGGGCTTGCTCATTTGCTCTACAGGACATCGATTACTCAGTAGCGTCTCAGCAGAATGGATCGTCCTCGCTCATGATTGGGGTTATAGCTCAGACAGAAGAATTCGAATTGGTGAGAGAATTTTTCGAGTTATTCAAGACACCCTGGGAATGGTATAGGCCGGATGAGCCATATGATGTCGTATTGGTCGCAGGGGAGAATGCCACTCGACGAGACTATCAAGCTAAAATACTTGTTCTCTATGGCAGTCAAGAAACCGCATTTGACAAACACCTTTCATTCGAATGCACAACAACGCCTCGTCCATTGCTCCTGTCATACAAGAATGATTCCCTCCCACTATACGGGAAGAGCTGTACCATTCAGGCCGATGGTGTGAGGTTCTTAGAAGACAAGAGTTCGCTTGAGGCAGTCGGAATTCTCAATCAGGCAAGGAACCAACGAGTAGCGCGTGTGGGCTACGATCTGTTTCGAGAAATAGAAGCCTTGCTCCGGGACGGACAGCCGACCGAGCATGCGAGGGTTCCCACACTCGAGACACACATTGCCGTGCTACGTGACCTTATCGTTGGCGCGGGGGTGAGGCTTATAGAGATCCCGCCGGTTCCGCTCGGTTATCGATTCATCGCTTGCTTGACACACGATGTCGATCATCCCCTCATGAGGCGACACCGCTGGGATCATACCATGCTCGGCTTTCTGTACCGGGCTATCTTCGGATCCCTATGCAAGACATTCACGAATAAGATGCCCGTTCGTCGTCTCCTGGAAAATTGGACAGCGGTCGCAAAAGCGCCGCTCATGTATCTAGGGCTGATTGAAGATCTGTGGCATCGCTTCGATCGCTATCGCGATATCGAAAAGGACGCCGAATCCACCTTCTTCGTTATACCGTTCAAGAATGATCCTGGCCGAACTCTGCAGGGTATGGCACCACGAAAGCGAGCGTCAAGTTACGGGGTGGCCGAGATTGCCGACGAGCTAGATATATTAATTTCTCAAGGTTCTGAAATAGGTCTCCATGGGTTGGATGCGTGGATCGATAGCGCGAGAGGAACACAGGAGCGTGAACAGGTTGTTCGCGTGACGGGTAATTCGTACGTCGGCGTGCGGATGCACTGGCTCTACCTTGCGGCTGATTCTCCGGAGAAGCTTGAGCAGGCGGGCTTCGCCTATGATTCAACCGTGGGGTACAATCACACGATTGGCTATCGTGCAGGGACTACGCAGGTGTTCAAACCGCTAGGCGGAACCACTCTGTTGGAACTTCCGCTCCACATTATGGATACGGCGCTGTTCTATCCAAACTATCTAAACTTGAGCGAAAAAGAGGCAGAGAAACAAATACACGCTTTAATTGCTCATGCACATAGGTTAGGCGGAGTCATCACGATTAATTGGCACGATCGAAGCATTGCCCCAGAACGACTGTGGGGAGAGTTCTACGCCCGACTCCTCAACACGTTAAAAGAAGAGGGGGCTTGGTGTACGAGCGCGACTCGTGTGGTGACCTGGTTTCAGGAGCGTCGCTCTGTTGTATTCAGGAAAAGCGACCGAGGCATGCAGATCCACCTCAAGAATGCTCCCATCAATTCCAATAACGGCGGCCCTCCCTTGAGGGTAAGAGTGTACAATTCTCAGAGATTCGCCGAAGAGTTGAGATCGCCATATGTCGATACTGCACTGACGCTCGACCACATGTGCGTCGCGCCTACTGCGGCTTCGTGTATCTGCTCCTGACTTCAGTACAACATGTCTAAGACACTTCCGCATATTTGCGTGTGTATTTGCACGTTCAAACGCCCGACTCTCCTGAGGAGGTTATTGGGAGAACTCGACGTTCAAGACACCGAAGGCTTATTCACCTTTTCAATTCTAGTTGTTGATAACGATCAGGCCAAGTCGGCAATAAGGGTAGTCAAAGACTTCTCGGCCACTTCAGCGCTCCCTGTCTCCTATCTTGTGGAACCTCGGCAGAATATCGCCTGTGCACGGAACAAGGCGGTTCGATATGCCAGTGGAGAATTCCTTGCATTTATCGATGATGATGAGTTTCCGATTAAATGCTGGTTACTCACACTCTTTGAGACCTGTCACAAATATGGAGTCGACGGAGTCTTAGGTCCTGTGAAGCCGCATTTTGATCAGCCTCCTCCGCCGTGGCTTGTGAAGGGGAAATTTTATGAACGACAGACCTATCCGACAGGATTTGTGATCGATTGGAGGAAGGGAAGAACGGGTAACGTGTTGTTGAAGATGCATGTGTTTTCAGAATTGGAGCAACCTTTCCAGCCCTTGTTACGGAACGGTGAGGATCAGGATTTCTTTCATAGGGCTATTGGCAGAGGTTATAGCTTCGTGTGGTGTAACGAAGCGGTTGCGTTTGAAGAAGTTCCCCCGATGCGCTGGAAGAGGACCGTTATGTTGAGAAGGGCACTGCTGCGCGGGGCTAGTGAACGAATGATGCCAACTTTTGGATTGCGTGATATTGCGAAGTCTCTTGTGGCGATTCCGCTCTATGTGATTGCCATACCATTTGCACTTCTGATTGGGCAAGATCGGCTCATGGATCTCCTGATAAGGCTTTGCGATCATCTCGGTAAATTGCTGGCGACGGTCGGAATCAATCCAGTCGCAGAGCCATATGTGACTGAGTAGAACCTCACTCAGCATTTGAGTAAGAGGACTTGAATTGGAGGAGACACAGTGTGCTTGAGCTAGATTCTGGGTACAGCGTCGAGGTCGACCAGGTTGATGAAGCGACGTGGTATCAACTACTCGAGCAGTTCGACGACGCAAGTATTTATCAGACATGGGCTTATGGTTCTGTTAGAAGCGGACCTCGTAACAACAGCCACCTACTTCTGAAACGACAAGGACAAGTGGTTGCGATGGCACAAAGCCGAATCGCGAAGGCTCCGGTGTTCGGCGCGGGAATGGCCTATATCATGTGGGGGCCCATATGGAAAAGGAAGGACGAGCGCTCTGACCCAGCTGTACTTCGTCAGGCGGTTCGGGCTTTGCGCAATGAGTACTCCGTAACAAGAGGCCTGTTGGTCCGCCTGTATCCTGTATTATTTGAGGAAGAGCATGGATGGGTCTTGCCTATTTTGGAGGAAGAAGGGTTTATACGAGTAGGTGACGGGGGGGGAGCACAAACGATTCTTATGGACCTGACGCCTTCACTCGACGAACTTCATGAGCGACTGTTTCCTCACTGGCGTCGGGAACTCAAAGTATCGGCTAAACAAGAGGTTGAGGTCACGGAAGGCCAGGATAATGACTCGTTTGAGAAATTCATCGGCATGTACAAAGAGATGGTCGCCAGAAAGAAGTTTCAAGAACCGAACAATATTCGCGAATTTCAAGACGTGCAACGCCGTCTGCCAGACACATTCAAGATGCGCCTGATGCTCTGCCGCTCCCATGATGGAGACTGCGCTGGTCTCATTTGCAGCACAATCGGATCTACTGCATTGTATCTATTCGGTGCGACGACGACGGTCGGATTGAAACGTCGAGGGTCTTATCTCCTCCAGTGGAGGCTGATCCAGAGACTGAAAGAGACCCACGTACGTCACTATGATCTGAACGGGATTAACCCGGAGACAAATGCCGGCACGTATAAGTTTAAACGAGATTTGGCAGGGGAGAAAGGCCGAGCGGTGAGGTTTCTGGGAAGGTTTGATTCATGCGAGAGCAGGCTCAGTCTTGCCTGCGTGACGGTGGGAGAGAAAGTGCGACGACTACGTCGGGCCCTAACGTGAAGTTCTCGACCGGAAGAGCAAGTCATTCCCTTGGAACGACCGGGGCACTAATCATCAATGCCGATGATTGGGGGAGAGATCGGACAACAACGGATCGGACATTGGACTGCATACGTTGTGGAGCCGTGTCTGCTGTGAGCGCCATGGTATTTACGGAGGACTCCGAACGAGCGGCCTTGATGACTCGTGAATATGGAATTGATACCGGCCTGCATCTCAACCTGACCACACCGTTCTCGGCAGGGGAGTGCTCCTCACAGCTCAGAGAGCACCAAGCAACTCTCGCCAGATACCTTTTGCGGCACCGCTTGATGCAGGTGATATTTCATCCGGGACTCACCACACAATTTGAGTATGTCGTGAAGATGCAACTTGATGAATATCGTCGTCTGTATGGAAGCGCTCCGGTACGTATCGACGGGCACCATCACATGCATCTCTGTGCAAATGTGTTGGTTCAAGGTTTATTGCTTCCACGTACTGTCGTCAGGCGCAATTTTTCCTTTGAGATGGGCGAAAAGAGCCTCGGGAACCGTCTCTATCGCCATTGGATAGATAGTCGACTACAAAGACACCATCGGCTGACTGATTACTTCTTTTCGCTTGGTCCGATCAAGCCAGAGAACCGTCTGGAGCGGATTTTCTCGTTATCTCGCAACTTCGTGGTCGAAGTGGAGGCTCATCCAATCAATCGTGACGAGTATTTGTTTTTGACTGAAGGAGTTGGTGCGTATTTGGTTGACAGAGACGTGATAGTACGATCTTTTGCCACCATGACCTCAGAGGTATCATCCGAGGGGATTTGAGGCGATGCCAGGAATCGTTGGACTACATACAAGAATGCCTCGTGAATGGGCGGAAGCTCAGCTCAAGGTAATGGTTGAGTGTCTGCAGCACGAAAGCTCTTATCTCACTGGTACCTGGGTCGATGAAGCTCTAGGGCTTTATGTGGGATGGGTAGCCAGGAGGAACTCTTCCTCTGAAGGTATGCCGCTAAGAAATGCGAATGGCAACCTCACAGTGATATTTTCCGGTGAGGACTTCTCCGATGCTAAGTGCATGCAGGAGCGGAGTGCCTCCGGGGCTCGCGGTATGGTGATTCCAATTTCATATCTGGTGGAACGGGCCGAGGTAGAGGCGAATTTCCCCTATGGGCTAAACGGGAGGTTCCACGGTCTGCTGGCCGATCGGATGCGCGGAACGATCACGTTGTTTAACGATCGGTATGGAATGCACCGACTTTATTATCATCAGTCCAAAGATACGATTTACTTTTCCGCAGAGGCCAAGGCCATCCTTGCTGTGCGGCCTGAGCTTCGGCGCATAGAGCCTCGTGCCCTCGGAGAGTATGTCACATGCGGCTGCGTGTTAGAGAATCGAACACTCTTTGAGGGGATTGCGGTGCTACCCGGTGGGTCAAAGTGGGCCCTAAAGCATGGAGCGGTTGAATGCAAGCATACTTATTTTCAGCCAAGAGAATGGGAAGAACAGGAGAGCCTGGATCCTGAAGCCTACTATCAAGTGCTGCAGGACATATTTGTCAGGAAACTCTCCCGGTACTTCGTATCGAACGAACCGATCGGCATGTCCTTAACCGGAGGCCTGGATTCGCGTATGATTATGGCCTGGCATAGGCCTCGGCCGGGGACGATGCCCTGCTACACGTTTAGCGGGATGTATCGTGACTGTCAGGATGTCGTGGTGGCGCGACAGGTGGCTCGTATTTGCGAGCAACCCTACGAGGTGATTGCAGTTGGAAAAGATTTCCTCTCACGATTCCATCACTATGCGGAACGAGCAGCCTATTTGACAGACGGCTGTGCCGATGTCCGGCGAGCGTCCGATCTCTATCTCAATGAGCGAGTCCGAGAAATCGCTCCTGTCAGGATGACGGGGAACTACGGTAGCGAAGTACTACGGGGAGTACGAGCCTTTAAACCAAACCGACTAGTGCCAGGTTTGTTTAGCCAGGATATGCTTCCCTACCTCAGCCAGGCAGAAGAGACGTATCACTCACTGCTTCTAGGTCATCCCGTATCGTTTGCTGTCTTTAAACAGGCGCCCTGGCATCACTATGGACTGTTGGCTCTCGAGGAGACGCAAGTGTCCATCAGATCGCCCTATCTTGATAACGACCTTGTTCAGACTGTGTTTCGCGCTCCTAAATCGGCTCTTGCTACCTACGATGTGTGCCTGAATCTGATCGCAAATGGTAACCCTGTATTGCGAGACATCCCTACAGATCGCGGTGTGGGTAGGAAGGGGATGGCCGGAAGGGGGTTGCGAAAGTGGGAAGAGGTTCTTGTAAAGTCCGAATACGCATTTGACTATGGGATGCCTCAATGGCTGGCACGGATTACTCATTTTGCATCCGTCCTGCATCTAGAGCGGATTGTTCTGGGAAGACATAAGTTCAACCACTATCGGGTGTGGTATCAAGGTGTTCTGCGGGATTACGTTCGGCAGATCCTGCTGGATCCTCGCACTCTCTCGCGGTCCTACGTCCAAAGACGTCAAATTGAGACTATTGTTCAAGCACATTTAAAAGGAAGTCGCAATTATACCAATGAGATTCACGTTATGCTTACTCTCGAGCTTCTGCATCGTGTGCTTGTCGATATGCCCTAGCAACCGTTCATGAAAGCTGTTTAGAGGTATCATTAATGTTAACCGCCACGCACCAGGTAAGTATCAAAGGCAGGATGCAGGAGGTTCCAGCATTCCGCATGGATGATGTGGTGATCATTACAGATGGGAAGTATTTACAGATTGCGGAGATATTCGATGAGTATTGGCTTCCTGCGGTTCGTCTCCCAGACCCTTATCATGTAGTGGCAGAATTACAATCCCTCGATTCCAAGCCTGATCTTTTCACCTTTGCACAGCGTGTTCCTGATACCCGACCTAGATTTCCATTTTATATGGAGTCGGACAATGTGGCCGTGATTCCCCTCTCGTCATATGAGGAATGGTTCAGCAAACAAACCTCGTCTGCGACTCGAAGAAATATTCGCGCGAGCGAAAAGAAGGGCGTCATTGTGAAAGAAGTTGCATTTGATGCCGAATATATCCGCGGGATCATGTCAATTTACAATGAGTCACCAGTCAGAGCGGGAAGGCAATTCTGGCATTTCGGCAAAGATTTTGGGCGTGTTGAGGCTGAAAACGGAACCTATCGTGAAAGAAGTACTTTCCTTGCAGCGTATGCTGAAGGGGAAATGATCGGGTACTTGAAAGTTGTTTGGGACTTGAAGAGTGCAGCAATCATGCAGATCCTATCGAAACTAAAGTTTCGTGACCGACGACCCAACAATGCGTTGTTATCAGAAGCAGTCAGGCTCTGCACAGAGAAAAACATTCCTTATTTGCTTTACGAGAGCTATGTGTATGGCAACAAGACAGACAGTTCACTCACAAGATTTAAGCGAGAGAACGGTTTTGTCAGGATGGATGTCCCACGCTATTTTGTCCCTCTAACACTCAAGGGTAATCTCTGTCTCAAGTTGGGCCTGCACAGAAATCTGAAAGATTTTATCCCATACTGGCTTCAAAGCCGACTCCTGCGTGTCCGAGACAACTGGTATTCCAGTCGTGGCTCAACAGACTAATCACCATTACTTTCTGGTATTTGCTCTCCAAATCTGTTGCCTTCTCCTTCCGCCAATGATCATGCTCAAAGCTGTAGCTCTCGCAATCTCTCTTTCAGTGAGCCTCCTACTGTCTGAGTTTGTCGCACGGTTGCTCCTAAACCCAGCGGACTTGTTGTCAGCAGGGGTTGTGCCAGATAACGTGCTAGGGATTACAGTGGCACCCAACAGTTCAGGTTTTGACACATGGGGATTCCGAAACAAGAAGGTCCCATCAGGAGCTGAGGTTGTAGCAATTGGAGATTCTCATACATATGGCAATACGGCAGCCATGGAAGACGCCTGGCCGGCTGTCGTGGCCCGACAGACAGGTCTGAATGTCTACAATCTCGGTCTTGGTGGGTACGGTCCAAACCAGTATTATCATCTTCTCACTTCCAAAGGTGTAACGCTTCATCCCCGATGGGTCGTATGCGGTCTGTATATGGGCGATGATTTTGAAAATGCGTTCTTGATGACCTATGGCCTCGATCATTGGTCCTACTTGCGGCAAGGAAGCTGGACAAATGTCGACGCCAACATATGGGGATTGTCTGAGCCTCCCGTTTTGGCCGCTGGGCTGAGAAATTGGCTGTCTGAACATAGCATGGTGTATCGGTTGATTCTCCATGGGCCGCTTTTCGCTATGTTGAAAGAAGGTATCCGGTTCAAAGAGGTGACAGAGAGCAGCGATCCGTATACAACGGCACTTATCGTCGAAGAGCAAAATATTCGTGAGGCCTTTCGCCCAATTGGCATCGCGGAACGCCTGGATGAGCGAAGTGGCCCTGTACGGGAAGGCATGCGCATCACCTTTCATCTGCTGACGGAGATGGATCACGTGTGCAAAAGCGAAGGATGTCGTTTGCTCGTCGTGATTATTCCCACGAAAGAGACCGTGTTTTCAGAGTACTTGGAAAAGAATCCTCAGCTTCATTTGCATGATGCGCTGATGCGGGTGATTACGAATGAACGCTCCGTAAAAGGCACGCTCACGGACTTCCTCGGTCGTACCGGAATCGCCTACCTGGATACACTGCCAATGCTGAAAGAATCTGCTCACCAACAACTCTATGCCCAAACCACCCGTGATATGCACCCAAGTAAAAACGGCTATAGGGTGATCGGTGAGGCTGTGAGTCAGTTCATTCATTCGGCGAAGTAAACGGGTGAACCATCAGTTGCTATTGCAAGGAGGCTGACTCCATGTATGAATCTGAAATCAATGATCGTCTCGAATCGATCGATACACTTCCGCCTGGAACCATCAAACGTTTTGAGGAACTCACATCTCTGGTGGAGTTCCGGACGGCGCTGCCATGGGGGGAGCATTGTACTGAGTGCGCATGGCCGACGTGTTACACCACATGCGAACTTTACGATCGTCGAGAAGACGGGGGATGCCGATTGTTTATTGACGGAATGACGCGTATCGACATCGATGAAGTCGTCAGGCCATATCTATTAAAGCTTCGGTTCAAGCGGTGGGCAAAGCTTTGGACGGTCGGTAATCTTGCCCGGTATTCACGGCAAGAGTCGTTGCGCAAGGAAAAGAGGAACATGATGATCGGCGCATTCGCGCGATCCGCACCACTTCCTCGGCAGCTCAAGTCGAAGGTCTTGGGGAAAGTTGCCTATCTTCGTCGATGCGAGGCTGAGAGGGCTTCTCCAGCTGATGTCCCTCCCGACTGTTTCCTCATCGAGTGTTATAACCCCTCCGATAGGCCGCTCAATCTGACTCTTTCGATTCGAGCCCGTCATGAAATGTCAGCCCGTGAATTCCAGCGAGTGGTTGAAGCGGTACCGGGCTTTCATATTGAACACATTGCAGTAGGCGACATTCTCCAGCGGGTGGACCTTCTGCAACCGTTTGAAGTGGAGATCGTGCCCAATGAAGCTGACGATACCGTTCTATATTTCGGCTTTATGGATTTTGCATGGTTGTATCCCGCGCAGAAAGTGAAGACGCCTTTGACTGGATTGCCGAAGCCATGGAAATGCATCGTATGGGATCTTGACAATACCTTGTGGCAGGGAACGCTTATTGAGGACGGACGTGAGCGACTCACACTTCGGCATGACCTCGTTGAGGTAATCAAAGAAACGGACCGGCGCGGCATTTTGCACTCGATAGCCAGCAAGAATAATTACGCTGATGCTGTCCACGTACTTCAGCTTTGGGGGATTGATAAGTATTTTCTCTATCCGCAAATCACCTGGAATCCAAAAAGTCAGGCGATTGCAACAATCGCACAATTGCTCAATATCGGGGTAGACAGCTTGGCGTTTGTCGACGATCAACCTTTTGAGCGAGAGGAGGTGCGAAGTGCATTCCCCAATGTCTCCGTCGTAGATACAGCTGAGGCAGGAGGGATCTTGGCACGACCCGAGTGTCAGGTGCCGATCACGGAAGAAAGCCAACAAAGACGCCATATGTATCAGCAGGAGAAAGAGCGGAAGATGGTCCAGGAATCGTTCGAGGGCGACTATGCAAAATTTCTCCGGGAGTGCAGGATTGAAGTGACACTCGCGAAGCTCAGCGGTGAGAATTTGGAACGCGTCTATGAATTGGCACAACGGACCAATCAAATGAACTTCTCCGGTTCCCGATATCCGCGCGAGCAGTTGGCAGAGATCCAGGAATCCCAGGACCACGAGACCTTCGTGATTCGCTGCGCCGACAGATTCGGAAGCTATGGGATCGTAGGCTTTGCGTTGGTGGATATTCGTGAACCTCGCCTGATGGATCTGATGTTTAGTTGTCGAATACAAGGCAAGCGCGTGGAGCATGCATTCTTGGCATACCTTAT
The DNA here is from genome assembly GCA_902500805.1 of uncultured Nitrospira sp. Taxonomy (GTDB): domain Bacteria; phylum Nitrospirota; class Nitrospiria; order Nitrospirales; family Nitrospiraceae; genus Nitrospira_D. The sequence goes on along the minus strand of CABVSA010000014.1, from coordinate 31,791 downwards.
AGAGAAGTATTCCCTTCCGGAAAGACGTGACTTTTTTGCCAATTATCGAAAGACAACGAAGAACGAAAAGCCCGGGAAGATGTTTGAAGAGATCGGGTTCGAATGCGTTGCTGAGAGGGATGGCCTGCTCTTCCTCAAATACCCCAAAACACGGTCGATCTCGAAGGAGAACATCATTTCCATACATGAGGCTGAGAAGGAAGTAGGAGTGTGAGTATCGCGGCTGTGTGGGAGAGGGTCCAAGGAAAGTGCCGAAGATCTATGGCGCAAGCATTGTGCCGAAGGCCGGTACAAATGCAGAATACGATGCCGCTGATCTCGTTCACATTCGATGATTTTCCGCTTTCGGCCTTGGAAGTGGGAGGCAAGATTCTTCGTCAACATGGTGTAGCCGGCACCTACTATGTATCGCTCGGTCTTTTGGATCGCGAGGAATCTGTCGGACGTATCTGTTCCGCTGCGCACGTGAAGGAAGTACTGGTACAAGGACACGAGTTGGGCTGTCATACATTTGGGCATTGTGATGCTTGGGATACTGAACCGCAAAGTTTCCAGCACTCTATCCTAGAAAATCAGCGAACATTGGAAACCATTATCCCGGGGACGAGGTTTGAGACGATGTCATATCCAATCAGCACGACACCACGGCCTCACATAAAAAAGCAAACAGGCCGTCACTTTGCATGCTGCCGTGCCGGTTCCCAGAGAGCCAACATCGGCGTGGTGGACTTAAACTATGTGTATGCATTTTTTATCGAGCGAGCAAGGGAACGGCCTGATGTAATTTGGGATCTAATTGAGCGTAATCAGAGAAATAATGGATGGTTGATCTTTTGTACTCATGATATTTCTCCTCAGCCTACCATGTATGGCTGTGCGCCGCAGTTGTTTGAGCAGATAGTCGACCGGTCAATCGTTTCAGGAGCAAACATTCTCCCGGTGTCCAAAGCATTAGCACTAGTTTGTAACGGCTCAGTCCCTTCGAGTGGTAGATGAATCTATTGCTTCTCATAGCTTTCATCACTGTCCTTATCTGCATTTACTACCAGGAGCAGAGAGATCGCCCGCGTGTAACTCGCACAACCTGGATCGTCGTAGTATGGGCCGTAATCTATGGTTCCCGTCCAGTCACTGAATGGTTCGGCCAGACGGGGGGGGGAGGACTTTCAGAATCAGTCGATGAAGGAAACCCTATAGAGGCGACGATAAGCATTCTGTTCCTACTCGTAGGCAGCGTTGTCCTATTACGACGAAAACTTCGATGGGGTACAGTCCTAAAAGAGAATACCGCTGTTGTTGTGTTCTATGTCTTTTGGTGGCTTAGTATCCTGTGGTCAGACTATCCTTTGATCACCTTCAAGAGGTTATTTAAAGAGTTCGGCGCCATCATTATGGCCCTCGTAGTACTCACGGAGTTGGCTCCCGCCGAGGCAATTAAGGCGATCTTTGTTAGGATGTCATATCTTTGCATTCCTCTTTCCGTAATACTGATCCGCTATTTTCCCGAATGGGGGAGGGCCTATGTCGGATATGACAAGAGCGAAGTAATGTGGGTGGGGGTAGCCACCCATAAAAACACTCTTGGTGTTCTCGCTATGGTTGGTGCAGTGTTTCTTCTTTGGGATATTTTGGAATCATGGCCCAAAGGAACCAGGCGAGCACCACGAACGCTCCTAGCGTCTCGCCTGATAACCCTGGGGTCATGCTGGTATCTCTTATTAATAGTGAATAGCGTCACATCACTACTCTGTGCGGCATTGGGATCGGTACTTCTGATCAGCCTTCACTTCACAGGGATTCGAAACCGTCCAACACGTTTAGAGTTGATCGGATGCTGTTTAATTGCGATTATTTTCACGCTGGACTCTCTTGTCGGTATCAAAGACGACTTCCTCAATGCTATGGGCCGAGATCCCACTCTTACCACGCGTACTGAAATCTGGCCGATGTTGATGGAACTTCAACCAAATGCGTTTGTTGGGGCTGGTTTCAATACTTTTTGGGCTGGAGAACGGCTGAGAGTCTCGTTCGAGAAATTTGGTGGAATTTTTCAAGCCCATAATGGGTATCTTGAGACCTATCTCAACGGTGGATGGCTGGGTGTCAGCATATTGGTCAGTGTTCTGATCGTCGCCTATCTTAAAATAAGGAAGCAGCTTCTGATCGGCGCACCAGAGGCTAGTATTCGCCTGGCGGTTTTGATCATTGCCGTTGTGTACAACTACTCGGAAGCATCCTTCAATAAAATTGGGGTTCTCTGGCTGTTGACGATTATAGTACTCATGCAGACTCTTCCAGAAACTGCCTCGTCACGGGCTCCCGCTCGTGTCAGATGTTAATCTCTTAGCCTCCTCCGATCCCACACTTGTCCATTACACCGTACCGTTACGATGAGCGCAAATAGTCAACAGAATCCCGCCTTGGATTTCACGAAGGGAGCGCTCGTCTTGCTGATGCTCCTGTATCACTGGATCAACTACTTCGTTGCCAGGGAGGGAGAGTTTTACACCTACATAAGATTCATTACCCCATCATTTATTTTCATTGCGGGATTCCTCGCAAGCAACGTCTATCCTAGCAAGCATGCGTTCAACTACTACCGGATATTTGAGAGGCTGTTGCAGCGTGGCATTAAACTTCTACTACTCTTCACAATCCTTAATTTGCTTGCGAATATTCTTTTTGTGACAAATTACAGGGGACAAATGCCAGGGATCACAGGGTTCCTTGATCATGTTGCTGATATCTATATTTCAGGTAATGCGAAATCATTGTTTTGGGTACTGCTTCCAATTAGCTATTTCCTGCCAATAGCTGGTGCATTATTGATCATTGGGAGAGGTAACCAGTTGCTTCTTCGTGGGGTGTGTTGTTTAGTAATGCTATGTATAACTGTATTAAGCCTAGGGGCAGGCTCTAGCGCAAATCTTGAAATGCTAGGGTTTGGTGTACTAGGCTTGTTATGCGGAACATATCCCATTGACAGATTTAATGGCCTATACAAACATCCCGTCGTGCTCGGCACGCTCTATCTAGCCTACACCGCAGCGATTACTATTTGGGGCGTACTATACATTTTGCAGTTGGTCGGTGTGTGCCTAAACGTTAGCTTAATCTATCTGGTAGCAATCAGGCATTTAGCTGCGCAACCAGCTTATGATCTGATAGTCACATTGGGTCGGTACTCTCTCTTTGGCTACATTACTCAAATAGGAATATTGCACTTCGTCCGCAAGTTGATGGACTACTGCGAGTTTCCCACTATCGTGGTCTTGGGTATGTCATTCATGGTGGCTTACGTTGTCACCATCGTTACAGTCGTGGTGCTTGATGAAGCCAGGAAACAACTTTCTGTGATTAGACGCATGTATCAATTAGTGTTTTCTTGAGGTTGCCTTCAAGAAGACGGCTGATGGTCACGGATGATAGGTACACCTGACTAAAGTTCTGGCTCACACAATATTCTCCTCATTATCTTGAACAAACGTCTTATTGTGTTGCTGGAAAGTCCTTGCGTTAAATCTCACGATACCAGTCATTGGACAGTAAGATTTGTTGGAGAAGGGGGAGGCGTGCTGCTGGTTCCTCCACCATCTGTTTGCAACGGATGCGGGTAGGTATAGGGAGTGTACGCAACTGTCCAAGTGTTGGCTGCTGAACATCTGTATAACACGCCATCAGCCCCATTGAATTGTGCACCTCTTGGGTTTGAGCCACTCTTGTTCCAAGAGCCCTGATCGGTCGCCCAGTACCCAACTCCACCATTGCCTATATCGGCTGATTCCGGGGTTGGCGTACAGGCAGCAGGGCGATTAGCTAGGCTGCCTACGCCAACCCCGCTTATTCCGGTAAAAGATGAGGTTTCCTGATACAGATCTCGGTTCAACTGAAGATGACAATTCACACGGCTCGTATTTGTGTTTGCACAATTGCTTTTAGATCCAGTCCAGACCCCGGAATTGTTAACGACGAGATGGGCGATTGCATTTGTTCCTCGGGTTCGGTTTAAAAAACTATACATCGGCTTGAGTGTGCCTGCACCATCGCGCCCAGGCTGATGCCAATAGGGATACCCGTAATTGGATGATGTTGGAGACCGGTTTCCATCATTGGGATCACTGGGAGTCCCTGCGCCTGTCTGTGTCCCATCGGCAATCGCGGTGCAACCCCCTTGAGGAAGACTTGACGAATCGCTCCGATAGCTTTGAGTTGCGATTGGGACCAGCGAACCAGCCCCTTGCGGGGAAACGGTGTTCCCCCACACCATTTGCTCGCCGCTGCCCTGCAAGTGAACATCCCAAGCCCCCGGACTACTGACTGATTCTGTACTTACAGTATTCCCATAGATTTCCATGACCTCCGGTCCATAGTGACAATAGCTATGAGCCCGCAGATTCGAACCTACGATAGTGTTAAACCGTAGAACCATAGCATGGGCTCGCCAGTTGTCCACACAGCTCTTGGTGAAATCGCTCCGCGTTCCAAAGGTACACACGCTGTCTTCAAAAAACAGGGCATTAGCCGAACCTACACCACCGGTTTTCCACTGATCCCCGCCCGATGTATTGTGTAGGCACACAAAGTTGTGCGAGGGAGATTGGCAGGTTACATGATCCACTACACCATAGACCTCCCCACGATCAGCAAACGGAGGTCCTCCGCCACCTTCTCCTACGAAGATAGCTAGGTTCCCAGAACCAATGCTGGTAAAGGTCAGGTTGTCGAGTCGAAGTTTCGTAATGTCAAATGTACAGTAGATCCAAATTTTGTTATTGCCAGCGGTGGTAAAGTTAAATCCGCTGATTCGCATAAGGTTGGTACGGGCGGCAGGGCACCCATTAATCTCAAACACTGAGTCGCTGCCTGTCATTGTACATCCACCCACGGTTTGGCATATCAGGGTGACGCCGTTCCTCGCACTCAGTTGAATGCCAGTTCCTGAGTAGGTGCCTGTACTAAGCGTAATGACTGCTCCATCACTAGCCGAATTGATGGCGGAATTGATGTCTGCGGCCGTACTACCAGCAGTACATGTCCAAACAGTTCCTCCTCCGCTGCAGGCCGCTTCAGCGGGAGAATGTATGGTCACTACTGCTGCAATACATAATCCAAGTAAGAGCCATAATAATCGCATGTGGTCCCCTCCGTCTTTCTGAAGATGTATTTCATCCAAGTCGAGTCACTGTAAATCTAAAGGAGCTTTGTTAAGTAATGGTTGTAAGCACATCGCATGCCAAAGTCTTCAATGTTTGCACATTAAGAGTGCGGTGTTCCCACTACCCAAGCCATTGAAACATAGTGATTGTATCAAGATTCGGTCTTTACCATCGCCCCACTCTCCATGTGCGACCCCTGTATCTGGTTAGTATATGTACCCTTATGTACGTCAACTCGGACTCCCCTATAATTTTCACCTTCCACGAGAGACTGGTGATAACTGTTTACATTATGATGATTAAACTGGGTTCTTGAATCGTCTTAGGCCCCTCGTCAGAGTGGAATAGGGGGCTCGTTGGCTCTGGGTAAGCCCTGACGGCAAAATAGTACATCCTGCCAAGAGCTAAACTATTTGCAACGTATGTCATCCGCATCTTTGTGTTTCTCACTAGTACGAATGAGTCGTACGTATTCTAACCGCGTCCGTGATGTGGCGTCACCACGATGGTATCGAGCAAAATGAATGCCACAGACCGATTGCTTGATATCGACCAATATCTTAGGGTTTCTGGAAACTTCTCTCATCAAGGTTGCATTGGATTGTTCTACAGCTTGTCAAAGTGTACGGATTTCCCTTCACTCAGTACTCCCTTGGTACCTAGGATGAGACCGTTTCAATGTCTAACGGGTGAAGCTGTCGCATTTGGTATTCCAATCTTGAACCAGGGATTCCCTGGATTCCTCAAACGTCTTATATGCATATTGGGGAGTCTGTTTCGAAGCTTCCGAATTGCTGCTCAACGCCGTATTTGGCATGAGAGAAGCGTAAGGACATTCTGCGTATGACGAACCTATACTATCTTCTCAAGCCGGCTATCCCGTGGGCTATTCGGATACGAATTCGACGTTTGATTGCGAATCGTCTGCGGAGACAGTTCAGCGGTTCATGGCCTATCTTATCGTCTGCAGCTCAACCGCCTGAGGGCTGGCCTGGGTGGCCGAACGGCAAGCAACTTGCCTTTGTTGTCACGCACGATGTCGAAGGCGCTCGCGGGTTGGGACTGTGCCGGAAGCTGGCCGAACTAGACAAGGCTTTAGGCATCCGGGCCTCGTTCAATTTCGTGCCGGAAGGGGAGTACCGCGTACCCGATACCCTCCGAGCGGACCTTGAACGGGAAGGTTTTGAAGTTGCTGTCCATGATCTGCATCACGACGGAACGCTCTACCGTTCGTCGCAACATTTTCATATGCAGGCTCGCAAGATCAATCAGTATGTTCAGAAGTGGGAGGCCTCAGGTTTTCGCGCAGGTTTCATGTTTCATAACTTGGAATGGCTCCATGATCTCGATGTTCTCTACGATGCATCCACCTTCGACACTGATCCGTTCGAGCCGCAACCAGATGGGGTCGGGACGATTTTCCCATTCTGGGTTCAAGGCAGCGACTCGAAGGGCTACGTCGAACTTCCTTGTACTCTTCCACAGGACTCAACGATGTTCGTGCTCTTTAAGGAAACGACGATCGATCTGTGGGTGAAGAAAATTGATTGGGTGGCTTCACACGGTGGCATGGTCTTGGTGAACGTCCATCCTGACTACATTTCCTTTGATGGAAAGCCAAATGCCTCGGAATATCCGGTTCATCTGTACGAACAGCTTCTGAAGTATGTCGTGACCCGCTATGGGGATGTCTGTTGGTATGCTCTTCCGCGTGAGATCGCGGCGTTTGCCGCGCAGGTGAAACCTAGGCTGACTCCCAGCACACGCTCTTCCGAACACTGAAAGGATAACGGGAACGTCACGTAACGCTGCCGTCGAACGTCCTGCATCACACTGGGCCGTCCATGCGACGGCTATGCCGAAGCTTCCGCTTACGCCTTGTCAGGTACACCGACCTTCGAGCTTCATCGAGAAGTTAGTGACCTCAAGAGTTCTTCTGTAGACCAGAACCATTTCTTTCTCTTTAAACGTACTCATGCGCTCCGTATCTCTGCGGTGGAATAAACTCTTTCTCTTTCTGGGTCTAATAAGGAGCCGTCAGTCGTGCTCCCCTACGTACATCTTGCCTGAATTAGCCTTTTCCAATCTCGTCCGGCGCGAGTTCAGGCGTTCTGAGCGGTCGGGGCATTTCTGTCGTGTTCTGTTGATCTATCGGACGAACACTCAAGGGCACGGCGTGCCCTTGAGTGATGAACTTGCAGACAAGACCATTTCTTTACTATTTCACAGTTGCCGCGACACTGATTATATCGGCTGGTATCGGCAAGGGCGAATCTTGGGTGTTCTACTGACGACGCTGCAACGAGACTCCATCGTCGATGGATGTCAAACACTACAAGCTCGTTTGGCGGATCGTTTACGTGATGCATTCACGTTCACGGATGCCCGTTTTCTTCAGATACATGTGTTGGATCCAGGTGAACTCACGACATTTAATCCATCGGGCCATTCTCCTTCATCTCCCGTTCTAAAAGACTAGATCCTGTAATCCCTTCTAACCTCTTTTAAGGAGTGTAGCTATGTTGCGTCTCGGAGTAATCGGGTATGGGTATTGGGGACCGAACGTGGTGCGGAACTTCGCGGGACATCACGACTGCAAGATCGTCACCGTCTGCGACAAGTCTCCCGCTGCATTGAATCGCGTGATGACGGCATATCCCGGCATTGGTGTGACGACGAACCCAGATGCTGTACTTCTCGCCACGGACATCGACGCCGTCGCGATCGTGACGCCGGTGTCCTACCATTACGAATTAGCGAAAAAAGCGCTTGAGAATGGGAAACATGTGTTCGTCGAGAAACCATTTACCGCGACGTGCGCGGAGGCAGAGGAGCTGATTGAATTAGCAGATCGCCGTGGACTTAAGATTATGGTCGACCACACCTTTCTCTTTACCGGAGCTGTTCGCAAGATTAAGCAACTCCTCAATGAGGGCACGTTGGGCCGTCTCTATTACTATGATTCCACACGTGTAAACTTGGGACTGTTTCAGCACGACGTGAACGTGCTCTGGGACCTTGCGCCGCATGATCTGGCAATTATGGATTATCTGATCGGAGTTGAGCCGGAGTTGGTTGTGGCTACCGGCGGGGCTCACGTGAATAATCTCGAAAACATCGCCTACCTTACCGTGTATTTCCCCGACAATGTCCTGGCGCACATCAATGTCAATTGGCTCTCACCCGTCAAAATGCGCACGACCATGGTTGGTGGACAAAAGCGAATGCTGGTTTGGAACGACCTCGATGTGGCGGAAAAAATCCGCATCTATGACAAGGGCGCCGATGTCAAGAATGAATCGGGCAGGCATGCGACCTTGGTTAGCTACAGGACCGGGGACATGTATGCGCCAAAAATCGAGGAGGCTGAGGCGCTGAAGGTGGAAACGCGCTATTTCCTCGACTGTATCATGAACGGGACGAAACCGATCAACGATGGGCTGGCAGGGCTGCGGGTCGTACGTATCCTCGAAGCAGCTGAACAATCACTGAATCAACACAAGGAAATTGTATTAGCCTAGATGTGGTGAGGGAGACTGACAAGATGAACGATGCGGAGATACGCCCACCTGTGAACGTAGATACCATGGAACTGCATAACGTCGTCCTCGATGCCCAATCATTCAAGCAGGAAGTGACTCGAGAAAGGAAACGTGCAGATCGCTCAGGAAGTGCAATGGTATTGCTGTTGGGCAGTCTTCCTGGCAGGTTGGGGGAACAAGGGACGGCTGACAGCGCGCATCTCGCAAAGGCTTTGTCGGTGGTTGCATCAGATTTGGATATTCTTGGTTGGTTTGAGTCGTCGAGTGTCATCGGTCTGATCGTACCCGAGATCAATCCCACCGATCTTGCCCGCACCTGCGATCGGCTTGAGAGCACGGTCAGGAGTGCCATTCTACTTCAGGGTAATGCGGAGCTTGCACAACACCTATCCATCACAATGCATGTGTATCCTGATCCAAACATGTCAAATGAGAAACACGTGTCTCCACTGGATCCTCTCCTGCATCCAGAACTCTCCCCGCATAGACCGGCCATCGCTAATTTTCAGACGATCAAACGAGGCATAGATATTGTGTTCAGCGCCCTATTATTAGGCGTGTTGTTGCCAATGTTTGCTCTCATCGCCGTACTTGTCAAGTTGTCGTCTCCTGGGCCGGTCTTGTTTAAGCAGATGCGGGTTGGGCATCTCATGAAACCCTTCACGATGTACAAGTTCCGAACGATGTACGTAACTGCGGATCATCAGGCTCATCACGACTATGTGAGCTGGTTCATCACCGCGAGCGACCAGGTACAGGCTGAAGAGAAGCCGGTCGTCTTCAAGCTTACAAATGATTCCAGGATTACTCCCTTGGGCCGGTTTCTTCGCAGAACCAGCCTTGATGAGCTCCCGCAACTCTGGAATGTACTGATCGGTGACATGTCCCTGGTAGGACCGAGGCCGCCGGTCCCATATGAACTGCAACAATATAAGCCCTGGCACAGGGGGCGTCTCTTGGAAGCCAAGCCAGGTATGACCGGGCTCTGGCAAGTGGTAGGTCGAAGCCGAACCACGTTCGATGAGATGGTACGTCTTGATTTACGGTATGCCAGGACCATGTCCTTATGGTCCGACATCAAGATTCTGTTAGCAACACCCGTTGCGATGATCACGGGCAAAGGCGCCTGTTGACACGAGACATATCCTTTCTCCCCTTCCCATGCCGTTTGCCACGGCCTGGCTCGGGCCGGGTATTGAGATCACGGCGCGCGGTCTAGAACGGGCAATTTGGAAGGAATGACCGTGAGAATGTTTCTTCCCCTGCTGCTTCAGCTCCGCAGCCTATTAAGCAAGCCGGAATTCATCAACGGCCTAGGTTGCTCGATGGTCGTGAGTCTGGCCTGTCTCTCTATCATCGGGTGCGATGGTAGTGACGAACAGGAACAGAATACTACTCCGAACAGCTCTCATGATGGAGTGTCGATCGGCTTGGTCTGGGACTCCGTCGAAGATTCAAGCATTCTTGGCTATTACATTCATTATGGGAAACGCTCCCCAAAGCAGTCTGGCTCGTGCGCGTATGATCAAGAACTATTTGTGACCTCCAGGCACGGAACTGTGACGAACCTCGATCCAGGACTTACCTATTACTTTGCAGTGAGCGCCTACAATGGACTGGAAAGTAGCTGTTCAAACGAAGTCTTCGTTAATACACCATCGATAGATTGTTGTCCTCCATGAAGAGTACATGGCTAGGTGGGCAACGCACAGGCGGGTGGAATCCTGCCGCTGTGGTCCGACAATAAGATGCTTCTGGCGCCCCCGTCGCCGCCATCACCGAGAAGGGAGTCTGTTGATAGCATGTATATCCTGGGCATTTCGGCTTATTACCACGATAGCGCCGCTTGTCTTGTCAAGGATGGTGCCATTATCGCTGCGGCCCAGGAAGAGCGCTTTACGAGGCGAAAACATGATCCTGCCTTTCCTACCCAGGCTGTGAGGTACTGTCTTGCGCAAGCCGGCATTGGGGTCAAGGATTTGAAGTACATGGCGTTCTATGACAAGCCCCTCGTGAAGTTTGAACGCTTGATGGAAACCTACGTGGGATTTGCGCCTAGTGGGGTACAGTCCTTTCTGGCGGCAATGCCGGTTTGGCTGAAAGAGAAGTTGCTTCTGCGTACTTCTCTCAAAAATGAACTGCTGATGTGTACCGACGAAGTACAGAAATCAGACCTTCCCGAGTTGCTGTTCGGTGAGCATCACGAATCCCACGCCGCCTCGGCGTTCTTCGCCTCTCCCTATCAAAAGGCTGGAGTGCTTTGTATGGACGGGGTAGGTGAGTGGGCCACCACCTCGGCATGGCTAGGAGACGGTAATAAGCTGACGCCGCTCTGGGAAATTCCCTTCCCACACTCTCTCGGATTGCTCTACTCCGCCTTCACCTATTACACAGGATTTAAGGTGAATTCAGGTGAGTACAAGGTAATGGGCCTGGCGCCTTATGGGGAACCCAAGTACGTGAAGGCCATTTACGACCATCTATTAGACCTGAAGCCTGACGGCACCTTCCGAATGAATATGGAGTATTTCAATTACTGCACGGGCCTGACCATGACTAGCCGGAAATTCGATGGCCTGTTTGGAGGCCCACCCAGGAAGCCTGAGACGAAGTTGACTCAACGCGAGATGGATTTAGCCCGATCCATACAAGACGTGACGGAAGAAGTCATGCTGCGTCTGTCCAACACCATGCATCGGGAAACTGGTGTTGAGCATTTGTGTCTGGCAGGAGGCGTCGCTCTGAACTGTGTCGGAAACGGACGCATCTTGAGGGAAGGCCATTTAAAAGGACTTTGGATTCAGCCGGCGGCCGGCGATGCCGGGGGGGCAGTTGGTGCGGCACTCAGTGCCTGGCACCAACATGAAGGACAGCCAAGAACGGCGGATAATGTCGTGGATCGGATGAGCGGGAGTTATCTTGGTCCAGCCTTCTCGAACGATGACATTGAGGCCAGAATGAAGGCCATCGGGGCTGTCTATGAACGACTGAGTGACGAGGACCTATTCGATCGAACCGCCAACGCTCTTGCGAGTGAACAAGTTGTGGGATGGCTTCAGGGGCGCATGGAGTTCGGCCCGCGCTCATTAGGTGGACGAAGTATCTTGGGTGATGCCCGAAGTGCAAAGATGCAATCCGTTATGAACCTTAAAATTAAATACCGCGAATCGTTCAGACCTTTTGCGCCTTCGGTGTTGAGAGAGCGGGTCTCTGAGTATTTCCAGATGGATTGCGACAGTCCGTACATGTTGTTGGTTGCGCCAATACAAGAGAAGCGTCGTTTGCCGTTCGATTCTGAGGAGAAAGCCCTCTGGGGAATCGATTTACTCAACGTCCCTCGTTCAGAGATCCCAGCCGTCACGCACATCGACTACTCAGCGAGAGTCCAGACCGTGCATGAAGCCACAAACCCACGATACTATCGGTTGCTGAAGACCTTTGAAAGCAAGACGGGTTTCGCGGTTCTGGTGAATACGTCGTTCAACGTACGGGGCGAGCCGATTGTGTGCACGCCGGAGGATGCCTACCGGTGCTTCATGCGCACGGAGATGGATCTATTGGTGCTTGAGAACTGTGTGCTGAGGAAAGAAGATCAAAAGCCACTTGATGGAGACTCGGACTGGAAGAAGGAATTCGATCTCGACTAGGGAAGGAAGAACGATGCCTCAAGAGCAATCGGTAACGAAGAAAGACTTACGCAGTTTTGGTCTGTTGGTTGGGGCAGTCTTCATTGGGATCGGGCTTTGGCCACTCTTGATTCGAGGAGAAGCCTTGCGCTTCTGGGCTATTGGCCTGGGCGGAACGCTTATGCTCCTCGGAGGAATGTCCCCTGGAATCTTGAAACCAATACACACCGCATGGACGGGGATAGGACATGCTCTTGGATGGATCAACACCCGCATTCTTCTTGGTCTTGTTTTCTATGGCCTCATCACGCCGATGGGGATTCTGTTCCGCTTGCTAGGGAAAGACGTCATGAGGCAAACACGTGGTAGAGATTGCTCAACGTATCGTGTTCTTAAGAAACCAAGGCTGCAAGGACATATGAGGTTTCAATTCTAAGACTTTGTGATGTTTCATAAAGGAGGCATTCAATGGGCGAAGTGATTGGCGAATTGTGGACATTCATGAAAGAGCGAAAGAAGTTTTGGTTGCTCCCCATCGTCCTTGTCCTGATGTTGTTTAGTGTATTGATCGTGTTCACACAAGGCTCGGCGCTGGCCCCATTTGTCTATACTCTTTTCTAGAGGCGAGTCCATTTCATGGCCCGCACTTCATGCTAACGGGTGAAAACCACCACGCTTATCATCGTTTCATCCCCTTATCCAAAACGATACCTCTCAATGAGTAGCGCCGTAAAAGGTGGGATCGTCGCCGTACTCCTCACAGTGATTGTGTTCGCGCTGACCATACATGATTTTCTCGCGATCAATCACCCCGTCCATGCCAACGTGCTAGTAGTCGAGGGTTGGATTTGGGAATCTTCGGCAATGAAGGACGCGGCCGAGGAGTTCAAGCGTGGACGGTATGCCATTGTCGTCACGGTGGGCACCCTCCCTAGTTGGCATGAGAGCGGGCAATCGGATGAAAATGCGGCATCCCGCGCAGCAGAACAGCTGAAATATCTAGGGGTCAGTGAACACACCATTCACATTCTTACCGTTCGGAATATTGATAATCATCGGACCTATACATCGGCTTTGGGTGTCAGACAGTGGTTGCTCAACTCACATATTCCCGTTACGGGAATCAATGTATTTACTATTGGAGCACATGCGAGAAAAAGTCTGGTGCTATTTAAACGAGCGTTTGGCGATAACACTCCAATCGGGGTAATTGCCGGCATCGAGAACGGTTACGATCCTGAACACTGGTGGTTGTCGGTGAATGGGGTTTACACGGTGCTGCGAAAAACGATCGGATATCTCTATGCGGAGTGGTGGCCGCTGCCGGATGATCCTCATGCATCACCTGATCAGGTAACGTTTCTTGGAAGGAACGCCTATGGCAGTTGTTAAGACAACCGGGGCTAGAGTTGCAGGGGTCTGTACCTGCGTACCGACCAGGCGGTTCGACAACGTACAGGACGCCTCAGCGTTTACACAAGAAGAAATCCGGAAGGTGACGGGGATGGCCGGTGTATCAAGCCGCCGTGTCGCAGGGGACACTCTCTGCAGCAGCGATCTGTGCATTGCTGCTGCGCAGCGGCTGATGGAACGACTCGGGTGGACGGCTGCTTCAATAGATGCCGTCATCATGGTGACGCAAACTCCGGATTACTTCCTACCTTCCACGGCTTGTGTGGTTCATCATCGTCTGAGTCTTGCCGATCATTGTGCCGCATTCGATGTGGGGCTCGGTTGTTCCGGCTATCCGTATGGTATGTGGCTGGCCGCGATGATGCTGCAGTGTGGGGGGATGCGTCGGGTATTGGTGCTGCACGGAGAGACACCGACCCGCTTTTCTGATCAATCTGATCGTTCTGTGTCTTTGTTGTTCGGGGATGCCGGGTCGGCCACTGCGTTGGAAGCGACGGGTCTGACGGAACCGATCTGGCACTATGCCTTGCATTCGGACGGCGGCGGATTCAATTCGATGATCGTTGAGTCCGGAGGATTTCGGGACAGATTTGGAGCGGACGCACGTAAACATTGCGTTTCCATGAACGGAGCCCTCATCTTCAACTTTACGATCAAGCGGGTTCCCGCCTTGATCGAAGAGACCCTGCAGGCTGCGTTGATGGGCAACGACGACGTCGACTACTTCATTTTTCATCAATCCAATCAATTCATCATGAAACATCTGTGCGTGAAGCAGTCGCTTCCTTCCGAGAAAGTGCCCATCATCCTTCGAGACTTCGGAAACACCGGTGGCGCGTCGATCCCCTTGACCATGACTCAAGGAAATCTTACGAGACTGAAGGAGCGCCCGCTCCGTCTGATGTTGCTGGGCTACGGTGTCGGCCTATCCTGGGGATCGGCTCTGATCGACCTGGACTCGAACGCCGTTCTGGACTCTGTGGAGTTGGATAATACGTCACAGGTGTCGATGTGACGGAGAATTCAAAGAGGATATTCGAAGGGAAAACGATCGTCGTTTCTGGTGCTTCATCGGGTATCGGGCGGGCTATCGCAGTTCACTTGGCTCGACAAGGGGCTGGATTGGTCTTAATTGGGCGGGATCGAGCACGGCTCGAGGATACGGCGAGACAGGCAGGTGCGCAGGTCTTCAGGATCGTGCAGCTGGATTTGACCGAGGTGACTACAATCATGCCGGCGGTCAAAGAGGCGGTCGCGGTTCTGGGGCGACTGTACGGCCTCTGTCACGCCGCAGGTACGGTCGACACCCTTCCCTTGAGCGCCATTGGTCCGGATAAGCTCCAGGCCATTATGCAGGTGAACTATGTAGCCGGGATGGAGTTGGCCCGTTCAGTGACGCGACGAGATCTTCTCCGGGAAGAGGGAGGTTCGGTCCTATTTATTTCCTCAATCTATAGCCTGATCGGAAAACCCGGTCAAATCGCCTATAGCGGAAGCAAAGGCGCCGTGACTGCCGGAGCTAGAGCCATGGCAACCGAGCTGGCGAGGCGAAATATCCGTGTCAATGTGCTCTCACCCGGTATGGTTCGAACGGAAATGGCTGAGCGAGCCCTCGCCGGACTTTCTGGACAGCAGGTACAAGCGCTGAAAGACATGCATCCGCTTGGATTCGGGAGCCCCGATGATGTCGCGCATGCGGCCGGTTTTTTACTCTCTCCTGAGAGTAAGTGGATTACGGGTGCTAACCTTGTGGTGGACGGAGGCTGTTCTGCTCAGTAACGCAATGGAAGGAAGACATCGCCAATGACACAAAGTGAAGCCGTCGCATGGATTGCGCAGATTTTTGAGATGGCTCCAGACCAGTTGACTCCGGATACCCATCGGGACAACGTACCGGCATGGGATTCGCTCGGCATACTGACCCTAATGGCCAGTCTGGATAGCGACTTCGGTATTGTTCTGACGGATGAGGATATCCAGGCAGTCAAGACGGTCGGCGATATTTTGGATGTCATGCGGCGACACGGCACGTTCACTTCGACTTCTTCATAATGCACGCGTGCTAATCCATCATCAGTGACTATTCGATGCGATTCATCCTTGTCGATACCATTCTTGAATTGGAGCCTGGTAAGCGGATCGCTGCGTCCAAGGTGCTGCCGGCATCCGAAGAGTTGTTTCGTGACCACTTCCCCGGTTTCCCGGTCGTTCCTGGAGTGATCTTGACCGAAATGATGGCTCAGGCTGCAGGACGGTGCCTCGATGCGGAGGGCACTCATCCAGGACGAGCCATGCTGGGGAAAATCAATGGCGCCAGCTTTCGCGAATGGGTGAAGCCGGATCAAGCAATACATCTCCACGCCACAATCACGCAGAACCGCCCCAGTTTTGCGACCGCCGTGTGTTTTGCAGAGGTTGAAGGCAAGAAGGTCTGTTCCGCTGACCTGTTTTTTGTATTCGCCCCTCACGAACGATTTGCAGAGGGGCACCAGGATGAAGTCTTATTGGCCTATTGGAGAAACCATCCGGAGAAGCAACCGAAACCAAGATGACGAACCCACTGTACCCTCTGCAAGGCAAGAACATCCTCGTCACAGGCGGGACCCGAGGAATCGGTCGAGCTATCTCGCTGCACTTTGCTCGCGCTGGTGCAACCGTCGTCTCCAACTATGTCCGCGGTCAAAAGGCTGCTGATTCGCTGCTTGCTCTCGCACAGCAGGAGCAGCTTCAGCTCATACCCTGCCGGGCAGATCTGACGATTGAGAACGGTCTGTACAATCTCGAACAATGTGTGGCGGGATTGGAAGGAGGGCTCCACGGTCTGGTGCATTGTGCCGCGACCGGCGTCCACAAACCCTTCGATGAATTGACGCTTCGGCATTACGATTGGACGTTTTCACTCAATGTCCGTTCGTTTTTTGATGTAGTCAAGAGGCTTCTCTCTCGGTTTTCTCCAGAAGGGAGTATTGTGGCGGTGAGTTCGCAGGGTGCGTCGCGAGTCGTTCCCGCTTACTCGATCGTGGGCGCCTCGAAAGGCGCGCTCGAGGCCCTCGCACGACACCTCGCCGTTGAGTTGGCGCCACGAGGGATTCGGGTCAATATCATCGCACCTGGTGCGGTTGCGACGGAGGCATGGGCTTCCATGCCAGACGCCCAAACCCGATTGACGGAATTGGCAAACCGGTCTCCCCTCGGGAGGCTTGTCACTGCGGAAGAGGTGGCGCAAGCTGCCTCTTTTCTTTGCTCCGATGCAGCCCGAGCCATCATCGGTCAGACCTTGATCGTGGATGGGGGCGCGGGCTTGCCGGTATAGGGGACATGCCCCATCCTCAGAAAACCTGGCTCAGTTTCTTGATCGCGACGTGTTGACTGAAAAACCACGCATTCCGGTTCGGGACGTTCTCCTATTCGGCCTTTGGCCGAGCTGCATCAAACGGTGGATCTACCGCCTACGCGGATATCGCATCGGGAAGAATGTTTCAATCGGGTGGGGCTCGGTCATCTGTGGAGATCGAGTCAGTATTGGAGATCACACATCAATCGGTTTTCTGACAGTCGTACGAGGCAAAGAAATAGAAATCGGTGCACATGTCCAAATCGGCTCAACGACCTTCTTGGACACCCACCATCTACAGATTGGGGAAGGAAGCAAGATTAACGAACAGGTATTCGTCGGCGGTTTACAGTTTCCGGATTCCCGCTTCGTGCTTGGGCGCAACTGCCAGATCATGCAGATGTCCTTTATCAATCCAGCTCGGTCCATCATCGTGGGAGATGATTCGGGGATCGGAGGACACTGCTTAATCTTCGGCCACAATTCATTCCTGAGCGCATTCGAGGGGTACGGGGTTGACTTCGAGCCGATTGAGATCGGCCACAGTGTCTCTCTGGCATGGGGCGTCTTTGTCCTTCCGAAGACCAAAATCGGAGACGGCACAGTAGTGGGAGCCAGATCCGTCGTCCAAGGTACAATCCCACCCCGGTCGTTGGCCGTGGGTTTCCCTGCGCGGGTCATCAGTAAGGCGCCTGACTTCCCCAAGCACCTTTCCGATACGGATAAACTTGAGCTGTTCCGAAAAATAGTGGCGGAGATGATTCAATTCTTCATGGACTCGGGCCTCTGCTGCAAACAGGAGGGGACTCAGTACCGAGTGTCTAAACCATCAACCAAGTGGTGGTGCAAGACCGACGACTCCTGGAGCTTGGAAGTCGTCGAAGGAGACGTGCGGAGGGAGCTCGTCGGCTCAGTCGATGTCCTGCTGAGCCTTTGGGATATCCCCGACGACATGCGACAGCGCTTGCACGCCCAAGGGACTGCCTGGATTGAGATTGCCAAGAAAGAGCAATCTCAAACGTCAAATGCGTTGAATGATGAAGTCTCACAGTTCTTGAAACGTTACGGCGTACGGACACTCCGAGTCCCTCCGCTTCCCCTACCTCGTTTCTCAGGTTGAGTACCATTGTGATTCTGACCGAACTTTCGAAGGCCGGGGTCTTGATCCCAGAGATCGGTATGGGCACGTGGGACTACCATGCCGGGCCGAGGCCGCTCCGCAGTGGATTGGAAGCCGGGGCCTTGTTCATCGACACAGCTGAATCCTATGGGTCCGAGCCTGCCGTCGGTGAAGCCATTCGAGGCTTTCGTGAGCGAGTCTTTCTTGCAACGAAAGTCTCTCCGCACAATTTCCGTCCCACCGACTTACGTCGATCTGTCGAATCGAGTTTGATGCGGCTCGGCACGGATTGTGTGGACTTACTCCAGCTTCATGATCCCAATCCCGCTATCCCAATCGCGGACACCATGGGAGCTGTTGCCGAATTGATCACAGCGGGAAAGGTGAAATTTGCCGGGGTCAGCAACTTCTCCGTGATGCAGCTGGAGGCGGCGCAACAAGCATTGGGGAAGTTTTCAATCGTCTCCAATCAGGTTCGGTACAACTTGATCGATCGTACCATCGAGAGGGAGTTGCTGCCGTACTGCCGGGCCCACCAGGTGACCGTGATTGCCTATTGTCCCCTGGCTCGTGGTCTTTCTCGTATCCGCGATTGTGACCCCACGGGCGTGATTGCCGAGCTGGTTCGAGAAACAGGCAAGTCCCCGGCTCAGATCGTTCTTAACTGGTGTGTCTGTCAGAAAGGTGTCGTGGCGATTCCAAAAGGGAATTCGGTGGAGCACATTCTGGATAACTGTGGTGCATCAGACTGGCGACTAAGCGAGACGCAACTAACGCGCCTCAACACAAGGATTCAACATCGACGACGCAATCGTCTCGATCAGTTGCTTAGGCAATGGTTACCGAGTTCGCTGCAATCGCTTGCTATCCAGTCTCTCAATCTGATGCCGCGTGGATTGCGCCGCCGGTTTCGGTAGGCAAATCGAATGGGAGCGAATAGTCGCGGTGGCACGAGGAGGCGTCGATAGATGTGCGGGATAGCCGGCAGCCTTCAGATCGATGGCGGACCGGTCGACCGGGAACGACTGCGTCAGATGATTGGGGCCATCCGTTACCGAGGTCCTGATGATGCGGGTATTTATAGTCATGGTCCGATTGGTCTTGCTCACGCTAGATTGCGTATCATTGATTTGGTGGGCGGCCGTCAGCCGATGTTGATCGAGCAAGATGCTCTAGCGATTACGTTCAATGGGGAGATTTTTAACTACATTGAGCTCCGCAACGAGTTGATTGCGAAGGGGCATCGTTTCACATCGAGTTCGGATACGGAAGTCTTGCTCCATCTGTACCAGGAGGAAGGCGAACGCTGTGTAGAACGACTCAACGGGCAGTGGGCCTTCGCGATTTGGGACGCTCCAAGACAACGGCTTTTTCTGTCGCGCGATCGTTTCGGGGTCAGGCCTCTCTACTATACGCGCATGGACGGGGAGTTCCTCTTTGCGTCGGAGATCAAGGCCTTGCTGACGTGCCCCCAAGTTCCCTGCGCGCTTGATCTCATTGGGCTTGACCAGCTCTTCACATTTTGGGCGACAATTCCGCCTCGTACTGTATTCCGTGGCATCAACCAGTTGCCTCCAGGATGCTCGATGATCGTCCAAGACGGCCATATCACGATCACACCTTATTGGACGCTTGATCTTACCGGTCAGATCGAACACGGTGGTGCAACAGACAGCCAACTAGCAGAAGAGTTATTCGAATTGCTTCAGGATGCGACGAAGATTCGATTGCGGGCCGATGTTCCTGTCGGTGCGTACCTGAGCGGAGGCATTGATTCCACGGTGGTCGCCGCCTTGGCGAGAAAGAGCGTTGGTGATCGAATCAGAACGTTTTCAGTCACGTTTGAGTCCAACGACATAGATGAAAGCCGGTTCCAGCATGAGGCAAGTGCGTTTCTCGGGACGTCACACACCTCGATTCGATGTCGCCATGAGGATATTGTCGGTGTGTTTTCTGACGTGATCTGGCACACGGAGCAGCCAATCCTTCGTACCGCGCCTGCGCCTCTCTACCTCTTGTCACGGCTTGCGCACGACAGCGGTTTCAAAGTGGTGCTGACCGGCGAGGGCGCGGACGAGTTATTCGGCGGCTATGACATTTTCAAGGAGGCCAAGATTCGTCAGTTTTGGGGCCGTCGTCCTGCCTCTCGATGGCGTCCGCTCCTCCTCAAGCGTCTCTACCCCTATTTGCCGAATATTCAGAGACAATCACTCGAGTACTTGAAGCATTTTTTTCATGTCACGCCACAGGCGCTCAGTGGGCCCTTCTTCTCGCACCTCCCTCGCTGGGAGCTCACAGCCAAGACGAAACAGTTTTTCTCGGAGTCGACTCAGGCAGAACTTGCTGAGGCTGATGCTATGTCGTCGTTGCTACGCGACCTGCCGTCTTCCTATGCGACATGGTCCTTGTTTACCAAGGCTGAGTTTCTCGAGTCGCGATATTTGCTGCCCGGATATATCCTTTCATCCCAAGGAGACCGCGTCGCGATGGCGCATGCTGTTGAAGGGCGCTACCCATTCCTGGATCATCGGGTGGCAACCTTTGCGGCTCGGTTACCGGCCAGCTTAAAGATGAAAGTGCTTGATCAGAAATACCTCCTGAAGCAGGCCGTGAAAGGCTTGATACCGGAGGCGATACGGACGAGGACCAAACAGCCGTATCGAGCGCCGGACGGTATCAGTTTCTTTGGAGGTCATGACGAGTTTGTCGGTGACCTTCTTTCATCCCAACGAATCAAACAAGACGGTGTGTTTAATCCACGGGCCACCGACGCATTGGTACAGAAGTTTCGGTCAGGTAGGGAGACGAGTGTCAAGGACAACATGGCACTGACAGGTATTCTCTCGACGACGGTTCTTCTTGACCGCTTCATGCATGGTCGTAATGCGCTCAGTGCTCCTGCTTCCCAGGAACGCCATACTCCTTTTTAGTTCGGACTGTCGGTTGGAATCGAGTCGATGTTTGGGAGCTAACGCCTCATTGCGGTTCCCCCGATGATTGCCCAGGTAGGAGGGTTATTACGCATGTTGCAGACAATCCGTAAATTCGTCATTGATAACTATCTCTTCGGCGAAGAAGGTAAATTGGGTGATGAGGACTCTTTTATGGAGACCGGGATTATCGATTCAACCGGTATCCTTGAACTGGTCAGGTTTCTCGAAACTACGTATGGAATCAAGGTGACCGATGAAGAGCTGATCCCTGACAATCTGGATTCCGTGAGTAAGATCGCGTCATTCATTCTTATGAAACAGTCGGTCTCATCGCAGACTGCACAAGAGCATTCATTCCGATCCTCAGGAGAACCACGTCCATGAAACCGCACGGCGCTGTGTCGTCTAATCTATTGCGACTAGATCCGGAGGTCGAAACAGAGCGCATCACGAGCTGGATCCGCGAGACAGTCTTTCATGCACTCCGTCGAAAGGGCGCTGTCATCGCTGTTTCAGGAGGGATTGATAGCAGCGTTGTGGCCTACCTCTGTGCACGGGCCCTCGGAAACGAGCGTATTCAGCTGCTGTTCATGCCCGAGGCTGACTCTTCACCGCATAGTCTTCAGTTGGGCCGCATGGTTGCCGATGCGCTCAACGCCAAGTCGGTGCTGGAGGACATCAGCCCTATTCTTGACGGTGCCGGGTGCTACCAGCGACGAGATGATTCAATCCGCTTGGTGGTTCCTGAATATGGATCAGAGTACAAGTGTAAGATCGTGCTTCCGGGTCTCCTCGATGCGGGCCGTTACGCGATTTTTTCCGTCGTTGTTCAGTCGCCTGATGGAAAGACGACCAAAGTCCGTCTGACGCCGGATGCCTATCTCGGCATTGTCGCAGCGACGAATTTTAAACAGCGGACCAGAAAAATGATGGAATACTACTATGCGGACTTGCTGCAATATGCAGTAGCCGGCACGCCCAATCTGCTCGAGTATGATCAGGGTTTCTTTGTGAAGAATGGTGATGGAGCAGCCGACTTCAAGCCTATTGCTCACTTATACAAGTCACAGGTGTATCAGCTTGCGGCGTATCTCGGCGTACCGGAGGATATTCTGCGCCGTCCTCCTACGACCGATACGTATACGTTGGAGCAATCACAGGAAGAATTCTACTTCACGTTACCCTACGAGCAGATGGATCTCTGTCTCTACGGGAAAGATCATGGCATTTCCACTTCGGATTTGGCGCGGGCATCCGGCATGACGGAGGATCTCATCGAGCGTGCCTATCACATGATCGAAGCAAAACGCAAAGTCGCTAAGTATCTGCACGCGCCGTCACTAACAATGGATTGACCCCGGCTCCCTTCCCATCCCTCAGTAGGACTCCTGTCGTCATGAGTGACATAAATGTTGCGCAATATTTGCTTGTCGGGAAAGATTCTCGTCGGACCGCGCTCAGTTTTCTCCAGTCAACGGTCTCATACGGAGACCTCACCGCTCAGGCCGGTCGGATTGCTGCCTATCTTCTTCGGTGTCATGCCAGACCAGGTGACCGCGTCCTCTTGGTGAGCGATAACTCATTCTTTTGGGTGGCCTGCTATTTAGGCACGTTGCAAGCCGGGCTGATCACCGTTCTGATTCCGGCCAACAGCTCGGCAAGCGATCTCGCATCGGTCTTAAGAATGAGCGGCGCCGGGATTGTCTGTGCACAAGCCTCGGTCGTGGCTACTTACGGGAGTGCGTTCTCGGGCACCCATCTCCTCACCGACCGCGCGAGTCCTCCTGCCCCACGTGTTTTATCCCAGGTGAATTGTTCCACGCTTTCTTCTACGCAGCCTCCCGTCACGGACTATGCCCCGGTGAACCACGACCAGTTGGCAGCTGTGGTATTTACCTCCGGCTCGACCGGCCAGCCACGTGGAGTGATGATTACCCATTCAAATATTATTGCCAATACAGAGTCCATCGTCTCCTACCTTTCGCTGAATCAGCAGGACCGCATGATGGCGGTCTTGCCCTTTCACTATTGTTACGGCGCTTCCCTCCTTCACACGCACCTGCGGGTCGGTGGTGAGGTGGTCGTCGATAATCGGTTTATGTATCCAGAAACGGTCCTTCAGCGAATGAAAGACCTGCAATGCACGGGATTTGCCGGGACGCCCAGCCACTTCCAAATTCTGCTGAGAGGGTCGAGTTTGAAACGGAAGCGATTTCCCTCGCTCAGACATGTGCAGCAAGCAGGAGGGCATTTGGCACCGATCTTTGTTCGTGAGCTAATGGAGACGCTTCCCGACACGAGGATCTACATTATGTATGGGCAGACTGAGGCGACGGCACGACTCTCCTATCTGGCTCCTGAAATGTTGGAGGCCAAACTGGGCTCCATCGGCAAGGGAGCGCCAGGTGTGACCTTACGTGTCCTTGATGAGCAGGGGAGGGATGTGCGACCTGGAGAAGTCGGGGAGATTGTCGCGGAAGGCGCTAATGTTGCGAAGGGATACTGGCACGAGCCGAAAGAGTCTGAAACGGTATTCCGTAACGGGTTACTGTATACCGGTGACCTTGCGAGAATCGATGAGGACGGGTTCATTTACATAGTGGATCGAACGAAAGACTTCTTGAAATGCCGAGGTGAAAAGATCAGTTGCCGGCAGATCGAGGAAGCTGTAGTGGAGTGCGGGGAACTGGTTGAAGCGGCAGTCGTCGGTATTCCTGATGATGTGCTTGGCGAAGCGGTGAAGGTCTTTGCTGTGCCGCGCAATAAGCATGTCGATGGACTTGAAGAACGGATCGCGTCCTACTGTAGAACCAGACTGCCCCTGCATCAACTACCCAAACAGATTGTCGTCCTGCGATCCCTTCCCAAGAACATCGCCGGGAAGGTCATGAAAAGTATCCTTAAACGCCACAACACCGCTCCACCTCTGTCAAACATCCATGATCATATCTAGTTGTTCTCGTGGCGCGTTGACGACGAACAGCATCTAAGCTTCCACACAGTTTGCACCGTTCATTGGCATATGAACCGGCAATAAAGAGCATCGAGCCAGTAGGTGCACTGTTCCCATAATGCCACCTTAACCTGCAATACAGAAGAGCGATATGATCGCTGGATCCAACGTCACACTTCTTTCCTACCGTCTCGCATCAATTGATGCCTATCGCGGGTTTGTCATGTTTCTCCTGCTCGCGGAGGCGCTTCAACTCTGCACTGTGGCTGCGGCAGTGCCAGAATCATCCCTCTGGCGGTTTCTTTGCCAACAACAGAGTCATGCCGAATGGGTTGGTGCCAATCTTCACGACCTGATCATGCCCAGCTTTTGCTTTTTTGTGGGAGCATCCCTTCCATTTTCCCTAGCTAGAAGAATTGCACAAGGAGCCATGCTGCGCGACCTTTGGACACATGCAGTCATTCGAGCATTCCTCCTCATCGCGTTGGGTCTGGCCATTGCTGCAATGCATGCCCGCCAGATGATTGTCTATCCATTCGATTGGATTCTCCCACAGATCGGACTGGCATACCCGGCCCTCTTCTGGCTGGCCTTCAGGAGATCGCGTGCCGCATGGGGGGCGATTCTAGGAATTTTGGTTGTGTGCTGGTTGGCCTTTGCCCTCTACCCAATTCCAGGTCCAGATTTTGACTATGAGCGGGTGGGTGTGTCCCAGTCTTGGCTTCATGAACATGGATTGAGGGGCTTTGAAGCTCACTGGCAGAAGAACAGCAATCTCGCTTGGGCATTCGATACGTGGTTGTTAAATCTCTACCCTCGGCCGGAACCGTTCGTAGGATTTCCAAAGGGCATGACGACACTGAATTTTGTTCCAACCCTTGCAACAATGATCCTCGGATTGATGGCTGGCCGTATTTTGCAGAGTGATCGCACATCGGGCAACAAGCTCCGCTGGTTGCTCAACGCAGGAGTAGTGGGATTGGTAGGCGGCTGGACGCTTGGCCTAACAGGCCTCTGCCCTCTCGTAAAGGCGATCTGGACACCGAGCTGGGTGCTCTTCAGCGGAGGATGGTGCTTCCTCTTGCTTGGCTGCACATTTCTACTTGTTGATTACTGGGGTTACACGCGACTCGTGTTTCCACTTTCCGTGATTGGCATGAACGCCATCGCCGCATATCTGCTCGGCCAGATCCATTCGAATGTGGCCTTTCACGCTCTCAAACATCTGGTAGGGCGGGCTCCATTTACTTTCTTAGGAGATCCCTATGAACCATTAGTTTATGGCATGGTGACTGTCACGGGCTATTGGATCATTCTGTACATTCTACATCAACAACGCATATTTATACGTGTGTGACGCCTTCTTGAGGTAAAACACGACAACTATGAGAAAGTCTCGTTTGGGCAAAAGCGGAATCGGCCTAGGAGATGAAGAAGCTTCATTGGCAGCCCACCATGACATTGACGTGTTCCTTCAGACCTCGGCTTGGTGCTCTGGTCGGATGGATTTCATCGCCCTTCTACTGGCCGTAAGTATGACCGCGTGGTTTTGGGTGCCGCTGGTGAAACTCTTTACCCTTGCCTCAGAGGATGAGCACTTCTCCCACCTATTGTTAGTTCCAATACTGGCTTTCTATCTACTGTTCGTGAACAAGGTCGCCATACTCGCTTCTCGCAGGCAGAGTCCATTCGTTGGTCTATTGGTCATGGCTAGTGGTGCCGTCTGTTACTGGCTTGCCGCAGGACAACACTGGACTCAAGATCGACTGGCTGTGGCAATGTTGGCCTTTATTGTGACTTGCTGGGGGTTGTTTTTATTTTGTTTTGGATGGGAGAGCTTTCGCAAGACTTTATTTCCCCTGATGTTGCTCCTCTTCATGATTCCGTTGCCCATTGACCTCCTCGATCAGGTGATTCTCCTCTTGCAGCGAAGTTCGGCTGATACTGTGGATGTGCTGTTTTCTACCCTCGGCATTCACGCCGTTCGTGAGGGGTTTACCTTCGAACTCTCCAATTTCATTATTTTTATTGAGGGGGAGTGCAGCGGAATCCGCTCATTTTTTGCACTCATCATTACCAGTCTCGTTGCCGGTTACTGGTGTCTGGAATCCTGGTGGGCCAGGGCTACGTTAGTCGCGGTTGTCCTTCCCTTGGCCATCATCAAGAATGCCTTCCGCATTATCGGGTTGACTCTGCTGGCGAATAATCTCGATCCTGCGTTTCTGATCGACAGTGCCCTCCATCGCAATAGCGGGATTCCCCTCTTTATCATATCGTTGGCGATCCTTTTTTCACTCACCTGCTTGCTGCGCCAGTTAGAACGGCTGTTCAAGCGTAACCTAGAAGCTGGAAATCATGCTCAAGCCTGACCGAAACGGTGCGATCCCCTCTGTCGTGAACTGGCACCCTATGAGACGAACTGAACATAATGTCGGATAATGTCTGGACGATTCACCCGCTGTCGGATCATCGATGGTCTGAATTCGTTGAGAAACATGCGAATGCGTCCGTCTTTCATACGATCGGCTGGCTTACTGCCTTACGAGATACCTATGGATATGAGCCGATCGCTATTACCACCTCTCCGCCATCCGAGCAGCTGACGAACGCTCTCCTCTTTTGTGTCGTGAGCAGTTGGCTGACCCGCAGCAGACTGGTCTCGCTGCCATTCACAGACCACTGCGAACCGCTTGTTGATAACAACGAGCAACTGCGAACGCTCTATGGATATCTTGAAACGCTGCGCACAACGCGGCAATGGACGTATACCGAAATGCGAACGAGTGGGGCCATGCTTGATGCTGAAGAACGTTTTAAGAAGTGTGCCGTCTACCACTGGCATCGGCTTGATCTTCGCCCAGATCTCGATACGCTCTACAAGGGATTTCATAAGGATTGTGTTAGGCGGAGAATTCGTCACGCCGAACGTCAAGGGCTGAGGTATGAGGAGGGGAGAAATAACTTTCTTCTCCGGTCCTTCTATAGTCTGATCGTGCTGATGAGAGGGCGTAAGCATCTTCCGCCGCAGCCCTTCGAATGGTTTCAACATCTCATTGCTTCAATGGGGAAGGATGTCTCTATTCGAGTCGCCTTCAGAGGAGACCGGCCTGTCGCGGGAATTCTGACCATGGATCACAAAACCACGATGTATTATAAGTACGGCGCCTCCGATGCACAATTTCATCATCTGGGGGCGATTCCAATGCTGTTGTGGCAAGCCATCCGAGCGGCGAAATCGGCAGGATTAGCAGAGCTCGACTTGGGTCGATCGGATGTTGAGGATCGAGGCCTTATCATGTTCAAAGAACGTTGGGGAGCACGACGCGCGCGACTCACTCTGTGGCGCAATCCTGTTGATGCAGCCTCACTCTCCTTGGAACGCCTTCAGATACACCTGACGAAAACCGTTTGCTCTTGTGTTCCCCATAGAATGCTGATCTACGCTGGTCGGCTTATGTATCGGCATGTGGGATAAGTCCTAAGGGGTATAGCTTCTCACATTGCAGTTGGCACATCCTTGGTCAATATACATACGCAGTACACACCTATTGACACGATATCCCTCAATAACCTAGTCTCACGTCCTAGGTAAATACAATCACATTATAATATTGAACTTGTCCAACGTTAATTACCCCTTATGCTCGGGAGCCTTCTAAACGGTACCACAATATCGATAAGAGGAAACACATGGTGAAAACAGATGGTAGGTCAATCAGCTTGGTCGTTCTAGGAATCTCCATAATGATTTTAGGATCCTCAGGAAGTCCGGCCTTGGCCCAAACAACTAGTAGTCTTGCTATCAACAGCACCGACCTGGTTCGGACGAAACCTAATCCTTATATATGCGGGAGGAAGCCTTGCGCACGCGTGCCTGAGCCAGCATCCATAATCTTGTTGGGCGCCGGGTTGGCTGGGCTTGGGATGTTGAAGCGAATATCTCGAAAAGATTAGCCAGATTTATAGGTAACCAGGGTGAATTGAAAGGGCCAACCCCTCCACCGAGGGGTTGGCCCTTTTTTTATCGCTTTCCTGTGAGAAACGTTGTCCACGCTGTGCGGGTGCTGTATTGGTTGATCATTGGATCGTTTTGCTCACCATATTGGATGGCGTACTCTCGCCGGCACTATTGTAAGCCGTCACCACGAAATAGTACATTCGGCCAACGGTTAGGCTACTCACAGTGGAGGATGTGACGTTACCCACAGTAATGGTTCGTGAGTACAGACCGGGAGCCTCCCCAACATACACCCTATAACCAGTGACCGTTGCGCCGGTCACCGCATTCCACCTGAGGGTGGCTGACGACGTGGTCGGTGGTGGTGGTGGCTGGGTAGAAGGTGACAACACCAAGCGCACCGGAGCAGTATACGTGCACCAAGTTCCCATCTTAACGGTGACCGTTGCATTGTAGGTGCCTGCTCCTCGACCGCTTGTGTTAACAGCTGCTGTGAGTTTCGCGCTTTTGGTCATAGATGTTGTAGCAGGTGACACTGTCAGCCAGGTGGCATTATCTGTGGCCGTAATTGTGACTGTTCCAGAAGCAGTTCTGGAAAATGTCAGTGCCTGGTTCGGTGGATTGGCCCCGCCCTGTACCGCATAATAGGTGAGCGCTGTCGGCGTCAGTTTCGGACTATGACAGGCCAAGCCCTCAGAGGCGAGCCCGAGGATAACAGCCGTGATCCCAAGAACCTTCCAGCGCCAGAAGGTGGCTGAAGGGTGACTAGTATGGCCAGATCCTGCCACTTGGTAAGTGGTTGCTCTCACGTCGTGTCTCATTCGTGTCTCCGTTTTCTGATGCAGATGATCCTGATGTGAGGGGTGGTCCGTACAAAGAACCCGAGGACACCACCTCGTTTTTTAAGTGGGACGACTCACTAGCCTGAAGCCATGAGCGCGCTCTTACGACAAACTTCCTTCCTCAGGACTGTGCCGAAGGCGTCACCACCATGACTTCGTTTGAGCAGAGACTCTCCGTTTCGTTGAACACGCGAATTGCAAAAAAATATCGTGTATTCGGTTCTAGTCCGGAAATAGTAGCTCGTGGAGCCCCCACGGCTTGGCTTTCGCCTTGAGAGCAAGCGGTAGGTGCTTCCGAGTTTGACCCTTCTGAGATAAACTCTTCAGAAGTTTCCCCTTCAGAACTTGACTCCGGGGAACCTGGTTCTTCTAAAGGCCTTATTCCATAATGGACAGAGTAGCCGGTTACGTTGAACTCATGAGGACGACCCCAGGTCAAATTCGCGGTCACTCCATCCGGCGTAGAAGACATGGTAATCAGCGGGTCTTCTTCTCCATCATCTGCCAAGTCAGAACCCTGTGATTGACCTGAACCCACGGCTTCAGTCTCATCCGTCGGCGTGGCGAGACTCGCAATCATTGGTCCGTCTGCTCCTTCACCTGTGCAGCCAGCCACCCATAGGAGTGGAAGAATCAACAGTGCCGGATGGACCATTGAGAGGATGGATTTCCGAAACGCTAAACCGACCACATGTTCAAACAGCAACATACAGATACTCCTCTAAGTGAGTGAATATAGATCGGTGATGACATCAGGCTTCTGCACATTAGCGATCGCCAAAAGAGAGAGGCGATCACGATCAACCGGTAATTTTCAGAATCCAAGATGGGTTGAGCAAGAATGGTGCCGCAACAAATACGATCGATACGCTCAACTTGTTAAGTATTTAGAGTACGTAGTCCGGACCGGAAGGTGTATTGTGTGGAGGGTGTAGCCTTCAGAAAGATCAAGAACGAACAAAACCGCTCTCATGCAGGTTGGGAATTGTTTCGAGTTGCGCTTCACAAGAAAATGAAGAGAACCGCAGTTGGAGTTTTGGCGGAACACAAGCGCTTTTCACAACATTGAACAGGAGACGTCTGCTCGCCGGAAACACGATCAACAAGATGCTGTCTTGGTTCCGCAATACATACAGCCTCATTCAGCAAGATGTAGTTTCGTGCTTATGTACCGCTTCTGATTTCTTGGACACAGTGATTGCCCTATTGGATTCGACCTCCAGGTTGCGTAAAGACCTCATTCGATAGCTCGAATCCATCGGCTGTGTGCTTGTGCGCCATGGCGGGAAACACGATTGGTATCATAATCCTACTACCAAGGTTTCTCAGCCAGTTCCCCGCCACGTTGAGATCAACGAACATTTTGCGAAGCGCATTCTCAAGATCATGAGTGATCCCTGATATTCTTCCGGTCACTCTCCCGCCCTTGCATATCAAACTTCCGTCCTCGTAGAATGGATTTCTATCATAACCTGTTGGGATTCTGATTGTTTCCATCGTCTCACGGCTTGGTGAATAGAGGATGAGCTTAGTATGAAAGTAGAGTATTCGAAGGGTAATCGAGCTTCGAAGGAGCTGATTCTCCTCAATCGCCAACAGTTCGAAGCCTCCAGTGGTCGGAAGATGAAGGTGATGCTGATTTTCCCGCCCGATTGGTTTCCCTCGGAACCCTACCTTTCCTTACCATCCCTCACGGCTGTCCTCCGCCAGGCCGGACACACCGTCATTCAGAAAGACATCAACTGTGAGATGTGGGATTGGTACTTCAGCGAGGACTTTTTGAGGAAGGTCCTGCGTCGGGTACCACCGCAGCTCGACCGGCTACGGAAGCTTTCCAAGAAGCGGGATCTCGACGCAAACGAGATGGATCTGCAGCTCGCGCTGTGCGATGTGACGCATCAACGGATGGCCAAGCTGATTCAAAATGCCGAAGAGGCGAAGCGTATCATAAGAAGCCAACAGTTCTATGACATCGATAAGTTAGAGTGGTCACTTCAAGTGTTTCGTGAAGTCATGTCGGTGGTGTCGATGGTTTATTTCCCGGCACGGATCTGCATGCCACCGATGGAGACGGATCTGTCGTACAAGGTCTTCGTCTCGTCCGAAGTGATGGACGCGGTGAACGATACACAGGTCAACATCTACCGCGATGTATTTGACCAGTTGGTGAAGCCGGCCATTGAACGAGAGCAGCCTGACGTAATCGGCATCTCGATCGTCCTGCAGCAGCAGATGTTCTCCACGATGACCTTCTGCGCCCTCATCAAACAACACTTCCCCCACATCCATGTCACGATCGGCGGTAATACGGTCACACGTCTGCGCGATGTGCTGCCCCAGTCATCGTTGTTCCAGTACTTCGACAGTGCCGTCGTCTATGAAGGGGAGACGGCCTTTGTGCAGCTGGTGTCAGCGGTGGGGGCAAAACGGAGCCTCGCCGAAGTGCCGAATACAATTTACAAGGACGAGACGGGTGTTCATACGTCACCGACCAGTTATGCAGAAGATCTGGCGACCTTACCGCCTCCGGACTTTGATGGCTTGCCGCTGGAGAAGTATTTCGTGCCGACGAGGATTTTGCCCTATCTGGCGACGCGCGGCTGCTACTGGGGGCGCTGCGAGTTCTGTGACCATGGCGAAGGGTATACGGCCGGCTATCGCTCGAAGAAAATTCAGGATGCGCTCGCCGATATTCAGTTTCTGCGCGATAAATATGGCGCGACACATTTTCATTTCACAGACGAATCCTACCCACCGGCGCTGTTTCGTAAACTCACACGTGGCCTGATCGAGAGCCAGATGGGCATCGTCTGGACCACCCACATGCGGTTTGAGAAGAGTTTACTTGATGAAGCGGTCTGGCAGGATGCAAAGGAATCCGGC
Organism: uncultured Nitrospira sp.; assembly: GCA_902500805.1. Taxonomy (GTDB): domain Bacteria; phylum Nitrospirota; class Nitrospiria; order Nitrospirales; family Nitrospiraceae; genus Nitrospira_D. The sequence continues at coordinate 31 of CABVSA010000014.1, read as the reverse complement.
TGCAAGTACCTCCACTTTGGTTATGAGTCTG
>CABVSA010000013.1 GCA_902500805.1 uncultured Nitrospira sp. | reverse complement strand
AGAAGTGTCGTTTATACTACTATCATTATGTCCATAGTTTGTCAACTTATATATTGACAAACTATGGACATAACCTATATCCTTACAACCAGCAAGCCTCTGCCTGCCATGGAAAGGAGTGCTCAGCATGCCGAACTACTCAAGAACTCTCTTGCCCCTCTCGGGCGTTGTACTACTCGGACTGGGGCTCATTGCGTTTTCAACCTCGAACACCTATGCAAACCAGAAACAATCCACTGCTCTCTCACGTACTGATGTCGCAGCGGCCCCTTTGTATGGATTTCGCCTCCCTGATATTGACGGCCGGCCTATCGACCTCAAAACATTCAAAGGCAAGGTGCTGCTCATTGTGAATACCGCGAGCATGTGCGGAAACACGCCGCAGTACGCCGGCCTCCAGGAGATCTATGAGCGATATCAGGAACAGGGGTTCGAGGTTCTGGCATTTCCGGCGAATGACTTTGGGCAGCAAGAGCCCGGCACGAATCAAGAAATTAAGGGATTCTGCTATACAAAATACAGTGTCAGTTTTCCCCTCTTCTCGAAAATCAGCGTGGTCGGCAAAGATAAACATCCCCTCTATCGGTACTTAACCGAGCAGAGTGCGTTCCCTGGCCGTGTGACATGGAACTTCCAGAAATACCTGGTCGATCGCTCCGGCAACGTCATCGGGAAGTATGACCCCGGAATGAATCCCTTATCGCCTGCCATTCTGACCGATGTAGAGAGAGCCTTGGCGGCAAGCTGATGTTCCGTGCCGAATAAGAAATGACGGACGGTGATGAATCGGCTACATCTCATGATCGGTCTTGGTCTCGGTCTCTTTCTCCATCAGGCACCAGTTATCAGCCTGGCAGCGGATGAATGGGTGCGAGTCGGGGGAACCCATAAATACGACCGCTACGTAAATATGACGAGCATTGGGGTGTGGGGACCGACGGTCACCCTCTGGACACTTCGAGACTTTCGTGTGGAGCGAGCCATTCCAGGCGGTCCCTACCGATCATTGAAGATCAAACGGCAATATCATTGTGAGCAACGAAGAAGCCGACCGCTCCACGTCCGGTACTACCCGCAAGGCTTGGCACAAGGCAGGGTCCTCTACGCGGCGCCGGCCACCCGTGAGTGGTCCCGCGTGATTCCGAGCAGCGACGATGATGCAGAAATGAAAGTGGCCTGTCGTACGGTCCTATCGACGTTACGTCCAGATAGCGGAGGGTAACATGCAACGACTATTGGTGCTGACAGTGCTGAGTTGTGGATTGATGGTAGCCTGTACAGGAGGTGAAACACCAGCGGGTTCCTCACCAAGCACCGCAGCGGAGTGGACCAAGATCGGAGAAACGGAGACCTACATTTATTATGCGGATCACGGCAGTATTCGGAAGGCGGACGAGACCATCGTGATGTCGGATCTATTCGACTATAGAACAACTCAAACGGAAGGCGGCATCTCAGCGCTCTCAAAACTCACCGTACGGGAATACGACTGTCAGAACCGAAAAAGCCAACCAGTGAAAACAACATGGTATGCCGACCACATGGGTTCAGGAGCAGCAGGGCGCTCCACTGGAGCCACAGGCCAATTGGCTGCGTCTGCCTCTGGTACGGCGACTGCCGCGCTCATGACAATCGCCTGTGGGCGTTGAAGACTTGAGGTCAGGATCCTCGGCATATCAGGCTCGTGATCCAAACGCATCAAGGATATACCGACGGCTTGCGTCACGACTAGGCGTAGTCATCCAGTATCGCTTCAGCCGCTCTCCGTCCTGACCGGAGGGCTCCATCGAGTGTCCCACTTTCCCGGTAATCCCCACAAAGGTACAGCCCTGCGGCCAGACGCGGTGAGGTGGTGTGGTTCCCAGCTGAAAGCGCGTCGAGTGGAGGCAGCGCACGTTGAATGCGATCCGTCCTCAGATGGCGCCACTCGTTGACTTGCGAGCCAAACCAAGATTGCAGATGTCGTCGTACCGCTTGCGAAATATCACCGTGCAGATCGATCTGCTCAGTCGCCGTCACTGAGATCAAAGCCCGCCCGGGCGGCGCGTACGAAGGCGCCGCTTCACTGAGGACACAGACCGTTCGGACCACCCCATCATCGTCCCCGTTTAGTATCAGCCAGGGGCCGCGCTGCGGAGCAGCTGACGCATCAAAATAGAGCGTCACTGAGCCACGAGCTGGGGTAATTGGTTTGTCCTCCCCACGCAAGCGGGCCGCGGTCGCGTCATCCGTCGCCACCACTAGCACATCCGCCGTGAGCGATTCTCCTGATTCCAGCACCACGTTCGAGCCCTGAATCTGTTGGACGGCTTGTTTCAAACGAATTGCCTCCGGAGGCAACGTAGCCGTGAGCTGTTGTGCGATAGCGCCCATACCATCTCGTGGTAAGGCGGTGACTCCTCGGCAGAACGCAGCCCAGACCACTTCAAAAATCCAACAAGGCGTGTTCAATTCCGACTCCAAGAACACGCCGCAGAGAAACGGTCGGAAGAAATGCCTCACCATTGCGTCAGAAAAGTCATAGGTCTGCAACACATCACGAGTCGGCTGGGCAGGGTCTCTCACTGCAGAGCACAGGCGCTGCTGCAAGGCGTCCCGACGCATACGCAGCATCCTCACATTGTCGGCAAGCGAACCGATGGGGCTAAGTAACATCTGTGGAAGGCCTTGCGGCCTACGAAAGGGATCGCTCATCACGTGAAAGCGTCCGTCGCGACGAATGAGAGCTCCGGCATGAAACGGCATGAGCTCCAATGCGGGATAGTCCAGCGTCTCACGCGCTTCTGGATAGCCGGCAAGAAAAACCTGAAATCCGCGATCGAGTTGAAATCCCTCAATACGATCCGTGCGGACACGCCCCCCGATGCCGTCGGACGCTTCAAGGACCGTGCACGTGAAGCCGGCGTTCGTCAGACGACGCGCACAGGCCAATCCGGCAAGCCCGGCGCCGATAATAAGTACATTGGGAGTTGAAGGCATGGTGAATTATTTCATTTCTTGAGACACTCTGGACAGAACGTGTGCCCGACAGTCAGGCTTCCCCGCCTTGTCGTCGAAGGCGATGTCACGACCAGCTCCGCAACTGCTCTGATAGGGTCTTCGCGATCAGCTGCAAATCGAACGGCCAGGCATAGCGCAGGTCAACAGTGGGATACAACGGCCGTAAGTGATCCAAAATCTCAGGTATCTCGACTTCCGAATGAGAGCCGCCCGGCGTGAACATCGTCGTCAACACGGTGATTGATGTCGCGCCTTGTTTCACCAAATCCTCCACGGCTTCTTCCAATGTCGGTGCGCAGAATTCGTTGTAGGCCATGGCAAACAAGACACCATTCAGGTGTGCGCGCAGCGCAGCCCCCACGGCCTCCAGCCCCGATTGGTAGGGATCGGTTGCTTTAGTCCGTGGCCAATGACGGATCTTCTGGTCCAACTCAAGTTCTTCCTGGGATGGAGGCTGTTTCGCCGCACGCCGTTGACCTTCTAACCGTTTTAACTTCGTCACCAGTTCTTGCGGGCAGTCTTTGGGAATACCGCCATGACCTACCAAAACAACCCCCTTCATCGAATCACTCATGAGTTTCGTCTCCTTCGACGTAGAGGCACGGCGTTTCGTGGCCGTGCAATTATGGAACGACTGACCAATTCTTTACTACACACTTCACCGCGCCACTTCTAGGTGTAAATCATCAAAATACGTAACCGCATCGGACTTGGTCCACAGCCCGACACGCCCCCTGGCAAATGTTCGCTCGCAGAGTGTAAACACCTCCTGCTCATCAAACCAGACATGAACATCGCACCCGCGCATCTGGACGTGTAGGCGATGCCAGCGGCGTATGTCGATCACATGGTCAAAGTTTTGAATCATGTGCCGTACACCGTTGACGACCCGATAGATCCGGATGTTCTGCTCTAGTGGATTGGCTCGCACAAGGTAGTAGTTACGATCATCTGCCGCTCGCCAAATGAGGCCACCCCCCATATCGGCCTTCCCGGCAATGGGTAAGAGCCTGACGCTCAAGTTGATATCTTCGGCCTCCGTACCTTGCACAAGAACAAGTTTGTACGCATGCTCGGCTCCCTTCCCTTGAAGCTGGGCCAACACGTTCGGTGGGCTGACAGGATTTTCCGCTGGGATCACTTGCCAGTCTCCGGCTGCTCGCCCATCGAATAGGATCCCGATATGGAAACCGGCGGGGACCCTGTTCGGGTTGTCCTGATCAAAATTCCAGACCTGAACTTCTGATGCAACGGACGGTGTCGAGCCGAATAGGAGCACCAACACCCACATGAGGCACCCAACCCACACCGATGGGTTGAGAGAAGATAGCACGTATTTGTGGACGCTCAACGCCATGTGACTTCTTCCCAACAGAGATGGAGAAAAGTCTCATAGGGTGGAAAGTTCTTGGGGTTCTGCTCTTTGGATCGGACCCACAGATCAATTTCCATTCCCGCTGGATCGGTCTCACCTCCCGGCAGCATGCGTTTCACAGGATACTGAACCTGATGGGTGTCAGGATCCCGGGATCGTTCCATCACCATAAAATGGGCGTCATAGTCCTTATACAGCACCTCATCATTCTTGAAGACGGTGGCGGTTCCCCAGCCTGCCAAGTACAACCAGGTTTTGGGATAGAGCGGATCGCCGTTGTTCGAATCGCCGTGCTCATAGACCCGCGTGGCAATTCCACCATCATGGAACGGCTGTTTCCCGGCGAACCGGTCAAACACAATCCGATAGTGATCCGATTCTTCCGTGAACTGCGCCATCACTCGGCCGCTATTCAGCACCTCATTGACCTCGATCTCAATCGTGCCCTGTACCGGAGCGAGATGTTTACCGGCATAATCGAGATGGTCCCAGGGAGATTGATCCTTCATGCCGCCGATCAAGAATGGCGCACCACCCTTAAGCCTGAACTTGCCGCTGTAGGAGGGGTGCTCGGTGGCTTTGAAAATCCTGGTGCCCTCTGTTCCTTTTGGTGTCCCAAACAAGCCCTCTTCCGCGAAGGCGGTGGACAGCCCTGCACCACTGATCCCAAAGCTGATGACGCATAGCCACGCTACTCTCCATGATTTCATACATTCTCCTTTGCCCCGTATCTGCGTGAGATTTCACCCCATCAGAAAAGGGAACAGGGGTTACCCCAACCCAACGCGGATGGGCTGACCACGCTCACACGGAGTCTATTGTGGTCAAGTATTCCTGGAGATTGGTCTTCCCATAGCGACTCTCCGGGTACACCGTCCGAATAAACTTTGCCACAAGAGCCATCACTTTCTTGACTGCAGGCGTCTTCTCAGGATCCGTGGCAGGCAGCAATCGAACCGTGATGGCGCTCTCGTGCAACTTCAGCTGGACAAAAAAATTGTTTGCGGTCCCTTGGTCGATTGCGACCGCCTCCAATAACGCCTCTTTGCCGCTTCTGGACAGGTAGAACTCTTGAATCTTGAGTATCTCTCCTCCCGTCCGCTGAAGAATCGGGGTGAAATTCTGATACAACGCCTGAAGATCTCCGGCTGCTTCGATGACAACATGCGGCATGGGAGTCCCTTTCTACACGTGATTCCGCAACATCAGTTCCTTGGGGTGTGGATTGAGATACACCTGGTCACGGATGTAGCTCATGTCGAATATATGGACATAGTGCTTGATCAAGGTTAACGGAACAATCAAGGGTGTCAGCCCATGATGATAGTCACTGACTACGCCCAACAGCTCGGTCTTTTCACGCGAGTCCAATCGCTTCTTGAAATGGCCCAGGACATGTTGCAAGACATTGACGTGTTTGCTCACTGTCGTTCGCACCGACAACGTCTTCATAAAAAGCTCGGCGTACTTCACCGTCAGATCCTTAGGGCGATACCGTTCTGCCTGAGCGACCAGCTGTCCCATCGTGTTGTAGTGTTGTGGGCTATGGGATAACAGCAAATACTTGTGGATCGTGTGAAAGCGAATCAGCTCCTGTCTGTTGAACCCATTGTGCAACAGGTCTTGCAGCCGACGATAGCAAAACACCCGCTCGATGAAGTTCTCACGAAGTGACGGGTCGCTGAGTCGGCCCTCCTCTTCGACAGGAATAAGGGGAAATGTATCTCGAAACGCATGAGCAAACAGACCGGATCCACTGTGGCTTGGCATCCCTTGGACCGTATACACGCGTACTCGCTCAACTCCGCAACTGGGGGAGCCTTTCTTGAAGACAAACCCTGAGAGGTTCAATTTACCAAGAGAGTCGAGGCGCTCCTCAATCATGGCCTCCATGGCTGGAGTGTGATCGTGCTTACTCGTGATCGTCAACAGTCGGGGATGCCGTGGATTGCCCACCAGCCGCATGGCTTCTCTCGGGGTCCCCAATCCCGCCTCTACCTCAGGACAGACCGGTACCCACTCGACATACTGACCCAAAATCTCTGTCAGGAAGTGGTCCTGCTTGTGTCCGCCATCGAAGCGAACCTCATCTCCGAGCAGACACCGACTGATTCCAATGCGAATCGGGGACGCCCTCATCTCGCTGCCTCTTGCTTCCCAAGATTGAGATATTCCTGACGCGCACGTTGATGATCCACCACCGGAACAGGGTAATCTGTCCCGATTCGGCATCCAGCCAGAACCTGTTCATCTGCGGTCATGAGATGCGGCTCATGAATTCTCTTCGCCGATACATGGGCGAGTTCAGGAACATAGCGGCGGATATAGACCCCGTCAGGGTCGAACTTCTTGCTCTGAAGCGCTGGGTTGAAAATTCGATAGCCCGGCATGCTATCAGTCCCGGTCGACGCACACCATTGCCAATTCCCATTGTTGGCCGCCACATCCGCGTCGAGCAGGTGGCGCATAAAGTACTGCTCACCACTCTGCCAGTCGATCCGAAGGTCCTTGATCAGAAAGGACGCCACGATCATGCGGACACGGTTGTGCATCCAGCCTGTCTGATTGAGTTGCCGCATCCCGGCATCCACAATCGGATACCCCGTCCGTCCGCCGCACCAAGCCTGGAACAAGACGTCCCGCTCCGGGCCAGGGTCCCGTGACGGTGGCACGACCGTCTGGCGAAATGGCCCGTCAACCACATGCGGAAATGCCGCTAAGACCTGGTGAAAGAACTCACGCCAGATCAGTTCATCGATCCAGGTCAGGACATCCGTCCGAGAGACCGGTCCTCTTCCGGACAGGCTTTTCAGGGCGATCTGCACCGCTTCCTTTAGGGAAAGTGTCCCGAATCGAAAGTGCGGGGACAACTTTGCACTCCCTTCGATTGCGGGACGATTCCGACCATCGGTATACCGGTGGATAGGACCCTCGACGAACCAACGCAATTGTTCGCGGGCATGACCCTCTCCCGGGGCAACCCACGGGACCAGGCGTTCGTAGCCCAGCTCCTCGGCTGTTGGAAGCGGCGATAAGGACAACCTGACAGCTTTCCTCGTGGTCATCGAGAGATGGGGGACAGGCTGGACCGTTGGTTTGACCGCATGCCACTTGGCCCACCATCGAGCACGATAGGCACTATAGCGTTGCATCGGTTCGCCGGTGGCACCACGTACTTCCTCTGCCTCAAAGACCACGTGGTCTTTGAAGGTCTTCGCGGCAATGCCTTCACGAGCCAGTCGTTCCTGAACAGCCTGATCTCGCAGCAGTGCGCGCGGCTCATAATCTCGGTTCCAATACACTGCATCGACTTCCCATTCGAGGGCTGCTCGAAAGACTTCGTCTACTTGGCACCCTCGTCGCCACTGCAGAGGCAGTCCGAGTGCAGTGAGGGATGCTTGGAGCTCATCCAAGCATCCCAGCATAAAGTTCACACAGGCTGATCCAAATTCCTTCGACTGCAGCAACGGTTCAGCAAACACAAACAGCGGGATGATCTCGTTGCATTCCTCACAGGCAGTCGTCAGAGCGGGTTGATCAGCGAGGCGAAGATCTCTTCTGAACCAGACGATTCCACGCATGAGCCTGTCCTATTCCATCAATAGTTATCGCGCCGGACTGCCATGCGATCCTGTCGGTCCTTTCGGGAGCTTGTCGCCGGCCACACGCGTGATCGACAGCTCACGAAGACCGTTTTCCCCCTTCACGCCGACTTTCACGGCGGTTCCTGGCTCTCCTCGAATCATACCGACCACTTCCTCATACCGTTTTCCCTTCACCGGTGTTCCATCAATACTCACGACTTCATCCCCATGCCCGAGACCCGCCTGCTGAGCTGGTCCCTCAGGATGAACCATGCCGACATACAGGATGGCTGGATCTCCGATCCGCTCAGCCCCCACCTGGAGAGAGATCCCGATGACCCCGCGAGGCTTGCTGTCATCTCCTGCCCCATACGGAGCCTGGCTCGGGGATTGGTCCGCGAGAGCCGAACCGACCACGAGAAGCCCCATCATCAATCCTGCCGCAATATGCACGCCGGGGATTGGCATAAGCGCACCTCCTGTTAATTATCTAAGCCTTTCCAATACAACTACGCAGAGTGCGGTGGACAACCAGAATACCGGCCATCAATCCTGTTACACCCTAGTCATAGGCAGTTGAGATTCTCAGGAGCCCACCGCTTTGTAGGCAACATATCAGCCTCGGTGTCAGTGAAGGCCTGCAACGCGGGCAACGGAGAGATACAGCACTTCCCCCGCCACAATCATCAGTGTCAAAAGAACCAGATACATCAAGATCCTATCCATTCCATCGAGTCCCTTGCCAACCTACACTACTGTGGAATAAACCTGGTTGCCTACCGCTTTCACTGACCGCTCGGCTTACGCCGCACTCCGAATGCTTGTTGGCTCCACGAGAATAGCCTTCAAAGCCGATTCCAGCGTCGGATACTGAAAGTGATACCCTCCAGCGATTGCTTTTGCCGGGATCACCCGCTGGCCGGTTGTCATCAATGTGCCCAACTCACCAAGGAGCATGTTCAATGCAAACCTTGGAACGGGGAGCCATGACGGTCGGTGAAGCACCCGCCCAAGAACTTCACAGAACGTCTTCATCGTCACCGGCTCTGGAGCCACAACATTGATCGGACCTGACACCGTCGGTGTGCTGAGAGCCCACTGGATCAGACCGATATGATCACGGCGGTGAATCCAGGAAACCCACTGACTTCCCGGCATGATGGGACCACCGGCAAAGAATCGGAAAGGTAACAGCATCTTAGGCAAAGCCCCACCGTCCTGCTCCAGGACCATTCCAGTGCGCAGCGTGACGACCCGCGCCCCATGCTCAGCAGCCCGTAGTGCCTCTGATTCCCATCCGAGGCACAGATCGGCTAAGAAACCATCACCGCGCGCCGCACCTTCATCCAGACGGTGATCGTCGGTGGCGCCGTAATACCCGATGCCGGACGCACTGATGAATGTCACTGGCTTCGACGACCAGCGGGAGAGAGCCCTGACTAGTAAGCGTGTGGTGAGAATTCGACTATCGATGATGAGTTGCTTGCGCACGTCGGTCCAGCGTGTGTCGGCGATGGACGCACCAGCAAGGTTGATGACCGCATCCGCTGCTTCCAGGACCTGCTCCCAGGGGCCTGAGTCCCGCGCGTTCCATTCGACTGCTTGAATCGGCAATTCAGGTCGACGATGGCTCTGGCCCGTATGCCTGGTCAAGACAGTAACCCTGTGGCCTCCCCGAGTGAGGGTGGCACACAACGCTCGGCCAATAAATCCTGTGCCTCCAGTGACAACGATCTTCATAGGTTTATCCTTCGGCAAGACCCTCACTTAATACCGTTGACATCTCAGATATGGCTGTGACCAATTCGATCCCTGGTCGTCTTATTTCTCTGTCTCCGGCTTATTGTGACTCACCGTCGTGCAAACTTCCGTTTTTTCGTCCCTACGATCGGCTGAGGCGCTGGCTTCAGCCGATTCGCCAACACCATCTGATCGATGAACTCCCCGCAATTGGTGCACCGGAACCCCCTGAAGATGACCTCACCTGCGTGCCCCTGCAAATCGACAACGTGCGCCATGACCATCAGTCCTCCACATCGCGCGCAAGCATCGTGTCTCGTCGGATGGGAGAAAACCGATGCATCACTTGGTTTCCCAGTGGTTCCCATGGAATTCCTCGACACAGATGAAGCGGCAATCAGCCATTCTTCAGTCCTGAATAGGCCTTTTCCGTTTACTCCGTCTCGTAACGGCCACGCTCACGGTCTGAGACAGTCCGGCCACCAGTGCACAAGTCAAGAATCCCATTGCGAACAAAAAGACAAGGCTCATATCCATGCTGCGCTCCTTTCACCCGTCAATAATGGAAACTGTCCACAACAAAGTTTCCCGTTCGCCAAGGAGACAGGCCCCTCGATCCCGAGGGGACCTGTCTGCCTCAGCGGGCGACGCCGTGCGGAGTTCGGCGTCACCTGAGGAACATACGGAACCGGCCTCCGGCCCTCTGTAGCTTTTGATCCAATCCCTCTCAACACCATCGCGGACTCCTGATTATTGGTGCGACATTTTCTCAAGGCTACGGGCACAGCGAAATCCGGTGCCATGGGTCTGGAGGGCGAATCCACCCCGCCCACGAGCCGATGCGGTGATATCAGATGCCGGACTATGCCAGGATCCGCCACGAATCGATCGGACTACTCCCTTCTTGTCAGGCCCTTGGGGATTTCGATCAGGCGCGTGTTGATAGTATTCCGCGTCGTACCAATCAGAGACCCACTCCCTCACGTTCCCTGCCATATCCTTCACACCGTAGGGTGAATCTCCGAGGGGAAGCGATCCGACAGGGTGCAGGGTCTGCTTATCCTCCCATTCCCGATCAAAGTTCGCTCGCTTCGCAGTCGGCGGTTCATTTCCCCATGGATAGAGGCGGCCGTCCGTGCCACGCGCAGCCTTTTCCCATTCTGCTTCCGTGGGTAGCCGTTTCTTCGCCCAACTACAATAGGCCTTCGCGTCGTACCAAGTCGTCTGGACCACCGGCAGTTGCTCAATGCCCTTAATGGACTGGAGGGGTCCGGTGCCGTAGGGATTGGGCGGTGTACGATGACCAATCGCTTTCACAAAGGCCATATACCGCTCATTCGTCACTTCGACTTGATCGATTGCGAACTCATCGAGGTAGACGGAGCGCTGCGGCCTCTCATCATCCCGGCCTTTTCCCTCTGGATTGCCCATCAGAAATTCTCCGGCTGGAATCGTGATCATCGAAACCGGGTCGAGATCTTTCGTCCCCGACAACGCTTCCACCGTGAGCGATTGCATGAACGCAAAGGCCGTGACAACCACGATCGCCATTCTCTTGAACTGAATTGATCTGCGCCACAGACCAGTGATCATTTCTTCTGCTCCTTGCTACCCTGGATGGCTTGGGTGGTATGGAGTCTCACTTGTTTCACAAGATCCTCTACGACTCGCTCATCTCCTCGGTCAGCTGCTTCTTGCGCCTGGGTCACAAGAGTTCGGGCTTCGTGCAGGTGTTGCTCGATTTCTGCTTGGAGAGCAGGTGAGGCAACTGTCCCCCCTAGTGCTGCCCGATGATAGACCTCCCATGCGTAGTCCACCTCATGATTGGCTTCATGGACTAATTGCGCCTTATCCTGATGCGCGTGCCCGGATGAATCGATAGGACCAGCGTGGAGGGATGAGGCCCCGAGTAGGGCGATGAGGACAATCCCTCGATAAAACATCTTGGTGTGTATCATCGGTGCGCCTCCGTCACGATCAAACCATAATCATAGACGCGTGAAATCTTCCGTCACTGTCGCGTCATCGATTGCTCAATCAATTGTCGAAGCTCCAGAAGCTCCGTATTCTTAGGGTCAAGGGCCAACCCTTGGGCAAGGGTCTGCTGGGCCTCCGAAAATCGCTCTCGGCCCATTTCGACGTAGGTCAAGATGGCGGCCTCTTTGATACTCTGATCGATTTCTGGTGAGGCAGTTTTCGCGCAACGGAATCCCAGACCCACGCCGTAGCTGTTATTGAGTGGATGATTCCAGAACCGATGGGTTGCCCTGGCTGTACCCTCCGGGGCGATCCATGAGCCGCCGCGTATGATCCGCTTTTCACCGATGGTCAAACGATCCACGTACGTTCCGGTACCACCCATCCACAAGGGTCGAGACGGGCCGGCTGGATTCACGCTCGTTTCAAGCCGTCCATAGTAGCGTGGGTCATACCAGTCGGAGACCCACTCGAAGACATTGCCGGACATATGGTGCAGGCCATAATAGCTGGCTCCTTCTGGATATGAATCGACGGGCATAGTGGCATCGTGCTTTTTCCCATAATTGGCTTTCGCTGGATCAAAAGTATTGCCCCAGGGATAGAGATTGCCATCTGGCCCTCGAGCAGCCTTTTCCCACTCCGCTTCCGTCGGCAGCCGTTTGCCACGGTATTCGCAGAAGGCTCTCGCGTCCTCCCAATTCACCCCGACGACGGGCTGTTGAGACTTATTAAGACGGGGATCGTCCCAGTACGCCGGAGCCGGGTGGCCTTTTGCCTTGATGAATTCACCATAGTCTTTGTTCGAGACTTCATACCTATCAATGAAGTATGGATCCAGAAACACCATATGAGCCGGACTTTCATCGTTCAGTGCTTCGGCAGACCAGGGCGCCTTCATACGTCGTTCGTACAATGTGAGCTTTTTACCCGTGGCTACGGACTCTTCCCGGTCGAGACCCATCATCGACCCTCCTTGCCCGATATATGCCATATCCTTTGGCAACAATTGCTCTTCAGCACGGACTGTTCCACTCACTATTGTGAATGTGACTGTCAGCGCCGCGATCACCATGATGCTTGCTGTATGCATTGCAGACCTCCATCACAAGTGGGTGTCCCCGTAGAAGTAGTCTCGACTCTCTCCGTTTCTCAGCTTCATGAACGATACGTTGTCGCGGTCTGCTCACTAGGCATTTGTGGCATGGCGGCGTCTCCCATTTCTCGCAACGCGGCTTGCGCAATCCCCCCCAACATCCCTTCGAATACAAACTCGTGCGGCACGTAGAGGGAATACCAGTACAGTTGCCCTTTCAGTCCCACCGGGTCAAAGATCGCCGTCTGCCGTATTTTTGTTGAGGTGCCTTCTTCCGTGACTTCAAACTCCAACCATGCCCTGCCGGGCAAATTCATCTCGGACTTAAGTCGCAGGCGGCGATTGGGCTCAATAGCCTCGACGCGAAAGGAGTCAACCGTATCGCCGACGCGGAGGGTTAGGGAAGAAGGCCGTCCGCGTCCCATGCCGACGCCTCCCTGCAGCAGATCGATGTAACCTCGCAGACGCCAGAGCCAGTCGCACGCATACCAGCCATGATCACCCCCGACCCTCTCAATACATCTGAAGACGACGTCAGATGGGGCTACAACTGTCAACGTCCGTGAATCGACGATGCGCGTGCCAAACCGCACGCCTCCCCATGAGGGAAGCTTCCCCGATGAGGAGATCGCATCGGACCAGCGGGTTTCTGAGAAATGTCGCTCCTCACGGGCAAGGGCTCGGTGAATGGCCTCATCGACTCCCATCGGACGTACAGGGAACGTGGTCAGCGCCGCGTTATCCCGCACCACCGTGACATGGACAATGCTCTCAATAATCGCCCGCCCGATTCGAGCGTAGAGCGGCGTGATCAATCCCAACCACAGGGCAGAAAGCCAAGGGGTGAGGACCGGCACTGGGATGATAAGAGGCATAAGCCCGCGTTGCCGGCCGTATGCCCGCATCATATCCGCGTAGGAAACTTTGTCCGCCCCGCCGACTTCGTAGATGCGGTAACTGGAGATTGGAATCCGAAGCGCTTCCATTAGGTAATCCAGCAAGTCGTCGATTGCGATCGGCTGGGCCTTCCCCTTGACCCACTTCGGAGTGAGCATGATCGGTAAGCGTTCGACTAACGCGCGAACCAGCTCAAACGAAGCACTACCGGAACCAATCACGGCGGATGCGCGAAACTCACAGACCGGCAGGCCCGACTGCCTCAAGATATCTCCAACCTCGTGCCGACTGCGCAAATGTGCCGAGAGTTCTTCCTCATCACGACCGAGTCCTCCAACATAGATAATCCCCTTCACATCTGCTGCCTTCGCCGCTTGGCTAAAGTTCTTGGCCGCCTGCCGGTCCGTCTCCTCAAACGAGCCGGTCGAGCTCATGGAGTGAACCATGTAGTAGGCCACATCGACCCCGTGCAATGCGTTGTCCAGGCTTGTTCGATCAAGCACGTCTCCGGCGACAACTTCAGTTGAGGGTCGGACCTTCTGCTTAAGAATATCTGGATGTCTGGCCATACAGCGCAATCGGTAACCCTGATTCTCCAATGACGGCAGAAGACGGCCGCCAATGTACCCGCTTGCGCCAGTGAGAAGGATGAGAGAGGTCCCCGGGATTGCCGCAGGGTTCGCTGTCGATTGATTTGGACTCGTAGTGTCAGAGCTAATCACTTTCAGACCTCGTATCATCACTTGGGCCAGGAGGGGGGGGGGTAATACCCCCCTTCCCAGCCTTCGACTATTTCTTCTTCATGCTCTTCTTGATGAGCTCACGGGTTGCAAGATATTCCTGATTCCCCGGCTCCGAGGCCAACGCCTTCTCAATAGCAGCCAACGCCTCGGCATTCTTCTCAGCTCCCATGGCGACTAATGCCTGGATGAATGCGTCACGGCCTGCTTGCACGACTTCGTCGGACACGGTCTGGACCGACTTCGCACAACGAAATCCGAGTCCCACGCCGTAACTGTTGTTGTCCGGCTGATTCCAGAATCGATGGCTCGTATGGAGTGAGCTCTCCGGTGCCAGCCAGGAACCACCGCGTAGCACCCGCACTGGTCCTTGATTGGCAAAATTGTAACCCTTCTCCGCGCCCCGGGGATTCAGGGCCGGACTTTCCTTGTAGTATTTCAGGTCATACCAATCCTCGACCCATTCGAACACATTTCCTGCCATGTTGTAGACTCCAAATCCGCTGACCCCGTCAGGGTACGAGTCCACCGGTGTTGTCTTGCCGACCAGCTGTCCATAGTTGGCCTTCTTAGGATCAAGCATATGCCCCCATGGGTAATGGTTATCGCCTTGTGGGCCTTTGGCTGCTCGCTCCCACTCTGCTTCCGTCGGAAGCCGTTTGCCGTCCCACTTGCAGAATGCGCTTGCATCAGTCCAGCTCACACCGACAACCGGATGGTTGGACTTGTTGAGTCTTGGGTCGTCCCAATAAGCCGGTGCTGGATGACCGGCCGCCTTCATGAATTCTTTGTAGCGTGCGTTTGATGCTTCAAACTTATCAATTAGATAGGCATCAAGCACCACCTGGTGTGTGGATTCATCCGCATGTTCGCTGCTGCCCATGGTGAACTCACCCTTAGGGATGAGCACCATGTCCTTCTCATTCGTCGACGGTTCCGCGGCTGTTGTAACGGTGATGGCTCCAACAACCAATGCCATCCCTAATCCAATCTGAACCCCCATTCGACTCCGCATAAGAGACCTCCTTGGTTTGGATGCAGATACCCCTAGTGATCTTTGGTCATTTGATTACTTTGTGATATCTCTTTCCCCTGCTGAATTGGCATGGACAGTTGTGCCTGCTGGCGATTGATCAGAATGGCGAAATCGATCACCTCACCACATTGGACACAGCGCTTCGCGGGAGACGCCGATTCATCGATGTTGTCCCGTAAATCTATGTAGAATTCTTGCACCATGAGGCCGCCACATCTTGTGCAATGTGTTTGATTCGCGATTACAGAAGAGGCATGACGCTGGTGAGCGTGAATCGCCAAGGCAGGCTTATGGCCAATTGGAACGTATTGATCGATTGACATCGTTGAAGCGTCACGGTTGTTGAGATGCCTAGCATGCGTTTTCTCCACCATTGCTCTTGTCATAACGACCTCCATTTGGAGCTGCGTTCAATGTCTGTCTAATGTATGTTTACTGTATATATAATTACTGTCCAATGTGTCAAGTGTTTTATTGAAAAATGTTTGACACACATTGGACATCTCGACAGAATGAATGTGTTAATATTATTCGTTAAATAAATCATATTGTTGCATGGAAATAATAAGCCTATCGAGCGATGTCGCCCCAGGCTAGAAACTCCGATGTGGTCTCATGAGGCTTATGATATGGAGAGAGAATCGCTTGAGAGCGAGGAAAGGTCAATCAGATGACATCATACCCGCTTACAGTACTCTTCGATGGGGCCTGCCCGATTTGCGATCGAGAGATTGCTCTTATGAGGCGATTGGACAGGCGTCGGCTTCTGATATTTTGCGACTTTTCACGGTCGGACTACAACCCAGCATCAATAGATATATCGCGCACTGAACTTGGGAAAATCATTCATGCCCGTTGGGCTGATGGGACCATCATCACTGGCGTTGATGTGTTTCGGGCTATGTGGGAGGCAGTCGGCCTCAGATTTTTGGCGAGGCTCACCCGTCTTTCGTTCATTGAGCCACTTGTTGTGAGAGCCTATGCCTGGTTTGCACGAAACCGATTGAGGCTCACCGGTCGCGTGGACACTTGCGTAGAAGGTGCATGTAAATCTGCCCATTCAAACCGGCAGAGTCTGTAACACGGGCAGGAAGATCGTCTCCTGCCCGTTCACATAAACTATCTCTGTGAAAGATGCATACTCGTCACTTAACTTGAGAGAGATGGGTCACGGCAGTTTCAGCATATTTCGTGGCCGTGTCAGCATGCCTGGGAAACTTAATCTTACGGACTCTTTGCACACCGGAACCCACTATTGAAGTTCCGATATGCCGGCGAGTCGTAGTCCGTGGTTGACATGACGTTAAAATCTCGACGCGAAGACCGCAGGTTCTCGGGGGCAAGATCCCACGAGCCTCCCCGCATGACTTTATACTTACCCGCCTCCGGACCAGTTGGATTTCGCAATGGGCTATTGGTGTAATAATCCGGGTCATACCAGTCACTGACCCATTCCCAGACATTTCCCGCCATGTCATAGATCCCATAGGGGCTCTTGCCGTCTTCTAGTTGTCCCACCGGGACTAACGCAGCATGGTTATCCCACGTCGTCTTCCCATAGTTTGCTCGCTGCGGAGTAGGCGGATCATTGCCCCAGGGATAGAGACGCTGGTCCGTCCCCCGTGCCGCCTTCTCCCATTCAGCTTCTGTCGGCAGCCGCTTGCCGGCCCACTTGCAATAGTTGTTCGCATCCTTCCAATCGACGTTGACAACTGGACGGTTCTCATAGGATGGCTGAGCCATGGTTGTCCAGGACGGTGGAGGATCAAAACTGTTGGTATCGAGGAACTCCCCATATTGCCCGACCGTCACTTCGTACTTATCTATGTAATACGCATCGAGATGGATTCGATGCACCGGCCTTTCATCGTCATTCCCCTCGTTACTCCCCATGGTAAATTCCCCTGCCGGAACTAGAACCATCGGAACCAGATCTTTGACCGTGATCTTCTTTGATCGCGCCTCTGGCGTATAATCTCTGTGCTGCGAGGGCTTCCCCTTATGCGAGAACGTATGTATGAAGGCGATCACTTTCCATATCTGGTCTTCCGAGAGGAGCGCTTTCCAGGGCGTCATAGGCGTTTTGGGAATCCCTTCCGCCACTCGCCAGTACCAGTAGCTGTCTGAGAAACGGCTGACATTCTTCTGGTCGCGGAGTCCCCCGCCACTACTTACAGGTCGTCCATCCTGACCATGGCAGGAGTGACAGGCGACAAGTGGGTGGGCATCACCAAAATAGATGTCTCTGCCCTCTTTAATGACCTTTGGATCCGTCCACCAGCCGGTTGGCATTGTTTTCTTGGCGTAGTCGGCTGGAACTGGATCTAGTGGCATGAATTCTCCAGAAGAGGCGATCCCTTCTGAGAGAGTCAGGACCAATACCAGAATACATTGTCCGATTATCTCACTCCTCATGCGCGACCTCCTATTGCGGCCTCAACACCGTCGACAGCCCGGAGAGTTCTACTATCAACAGAACAGCACCATGGTGATAGTCGAGTAGAACCTGTGACGAGGGTCGCATTCGTCCTTAAATTTCTCGATCGTTGAGTAGTCATATTTCATCTCTGCGAGCAACGCCCGAATTCCATCATAGGTGTGAGTCCATAGAGCAAGATGGAGGTTCCCTAACCCTTGAGGGACGTGGCAATCCTTACAACCTGGATCGGCCCCTAATGCTCCATAGTGGGAGAACTTTTTTAATTCCTCATACGGGTACGTCTGGGATGGCAGCTCACACAGAACTCGGTTCAGGAGAGAGCGTGCTCCCCACCAAAGACCACGATGATTGCTCCGATCGTCAGGGCGGCACCAAGAAACAGGGCGCCCCCCGGCGTGCCCAGGTATCGCTGGAATTTACCTGCCATGACGATCTCCTTCCCCTGATGTACAATACTTGTTCATTGTATGTCTAATGTATAGTGCACTATGTCCAATGCGTCAATAGTCTAATAGAATTATATTTGACAAACATTGGACGGTCGGCTAATAATTCATATAACAATATGAATAAACATAGAATTCATAGAGTTGCGAAACTGACAGGGCTTTCAAAGGATGTGATCAGGGTGTGGGAGCGTCGATATAGCCTTGTCAAACCTTCACGAAGCGCTAATCGCTATCGGGAATACAGTGATGAGGACGTTTCTCTCTTCCGCTTCCTGAAGGAAGAGTTGGATCGCGGTCAGACAATCGGTGGACTTGCGATGGAAGGGCGAGACTCGTTGCTTCAACGGATGCGGGCAAGTTCAATCCCGAAACAGCAGGAGCTCGCCCCCCACAGATCACTGCTCGACGAACTGATCTCCAGACTCGATCCGCTTGATAAGAGTCGGTTTGAACTACAACTGAATGCAGCGATCGCCGTGATCCCGTTCGAAGAAGCCGTGCAGCGCATTCTTCTCCCCTTACAGCGCCGGGTAGGAGAACTGTGGCATGAAGGACGGGTCAATATCGCAGTGGAGCATTACGTCACGAAGATTGTCCAACAAAAACTCTTTGCGGTGATGAATCAGCTGCCGGCAAATGACTTCGGCCCACGTGTGGTCATTGCGTGTCCCAAAGGCGAGTATCACGAAATCGGCGCTCAAGCCGTCACCTACCTTGCCGCCTCACGCGGTTGTCATGTGTATTACCTCGGACCTAATCTTCCCCTGACGGATTTGGAGACGTTGTGCGATCGGGTGCATCCAGACTTGATTCTCTTGTCCTTGACGGAATCAAAACCGAACGAAGAGGCAACCCACTTGCTCCATGAATTACGAACACTCTCTCAGCGCTGGCATGTGGCCGTAGGCGGGAAAGGTGCCCGTGCGATGGAGCATCTCCTAGAAAATACGGGTATTGAACTCCTTGATGACCTCGGCGCCCTCCACAACCGTCTTGCCACTCTTGCTTCCACCCATCAGCGCGCGTTTCATTGACCCTGCTCGGCCAGACCTCACGGTAACAAGAGAGTCCCATCGAGATTCTGATGCGGTTCCGGCTCTTGGTCCAACCACGCATCACCCTCGGCTTCATCAGGTTGAACGCCGTTCATGGATGACAGCGACCTAAAATCAAAGAGGCGTTGATCCATCAACAGCGATGGTGCCACATTCGTCACCGCTGCGGCGATGCTGTCGGAACAACCGGGGGATCCTCGTTCCCACTCCCGAAGAAAAGCCTTGACCTTCTTACGCTTCAAGTCCTCTTGAGAACCGCAAAGGTCGCAGGGAATGATCGGAAAGCCTCGCAACTCCGCGTAGCGCGCGAGGTCCACCTCTTTGACGAAGGCCAATGGGCGAATGACGAGATGCCGGCCGTCTTTCGACCGCAGCTTCGGGGGCATGGCCTTGAGTTTGCCGGTATAAAACAGATTCAAGAACAAGGTTTCAATAATATCGTCACGATGATGACCTAACGCAATCTTCGTGGCGCCAAGCTCACCAGCGATGCGATAGAGATGGCCTCGTCGCAGACGGGAGCATAAGGAGCAGGTCGTCTGCCCTTCGGGAATCAGTCGCTTGACGATCGAGTAGGTATCGCGCGCCTCAATATGAAATGGGATCCCTCGGCTGGTGAGATACTGTGGAAGCACCACTTCCGGAAATCCTGGTTGCCGTTGATCCAGATTGACCGCAACAAGGTCAAACCGGATCGGCGCCCGTTGTTGCAAGACGAGCAAGATATCCAACAAGCCATAACTGTCTTTCCCTCCGGACAGACACACCATCACTTTGTCGCCTTCCTCGATGAGGCGATAGTCCGCAATGGCCTGTCCGACCGCTCGACAGAGGCGTGTTTGCATCTTCTCCGTCGCTTCGTCTAGTTTAGGGAGAGTTGTTGGACTCGGTGAATGACTCATAGCCCGATTGTAGCGGCTCCATTGTCGCGCTGTCGACTGCTCAGCTCAGGGAAAGGTGGACGAATCATCTATGGCCCGATCAATTCTCTTTGTCTGTACCGGCAATGTCTTCCGAAGTATGGCCGCTGAGTACGCGTTGCGCGCCCAGCAGGAGCAACCACCCGCCTATCATGTCGAATCCGCGGGTATCGAGGCCAAGCCTCAGAAGGTCCATCCCATCATCCTCAACCGGCTGCGCCTTAAAGGCACCGATCCATCCGCACATACTCCCCGAGCACTGACACAGGAGTTGATCCGACGCAGTGATCTCATCATCGCCATGGGTCTGGGCCATCGCGAGTTCGTGCAAAGCAAGTTCGGACTGAACGTCCCTCTCTTTAATGAAGTCGCCTTCGGTGAGGACGAACCGGTCCTTGACCTCCATGAGGCCCTCCCGAACTGGGAACGGGATATCGTGGAGGCCCGAGAGTATGTGGAGTTGGTCATCGATCACATCTGGAACTCTATACCGGCATTGGTGGCTCGGCTCCCGCAGTTTTCTGGACAACAACCTCCCCGCTAAGGTTCAAACTGGTACGGCTTCGGACAATTTCCTCCTCCTTTCGCGCTTCTTCAGACACCTGAACGACGATCACCGACGGCATACGATCTCAACGCTATAGTTTTTCGTGCACTCTGCCGACAGGCCATAGTGGAGCCCCACGGCTTGATCTCTTCTCCGTCGCAGACTACTGCAAAAGAGGGGCAGCTGTGGCTTCCGGCGTGGACGGGTGGAAGACCTTTCGTATGGACCGCACGGTATCCGACATACTCAAGACTCCAGTCAACGGCCAGGACGACGCCCCGTGGGCATCATGGGCCGACGAGGCGCTCTTGGATCTACCCATGTGCGATTTGCACATCGGACTGAAGGCCAGTTTTGTCGAACAACCGATCGCAGAATTGAGTCGAGAACTGGAGGAACATCGCCTGGAGTTTCGTCCACATTTCTGGCTCTCGAATGAGTGGTTTACTCCCGACGGAGTGCCCGGCATCGCCATTCCTTTTTACCTGGCTCATCCGCGATTGGCCAAACTCGAACAGACTCAGATGTTGGAAGTGGAAGGCGGGACGACCGAGTGGTGTTTGCGGATTCTCCGCCATGAAGCCGGTCACGCCATCGAGAACGCCTACAAGATCCGTCGCCGGAAGACCAGGCAGGATATGTTTGGAAAATCCTCGCAGCGGTATCCGCTCTATTACTCCCCACGGCCCTACAGCCGCAGTTTCGTTCGTCACCTGGATTTGTGGTATGCGCAAAGCCACCCCGACGAAGACTTCGCCGAGACCTTTGCCGTCTGGTTGACGCCGGACTCGCTCTGGGAGGAGCGCTATCGAGGATGGCCGGTCCTGAAAAAACTTTGGTATGTTGATGGGCTCATGAAGGAGCTCGCCGACACGCCGCCCTCTGTCACCACACGCGAGGAAGTCGACGCACTACCGACGCTGAAGAAGACCCTACGTGAACATTACGAACACAAACGTCGACATTATGGAGTCGAACGCCACCTCCAATATGACCCCGACCTCAAACGACTCTTCTCCACCCTACCGAATCATGCCAACAGGATGAGCGCCGCCACTTTTCTGAACCGATTTCGGCGAGAGGTCCGGAAAAAAGTTGCAAGCTGGACCGGTGAGTATCAGTACACCATCGATCAGGTACTGGAGGACATGATCCAGCGCTGTCGAGAGCTGAACCTTCGCGTTCCCATGGCGGAAGAACAGGCCAAGCTCGATTTTACGATCTTATTGACGGTTCACACGATGAACTTTCTGCGAAGTGGGCGACACCGGGTGGCCCTATGAAGCGGCTCCGCGTGCTTGTCCTCATGCATGAAGACCTCGTCCCGCCTGAGCAGGTGACTGGGCATGATCTCACGTCGGTGGCCTGGCGAACGGAATATGACGTCGTCTCGACCCTGAGGAAACTGGGTCATGACGTCCATCCACTCGGCGTCAAAAGTGATCTCAGTGTGATTCATTCAGCGATCGATGGGTGGAAGCCGGATATCGCCTTCAACTTATTGGAGGAGTTTGACGGCGTAGCGGTCTATGACCAACACGTGGTCTCGTATCTTGAACTCTTGCACATGCCATACACCGGATGTAACCCCCGTGGGCTGATGTTGGCACGAGACAAGGTTCTGACTAAAAAGGTCTTGGCCTTCCATCGTATTCCCTACCCTGACTTCATGGAAGTCCCACAAGGACGGGCCACAAAAAGGCCGAAGCAGCTTGCCTTTCCGTTGATCGTCAAGTCAGTGACGGAAGAAGCTTCGCTGGGAATTTCCCAAGCTTCGATCGTGGAAGACGATGACAAGCTGAGTGAGCGGGTCGCATTCATCCATAACAGTGTGGGAAGTGGGGCCTTGGTGGAGCGCTATATCGAAGGTCGTGAACTGTACGTGGGCATCATCGGCAACGGGCATCTCCAAGTGCTGCCTGTGTGGGAACTGATCATGGACAAGCTACCAGAAGACGCCAAACGCATCGCGACCGAGCGCGTGAAATGGAGTCGCAAATATCAGCAGAAGTATGGCATCACCTCCCGAGAGGCTGCACACCTGCCGGAGGGCAAAGCTCAGGAAATTCAAGACTTAACCAAGCGAGTCTATCGTGCGCTTGGATTAAGCGGCTATGCCCGAATTGATATGAGAATGGACGCCGAGGGACAACTCTACGTACTGGAAGCCAATCCCAACCCACAGATCGCGGAAGACGAGGACTTCGCCGATTCGGCCAAAGAGACTGGCTACGCCTACACCGAATTGCTACAAGAGCTCCTCAACGTCGGCCTCCGCTGGCGGCCGGCTAAGGCGGCGTGAGCTCCCCAGCAAACTTCGCTGTCACCATCCATCGCGTCGTGATACTCACCCGTGAGAGTAGCTGAGGTCACTGCTCGTCCAAGTCAGCCGTACCATTTCCCTCACTTCCTTGAGCATTCCATCTCGCTATGAAATAGTGACGACACAGTGCGTATGGCTCCTCACCTAAGCCAACTCTCATACCTTTCAGCTCTGGAGGCATACCGATGATACCGACACTCACAACTGACCGACATGCCCTGTGGCTCCCCGCCCTGCTGGTCCTGGCAACCGGCTGTGCCCAGACTGTCTCACGGGAGCAGTTGTCGCAAGAGTCTCTTGGACTCGGGATCGTGTCTGGAACGCTGGGTGAACAAAAACGCCTGGAGTTCCCCACTGGAGAACTGCCTTCCTCATCCATAGTTGGGCAAGTCCAAGCCGTGGAAGGTGCCGCATACCTGATTCGCGATCGCCAGGGAAGAGAACTCCGGATTCCGCACGATGAGAACACCAGGATTGATCGACCAGCCCACGTGGGTGATCAGATTCAATCCTGGCTCGACCATCACGGCCGCGCCGTCCTGATCCGGAGTCTTGATGAAAACGGGAGATAACCGTTGTGTTGGCCGTATTCCGTGGGCACCACCTCACCGGTACCGGTGAGCTCAATCACCCACCGCCCGGCCTCTATGCTGAGCTCATTCCTGCTAGAGTCCCACAGCCCGATGCGTTTCGTACGTCATCACGCCTAGAAATCCCGCAAGCAAGAGATAGTAGGTGGCGTAGCTCCAGCGCGTGGACGGCGACGCGTCGTAATAGCGCTCAGACATCATCGAACCATTCTGCCTGAATGTGGAGAGGAGGTGGGGAATCGACAGGAGTGCGAGAAGCAACAGCATCGGACTGTGGTTCCAAAGAAAGAGCACCACAATCAAGGGGGCTCCGATCCACCAGGTTTTCGGTGAAATAATCGACGTGATTCGTCCCCCATCAAGCGGGGCCAGCGGGATCAGGTTAAAGAGATTCAGCATGAACCCCGCATAGGCTAACGCCCGAAGCAACGGACTCTGAAGGAAGTCGGCGGCATAGAAGCAACCCATAGCAGCGATGGTCCCGACAACCGGTCCAGCCATGGCCACATAGGCTTCCGTTTCTACATCCATCGGTTGTTCTTTCAACTGAATCCACGCCCCGACGAATGGAATGAACGTGGGAGCCCCGACATCCAGTCCGCGTTGTCGCGCTGCCACAAAGTGCCCCATCTCATGGCAAAAGATCAGCCCAACGAAACCCACCGCATACCACCACCCATAGACAAAACTATAGGTGATGACCGATAACAGCATCGTGCCGGAGGTGAGCAGTACTTTGCCAAATTTCGCCCCGGCGAGCAGGGCAAGCAGCGTTTTCATCTCGTTCCCATCAAGCCGACGGCGGCGGCGTAGAGCGCCCCTTGACGATCTTCCACACCCAACCCACCACAGCCACTCCAGCGAGAAGAATGACCTTCTTAAAGGCAATGATCATTACAAGCAACTTCGCGAAGAGTCCTGACTTAAAAGCTGCGCCCGCAACCAGTGCCGCCAGCCCAACCGCCGCAACCTTGTCGGTCGTACTGTCGAAATCCACGTACCGCTTGCCCTGCACAAAGTTGAGATTCGATAACAGGCTCGCCGCATGAGGTTTGAGCGTAGGCAACTGAGCCAGGTCGGCTACGAGATTCATACTCATATATCCATGACGGCCAAGCGCGAGGGTATTGTAATTGACGGTCGTCCCATGGCTGGTCTCGGCGGAAATGGCCCAGACCACTTTGTTCGTGGCCTTATCGTAATGTGGCTTCTCCTCCCACCCTTTGATATTGAGCGCCTCCATCCCCATCTCACGCCGCTTGGCATTGGCTTCTTCCGTTCCTTCTTTAATAGAATCCAGCATTTCATCAGCGTTCCAGGCAGACGCATCATCATCCTCCACATAGCCGGCATCGATGAACCGAATCACTACAAACCAATTACTGTCCCCTGAGCCACTCGTGACCAACCCAAGTTCCGCTCCGGAAGGGAAATTGCCCATCTCCCGCAAGAGACGTTCAGTGTCCTTTGGCCCCAGAAATCGATACCCTGAGGACAACGTAAGCGTCGCTTGATCCCCAAGTGGGGCGTCCAGCGGCCCCTGTTGCCAGGCATAGCTGGGCTCGGTCGACTGCGCGTGGACCTCCCCCCACATGCTCAGGACGGCAACCACACCGACGAGATAGATACGAAAACTCATGGATGTCATAAGTCCTCCCAGATACGAGGTTGTAACACGAGACGCGGAAATACCCATCCTAAATCCTGTACGGGACAGAACTAGTCCGATTAGTTCATGAACGCTGCGCGTTCGTTCAGGACCATCAGCCAGCAGGCTCGTTGCCCGCTGGCTGACTTCGACACGGTGCTTCACACCTGCTCAGGGCTAGCCCTGAGCGGAGGCCCTGCTCTGACGGGGCCGGAGTCGAAGCCCGAAGGGCGCCTTGTTCAGGACTCGTGAATAATGCGAGCTAGCAATTCGCCATGCCATCTCCCAACAAGGGACGAGCTTACCACTTTACCCCTTTTACCCTCTTCCCAATCCTCTACAGGTAGTGTGATCGGTCTTCGTATGTACAATTACTTTTTAGGTACTGCTCCTCCTACCAGCCCCCTCATGTGCACTCTCTCCCCTTCGCCAGCCTACAATCTTTAAGGACCGCGTACTCACCGCCCAGGGACCAGTTGCAAACCGCCACAAGAGAGCGTATAGGACATAGTAGCGTTTTCTCGTACCACCCAAATTTCAAGAGCCTGTATCCGTAGCAGATCCCGTGCTGTGGCTGGATCGCTTTCTTCTGTTTCGGTGTCGGCATGAAGCCGTGAGAACAGGACAAGGGGATACCGCAGGCATTGGGTGTTCATATTTTGAAACTGAGCTTTGTCGGAGTACCGACTTTTACCATTTTGTGAGGTGGGTCATGATTAGAACGATGAAACTTCTCTCGTGTGCCTTTCTCGTTACCCTCGTGGTGAATGGGTCTGAATCGAGCCTGGCTGCCGCTACTCTATCTCATGCTGACACCCAATCAACGGACGTTCGTTCAGAGGGGGATGGGACCTCTTTTCTTCCCATGCTCGTCAGCTTTCTGCAGCCTGGCGACATGCGCCCAGGTCAGCAGGACGACCAGAAGACGGCCTCTGCTCAGCAAGTGGCTTCCGAGGACTCTGCGCTGGTTTCGGCCATTACTCCCATGACATCGATCACCATTGATGTGCCCCAGAGCCAAGCGGGGGAAACCGAGGCAGCAGAGGCAGCAAAAGAAAAAGAAAAGGCGGATGCAGACATCGAGCAGGAAAAGGCACGGCTCGAATTGCTCCTGCAACAGCTGACGGCCAAGGAAAAGGAACTAGCCCTCTTGCGAGAAAAGACCACTGCGGCCGCCACTCAGTTGAACGCGGAGAAAACTCGTGCTGAAGCGTTGGAAGCACAACTCAATCAGAAAGAGCAAGAACTCGCGGGGATCTGCACGGCGCGCGACAACCACCAGCAAATGTCGCAGGAGTTGAACCGAACCAAGAGCAGTCTGGAGTTGGCCAAGCAGCAGGTCTCCGACATCGAGCGGCAGTATACGATCAGCAACGACCAGCTTGATTTTGCCATGCAACGCATCGCGGACCTTGACCTGCAGCTGGTGGCCAAGGACCAAGAGTTGAAAATGGAACTCGCCAGCCGAGACTCACAGCTCGTCCAAGCCAAGCGTATCCTGGCGAGTGTGGGAAAGAGCTTGCCGAAACCGGCCAAGATCACACCCTCGATGAAGAATGCGTTTCCACAGCAGGCCGTTGCACGTGGTACCGTTGACCTCTCCCGGGTCAGCGAGAAGCTGGCGAGTGTTCTCCAGGATGATCTCAAAAAAGGCACGGTTGTCTTAGAACAACGTGGCGACAAGCTCACGCTGGCCTTGGCGTCCGGAGAGCTCTTTGGTGTGGGGCGCGTGACCATGACGACGGCAGGAGCCTCCTTAGTCAAGCGCATCGGGGTGGCCTTGCGCAAGTTCCGTCCCCAGAGTGTCGAAGTCGCCGGCCATACCGACAGTATCCCGGTCAAGTACAATCCGAAGCGACCGTTTAAGGACAATGCGGAGCTGTCTCAGGCTCGTGCCGAAAACGCTAGCAAAGCGCTGATTAAGGGTGGACTAGGCGCCGATCGAGTCCGAGCCATCGGCTATGCAGACTCTCGACCCGTCGCGACCAACGATACGGAAGAAGGCCGGACCAAGAACCGGCGGGTTGAGATCATTGTGACCCAATCGGGCCAGCCGATCGCCTCCTTAGGTGAGAAGGACGGGCAGACTTCCGAAAACCGAACTGCAGCTCCATATGGAGCCGTGATTCAAAAAGTCGCCACTCGCTGATTCTGTTGGATATCGCCCCTCCCGTCCTAGAACAAGCCGGGAGGGGCGATTTATCCTTCCCCACACCTCGCTTCATTGCCCCTCATATCCCTCGAGACCGGTCATCGGATCGCATGGCCATTTCTTCATTTCGTGAAGCGTCGAGCGTGAAATGTATTTCGTATCCGGATCCTGACGCTTCACGCTTCACAAACGACGAGCGACGACTCTTGTTGCAGCGACATCTCGATAGTGGCTGTAGACGTGTTCCAGACTACTGCGGAACAGCGCCGCAAACCACCGCTTGAGGGGCAATCTCGTAGTGCAGTATGTTACTCAACCATGACACCAAGCGAAGCCGCGACAGCATTGTTCACGAGGATGCCTGGACCCATTACCCCCGCGCAACTTAAGGAATATGGTATCGTGGCGGCCGAGGCCCAAATCCCTCACATCGCCCGGGAGATTCTCTCCCTGAATCTCTACTGGGCCCTCGCCGCGATCGACGCCCATATCCCCTCCAAATACAGAGCCCTTATCAACGAAGCCCTGTTCGAGTCCATCCAGGCTCAGTGGTGGCCTTCTGGGCAACTTGGAACAGGCACTTGGGTGGAGTATCAACCGGAGTTGAGTGAACGGCGTGAACACTATGCCCGCCTGGTGGATCAGGAAGGGCTTAATCCCACAGGCATCTGTGCCGAAACAGCAGGCCGCATGGAAGACCTGGGCCTGATTGAGCCAGGCGACCGCGAGAAGCTGCTCGTGCTGTTGATCGACTATGCACCTGCTGCGGAATATGGCCGGCTGCTGGAAAATATCGGGTGAGCACCCACCGACTCCGATGAAGGCTTCAAGAGTTGTGAGTTCTTCGTTTTGAGCGAAGCTCATGACTCCTCACTCACCTCTCAGCACTATCGGGTCTGCTACAGGTACCGATGCGACAAGACCTTGCCGCTCGCATCCAATTCGTAGAGCAGCGGCACTCCGGTCGGAATATTCAGCTCTAAGACCGCTTCTTTCGAAAGGTGGTCCAGCTCCATCACCAGTGCACGCAAACTATTGCCATGGGCGGCGATGATGATCGTTTCGCCCTTCAAGAGATGAGGCTTGATCATCTTCTCATAGTAAGGTAGCGCCCGCTCTGCCGTATCCTTCAAGCTCTCTCCACCCGGCGGTCTGACGTCATAACTGCGCCGCCAGATTTTCACCTGTGCATCACCGTACTTTTGAGCGGTTTCTGCCTTATTCAACCCCTGCAATTCCCCATACATCCGTTCGTTCAGGGCCTTGTCCTTTTCGACGGGGATCCCTGTCTGACCGATCGCCGCCAAGACAATCCTCAGAGTCTCATTCGCTCTCATGAGCACCGAGGTAAAGGCGCGATGAAACTTCACCTCGCGCAGCTTCTCTCCCGCACTCTTCGCCTCCTCGATCCCTTTGGGTGAAAGCGGCACATCCACCCAACCCGTGAAGCGGTTTTCCAAGTTCCACTGCGACTCCCCATGCCGAAGTAAGACTAGTCGAGCCATCCTCATTCCTCTCTTCCATCAAGATGATCCCTGGATACCCACTATCCCGGCAGGTCAAACCTGAGGCTGCATCGCCGCTTGCTTGGCCGGCCGACCTGGCGGCTGATCCAAATCCGGCGGACCGTCCTGAACCATTTTGACCAATGTCGCCAGGAAAATGAGATAGAAGACGACACCAACCCAAATGACGTAGGGTTGCACACCACCGGACTCTTTCAGCGCAGTTTCTTGAGCAGCCGGATCCAGCCGACTTGCTCGCTTCATTTCTCCGATATGCTCCCAGCAATGCCAATAATAGAGATAGTTGGCCGTCGCCCCCGCCATGACGCTCCAGACAATCCCGGCGGACACATCCCCCGTGAGATAGGTGGAGACCATCGGACCGACGGCATAGACAAACGCATGGAGGTACATCTTCCGGTACAGAAACCAGAGAAAGGAGATATAGAGAAACGCCGGCCAGTTCCATGACAGGGCAAATCGCGGTTGCCCATTCGCCGAAAATTTCTTGAAGACTCTCAAATAGTAATCGGCATTCGGTCCGACAAATTGGCGCCAGCGTGTCGCCTCGTCCTGAATCGGTTGGGCTGCGGTGCTCCCAGCGGCTGTCTCATCGGCGGACGCCGTCACGTCCATCAACTTCGCCCCACACTGATGGCAGAAGTTGGCATCCTCGGGATTCTGTTGCTGACACTGCCCACACATCGTCATGGCGAGGCAGCTTACCACACTCCGAAATGGAAGAGAGGATCATTTGACGCGATGATGCGCTTCCGGTTTGAGTGCCGATCCGACCTCTCTTTTTGAGCTTGACACTCCCCTCCGCACTTGTTGCTCTTCCTACTGTCCCTGTGCTAGCGTTCCTTTCTTTCTAAGGGGATACGTCATATGCCGACTGAGGAATTGAAGGACGACGCGGCCAAGTACCTGATGCAGACTTACACCCGCCAACCGCTCTCGATCGTGCGGGGGCGAGGTGCGAAGGTCTACGATCTGGAGGGCCGCGAGTACCTGGATTTTGTGGCGGGGATCGCAGTAAATATTTTAGGGTATGGGCATCCGGACCTTGTCCAGGCGATCCAACGCCAAGCGGCTCAACTCATCCATACCTCCAATCTGTATTACACTGAGCCCCAGGTGAAGCTGGCCCGTTTGCTGGTCGACCATTCGTTCGCCGACCGCGTGTTCTTTTGTAACAGCGGTGCCGAAGCCAACGAAGCGGCGATCAAGCTGGCACGACGCTACGGGCATGAGCGCTACGGAGCGGCTCGTTTTGAAATTATCACGATGAAGAATTCGTTCCATGGCCGAACCCTGGCCATGGTCACGGCGACCGGTCAAGAAAAGGTTCAGAAAGGCTTCGAACCGCTGATGCCCGGATTCGCCTATGCCCCGTTCAATGACTTCACGGCCATCGAGTCGCTCGTCACGGAAAGAACTACAGCCATCATGCTGGAGCCGATCCAGGCGGAAGGTGGGGTGCACGTCGCTGATCGGGAGTATCTGAAGAACCTCAGGCAGCTCTGTACACAAAAAGACATCCTCCTGATCTTTGATGAGATCCAAACCGGCATGGGCCGAACCGGAACCCTCTTTGCTTATGAACAACTGGGAGTTCAGCCCGACATCATGACCTTGGCCAAGGGCCTCGCTGGGGGAGTCCCGATCGGCGCCTGCCTCGCCACAGAATCCGTGGCGGCGGCCTTCACTCCTGGCTCCCATGCCTCGACATTTGGAGGGAATCCACTGGCCTGTGCGGCCGCTCTCGCAGTCTGCCACGTCCTGCTTGAAGGGCCTGTGCTGGAGAACGCGAAGCGTATGGGAGAGTCTTTGGCGAAAGGCTTAGCTGACTGCA
Source organism: uncultured Nitrospira sp. (assembly GCA_902500805.1). Lineage (GTDB taxonomy): Bacteria > Nitrospirota > Nitrospiria > Nitrospirales > Nitrospiraceae > Nitrospira_D. The sequence continues at coordinate 30,238 of CABVSA010000013.1, read as the reverse complement.
AGAGCCGCTATCGCGTCGTCCAGGAGGTGCGCGGGCTTGGCCTGTTACAGGGAATGGAATTAACGATCGATGCCAGAACGGTGGTCAGCGATGCGCTGGCGCGCGGGGTGCTGTTGAATGCCGCGAACGAGCATGTACTGCGCATGGTCCCGCCCTTGATTATTACACAGCCGGAGATCGATCGACTCATGGATCTCCTCGGAGCACTCTTTACTCAACGCCAGTCGGCGGAAAAAGACGCTCACCACTGATGACCGCACGCCCCAGACATCCACGAGGCACCGAGCGCTACGCCAAGGACCTACTTGACGTGGCCACCATGCCACGGACGCAAGTCCTTGCGCTCCTGCGGCTGGCCAGCACCCTCAAGAAGAAACAGCAACGGGGTGTCCCTCATCGGTTGCTTCGCGGGAAGACACTGGGACTGCTCTTTCAAAAGCCGTCGACGAGAACTCGCGTGTCCTTTGAGGCAGGCATGAACCAACTCGGTGGCCACGCCCTGGTGCTGCCGATGAGTGACATTCAACTCTCTCGTGGAGAGACCGTTGCGGACACGGCCCGTGTCTTATCCCGGTATCTCGACGGCATTGTCATCCGTACCTATGACCATGCGATCGTCGAGGAATGGTCCACCGAAGCCACCATGCCGGTCATCAATGGGCTCACTGATCACAGTCACCCCTGTCAGGCCTTGTCCGATCTTCTGACGATTCAGGAACTGAAAGGCCGACTCAAGGGCCTCAGCCTGGCCTACATCGGAGACGGGAATAACGTCGCCAACTCACTCATTGAAGCTGGCGCAAAGGTGGGGATGCGCGTGGTCATCGGGTGTCCCTCCGGCTATCAGCCGGATCAACGAGTCATCGACCGCGCCAGAATCGATGGACACGCCACCGGCGCTTCGATTGAGGTGGTGGAGAATCCCCTGGTGGCCGTGAAGGAAGCGGATGTCGTCTATACCGACGTGTGGATCAGTATGGGCCGTGAACGGGAACAAGCCAGACGGTTACGCATCCTGTCCCCCTACCAACTCAATCACCGGCTCCTGCAACGGGCAAAGCCCGATGCGATCGTCATGCACTGCTTGCCGGCCCATCGAGGAGAAGAGATTAGCGCCGATGTGTTGGATGGCTCGCAGTCTGTCGTGATCCATCAGGCGGAGAATCGGCTTCATATGCAAAAGGCCATTTTGACTCAACTCCTTAGCCTGAAGAAAGGTACGCGATAGGATTTCACCATGAAACCCACTTCACTCAAGAAAATCGTCCTGGCTTATTCCGGAGGGCTCGACACCTCAGTCATCCTCAAGTGGCTGCAGGAAACCTATCAGGCTGAGATCATCGCCTTCTGCGCCGACCTGGGGCAGGGAGAAGATCTCAACGCCGTGAAGAAGAAGGCTCACGCGTTGGGTGTTAAGAAGGTCTACGTGGAAGATCTGCGAGAGACATTCGTCAAAGATTACGTGTTCCCGATGTTGCGCGGAAATGCCCTGTATGAAGGCAGCTACCTCCTCGGAACATCAATCGCTCGCCCATTGATTGCCCGCCGACAAGCTGAAATCGCGTTGAAGGAAGGCGCCGAAGCCGTGTCGCACGGAGCCACGGGAAAAGGCAATGACCAGGTGCGCTTTGAGCTCACCTACATGGCCCTCGCCCCGCAGCTCAAAATCATCGCTCCCTGGCGGGAATGGACCATGCGGTCTCGCCGTGAACTCATTGAGTATGCCGAGCGGCACGGTATCCCCGTGACCGCGACCAAGGCCAAGCCGTACAGCACCGACCCCAATCTGTTCCACATCAGCTATGAAGGCGGTATCCTTGAAGACCCCTGGGAATCGCCACCCGACGAAATCTTCCAATTGACCGTCTCTCCGGAGAAAGCACCGAATAAGGCGCAGGAAGTCGAGATCGAATATCACGCAGGCAACCCGGTCGCCGTCGACGGAAAGAAGATGCGTCCGGCCGCTTTACTGGCTCATCTCAACGAGATAGGCGGTGCACATGGGGTCGGACGGGTCGATCTGGTAGAAAACCGTTATGTCGGGATGAAATCGCGCGGGGTGTACGAAACACCCGGAGGCACGATTCTCCATGTGGCGCATCGGGGGATTGAGTCCTTGACGATGGACCGCGAGGTCCTGCATTTCCGTGACAGCTTAATCCCACGGTTTGCCGACTTGATCTACAACGGCTATTGGTTCAGCCCGGAGCGGGACATGCTGCAGGCCGCGATCGATGAGGCCCAGAAAGACGTCAGCGGCATTGCCCGCGTCAAGCTCTATAAGGGAAGTTGTACGCTGGCGGGGCGCAAATCGAAGCGCTCACTGTATCGATTGGACATCGCCACCTTCGAGGAAGATGAAGTCTACAACCAGAAGGATGCGGAAGGGTTCATTCGTTTGAACGCATTGCGGCTCAAGATCCGCGCACAAGGAAAGAAAGCTTCGTCCTGATGGCCAAACGCAGACAGCATCCAAAGACCGCCGACCATGCACAAAAGGCATGGGATGGCCGGTTTCGGGAGAAGACTCATCGATTGGTGGAAGCGTTTACGCGCTCCGTGATGGTTGATGGCCGGCTGTATGCCGAGGATATCGCCGGGAGTATCGCCCACTGTAAGACCCTTGCAAAGGCAAAGATCCTGACGGAAATAGAAACTCGGAAGATCATTCGTGGGTTGGACGCAGTGAAGGGAGAGCTGGATCGAGGTCAGTTCACCTTTACGCCGCAAGACGAAGATATTCACATGGCAATCGAACGCCGATTAACAGAGATCATCGGCCCCTTGGGCGGGAAGTTACATACCGGTCGAAGCCGGAATGATCAGGTCGCGTTGGATATTCGGCTGTATGTACGCACCTACTTAGACACACTCCACGCACGAGTACTCGATCTGCAACGTACGTTGGTTGCAAAGGCGGCTGAGAACCGTGCGGTGATGATGCCCGGTTACACTCATCTCCAGCGAGCTCAACCGGTCCTCTTCGCCCATCACCTGTTGGCCTATGTCGAGATGCTCGAACGGGACAAGGGTCGACTGCGTGACGCGAGGAACCGACTCAACGTCATGCCGCTGGGATCCGGTGCCCTCGCCGGCACGAACTATCCGATCAATCGGCGGTATACGGCTGAGTTGTTAGATTTTCCCACCGTCACCGCCAACAGCATGGATGCAGTGTCTGATCGCGATTTCATGATCGAAGTGGCCTCGGCCCTTTCCATCGTAATGATGCATTTATCACGGCTCAGTGAAGAATTGATCCTGTGGGCCACACAGGAGTTCCAATTCGTCGACTTGCCCGATGCCTTCTGTACGGGAAGCAGTATGATGCCGCAGAAAAAGAACCCCGATATCCCCGAGTTGGTTCGAGGAAAAACAGGTCGCGTCTATGGACACCTATTCAACCTGCTGGCACTGCTAAAAGCTCTGCCCCTCACTTATAATCGCGATTTGCAGGAAGACAAACCGGCACTCTTCGATGCGCTTGACACCGTGAACTCCTCGCTTGAGGTGATGACCGAATTGATGCGCCACGTACAAGTCAACCGAGAAACGCTCGCGCGCGCATTGCAAGGAGGCGGACTGTTGGCCACCGAGCTGGCCGACTACTTGGTCATGAAGGGAGTGCCGTTTCGTGAGGCACACGGCATTACGGGACGGATCGTTCGAGCGGCCCTCGATCGTGGCTGTGAGATGACGGATCTCTCACTCAAGGAGTTACGAAGATTTTCTGAGCGAATCACACCGGACGTGTTCACACGATTGACTGCCGTGGCTGCCATCGATCACAAAGGGCAGGTCGGCGGTACCGCTCGGACGCGAGTGGACCAGCGAATCAAAGAGCTGGAGAAGCATCTCTCATGAGGACACTGGTGGTTCTATTTTCCACAGGGTTGGTGATCGCCTGTGGCGTCGTGGGATCGCCTGTCCCTCCTGAGTATGTGGGCGTCGCCCCTACGGTTGAAAAACAAAAGAAACAGCATGCGCTCCAGACAGAGCACGAGGCAGTAGACCCAGGAGCTCCTGACCTGTCTTTGGATGGGCATGACATTGGGCTGCCACCTTCGCAGCCGGTGGGGACTCGGTGACGCTCAGCGGACGAACCTACTTTTGATTAAGGATTGAGACAATGCATAGCTTTGAGTATCAGCATGGCGAATTATACTGCGAGCAAGTCCCCGTCAGCCGGATCGCGAAAGAACTAGGCACTCCTTGTTATATCTACAGCCACGAGACGCTCATCCGTCACTTTCACGCCTATGACAACGCGTTCAAGGATATCCCGCATGTCATTGCGTTTGCGATGAAGGCGAACTCCAATCTCGCCATTCTGAGGCTGATGGCACGGGAAGGGAGCGGCGTGGATATTGTATCCGGTGGTGAACTGTTCAGGGCCATGAAGGCCGGCGTACCTGCCTCCAAAATCGTCTTTGCCGGTGTCGGCAAGTCCCCAGACGAAATTCGTGATGCGCTCAAGGCAAATATTCTCATGTTCAATGTCGAGTCTGCCGCCGAAATCCGCGCCATCAACGATGTCGCCGCTTCGGTCGGCATGAAGGCTCGGATTGCGTTGCGCATCAATCCCGATGTGGACCCTAAAACACATCCGTACATTTCGACAGGGATGAAGAAAAGCAAGTTCGGGATCGCAGCCGATCGTGCGTTGGAAGAATACAAGACGGCATCCTCGATGACCCACATCGACGTTGTCGGAGTCCATGCTCATATCGGTTCACAGTTGACGGATGTGACGCCGTTCGTCGATTCGTTGAAGAAAGTCGTGGCTCTGATCGACACGCTAAAAACCCATGGCATCAACATTCGTTATCTGAATATCGGCGGCGGACTCGGTATCACCTATTCCGATGAGAAGCCGCCGTTGCCTCAAGACCTGGCTCATGCGATTTCACCCCTCGTCAAGGGGCTGGGACTAACACTGGTCATGGAACCGGGCCGTGTCATCGTCGGGAACGCCGGCATCCTCGTGACCAAGGCGTTGTACGAGAAAGCCGGTGAGACAAAACATTTCGTCATTGTCGACGCGGCTATGAACGACCTCATTCGCCCCAGTTTGTACGGGGCGTACCATGAGATCCGACCGGTGAACGAAGCGGCAGCCCATCGTCCTAAACACATGGTGGATATCGTTGGGCCTGTGTGCGAATCCGGAGATTTCTTAGCCAAAGAGCGTTCGTTGCCGAACATCCAACCTGATGACTTGCTGGCGGTCATGAGTGCCGGAGCCTATGGCTTTGTGATGGCGTCAAACTACAACTCTCGACCACGAGTCCCAGAAGTCCTCGTGAAGGGTGGTGAATTCCACGTCATTCGTGAACGCGAAACGTATGATGACCTCGTCAACGGGGAGACGATCCCGTCGTTCCTGAACGAAACGGAGTGAGCATGTTTACTGGATCTCTTGTCGCGATCGTAACGCCATTTCGCAAGGGCAAAGTTGATGAACGGGCCCTGGCCGACCTGATTGAATGGCAAATTGCACATGGGACAAACGGCATCGTCCCATGCGGAACGACCGGGGAGTCGGCCACTCTTTCTCACGATGAGCATAATCGGGTCATCGAACTGACGGTGGAAGTCGTCCGTCACCGTGTTCCAGTAGTTGCCGGAACCGGTTCAAATAGCACGGACGAAGCGATCGCCCTTACCAAACATGCGAAGCAGGCCGGCGCCGATGCAGCATTGTTGATCACGCCCTATTACAACAAACCCACACAAGAAGGCCTGTACCGCCATTACCGGGCCGTTGCCGAGGCTGTCGACCTTCCCTTGGTCCTGTACAACATTCCTGGTCGTACCGGAGTAAACATGCTCCCGACCACGATTGCCCGTCTCACCGCCCTTCCGACGATTGTTGGAGTCAAGGAAGGAAGCGGGTCCGTCCAACAAGCCTCGGACCTCGTACAGATGTGCGGCGACCGCCTCACCGTCCTGGCGGGTGATGATGCTCTCACCCTTCCGATGATGGCGGTTGGCGGGAAGGGGGTCATTACGGTGACAGCAAATATTGTACCGGCAGAAATGGCCCGGCTCGTCGCAGCATTTACCGAAGGTAAGATCGAGGAGGCTCGACGTATCCATTTCAAACTCTCTCCTCTCTTTGCTGCGCTGTTCTTTGAAACGAATCCAATTCCGGTGAAGGAAGCCCTGAGCTTGATGGGCAAGATCGACCCTGAGCTGCGCCTGCCCCTCTGCTCAATGGCACAAGACACACGTGAGAAGTTGGTTCAGGTCCTTAAGGATGCCTCATTGATCACACGTTAATGATGCCGATGGTGAGAAGAAGATGATCAAGGTCGTTGTAGCCGGCGCTGCCGGACGAATGGGATGCAGGTTGGTGTCACTGGTCAAGGATTCCACCGCATTGATGCTGGTAGGAGCGCTGGAGGGGAAAGGCCACCCGGCATTGGGAGAAGATTCAGGTGAATTCGCCGGGTCTGGACGAGCCGGCGTCCCGATCACGGAGGATCTATCGGCCTTGATGGAGCGAGGGGAGGTCGTGGTTGATTTTTCTTCCCCCGAGGCGACCCTTGATCACATGCGAACAGTCGCTCGTTCACGACGTGCAGCGGTCATCGGGACGACCGGATTCTCACCCGACCAGCTCGATGAACTTAAAACGCTCACCCAACACATTCCCTGTGTGTTTTCTCCAAACATGAGCGTCGGTATCAATCTTCTCTATAAAGTCATCAGTGAGATGGCCAAAACTCTTGGAGACGACTATGACATCGAAGTGATCGAGGCCCACCACAGGTTGAAGAAAGATGCTCCGAGCGGCACAGCCCTCAAGATTGCCGAAGTTCTCGCACGGTCCGTAAGCCGTGATTTGAATCAAGTGGGTGTCTATGCTCGTAAGGGATTGATCGGGGAACGGACCAAAGGTGAAATTGGGATCCAAACCATTCGTGCCGGTGATATCGTCGGTGACCATACCGTTCTGTTCGGTGGCATGGGCGAACGCATAGAGGTGACGCACCGGGCCAGCAGCCGCGATACCTTTGCCCGCGGAGCTCTCCGTGCTGCACGATGGGTCGTCCGCCAACCTCCAGGTCTGTACGATATGATGGATGTCTTGAGTCTTCGCTAGCAAGCCGTTACAGGGGGTATTGCTCTTGACCGAGTTCTGGCGGGGATCCTTTTTCTGATCTCACCAGATGCCAAATGGTCTCTCTCTTTCCGCATTGGACAAGCCGGATCACACTAAAAAACCCCAGACCTCCTTGACAAATCACGTGCACAGCTTCAAGCCAGATCCTGATCGGCCCAAAAGATACACGTTTCCTGTTGCTTCTTGATCTTGAGGCCGCTTTCTTGCCACCAGCTGTGTGAAATGGGGGCGAGTTGGCCTCAGATGAGAGGAGTCGATGGGCATGAACGGGGGAAACACTCGGGCCGACCCATTGCCTCCCGATATGTTCCCCCATCAACGTGTAGTAGTTTGGAGACAGGAAGGATTAGTGTCGCGCCGTGATCGGCCGAGGTTCCTGATCCGCTGCTTTCCGACGGCCACAGTTTAAACACGCAAACACTGTGATCGCCAGTCCAGCATCCAAATCCACTGCTCGTTCTGGAAGCATCGCTCCATGGCATTTATCGCAGGTCTTCATAGGTGCGCACTCTAGCATCATGAGATAGGGAAAACCAGTCCTCCTGAAGTACTGTATGACACCAAGAGATGATCCCCAATAAGACCTATTCAAGTAGGCCAAATGAACTTGCTCGGCGAACAGTGGTATACAATCGACGGGTGGAAGCGATCACCTTGACAGGTAGCGATCGCTCTCATAGGATTGTGGACCAGCTAGCAGTAGACCACTATGTATAGACTCATTCTTGTCAGTTTGCTCCTCACCATACTGTACTACCTACTCCGCCATATGTTTCGCGGCTTCAAAACTCCACTTCAAAATAGTCAGGGAAATTCTTCCACACAGAGTCCAGGTGATGAACTGGATCAGATGATCCAGGACCCAGTCTGTCACATATTCGTCCCGAGGCGAATAGCCATAATCGAACTGATCGGAGGACGGGAGTATTGCTTCTGCAGCAAAGAGTGCGCAGGAAAGTTCCGAGATGAACACCCTATCTAGAGGTCGAGTCTGGCCCGAGATCGATCCGACTCTGTGCAGATTCAAGACAGGGCATCCTATATAGAATTCTGGCTAGCACCCTGAGGAATAGTTGTAGTCGGAAAGCTTTTCATTTTTGTCAAACTTGAGAGTAATTTGACATTCATTGGGCTTAAAGTTGAATAGCGGCGGACCTGATTTCCCTCCGGCAATACTGTAATAGGTCCAAGTCTCTCCCCCAAAAAACCGGGACGCTTTGCCAGTTGGGGCCCCCCAATTTTTCTCAAACCAGGCTTTATCCTTCCCTTGGAGCTCAGCCGGCTTAAGCGATGCTTCCAGGTAAGGATTACTCCCTCCGCAGGCGGTGACCACGCTACAGATACACAACAGATACACCATTCGTCGCATCACATTTTCTCCGTTATGAGATGGAGTAAATCTAAATTCAAAAAAATTCTAACGTTCAGCTTACCGTCTGTCAAACTTTTGAACTGATTAAGTTGCACTACGATCGAGTTCCTCATAGAATAACCGATAAGTAAGTAGAATCGATATCCGTCCACTGTTTCTTGGTGAGGAAAGGGACAATCATGAAGATTTATCTCGATACCGCCAACGTGAAGGAAATCCAGGAAGCCGCCAGCTTCGGACTGCTCGACGGCGTGACAACCAATCCCTCCTTGGTCGTGAAGGAAGGTCGAAGTTTTCGAGAAATGTTGCAAGAGGTGTGCAAGATCGTCGACGGGCCAATCAGTGCCGAGGTCGTAAGTATCGAAGCAGACGCCATGGTCAAGGAAGGCAAAGAGCTAGCCAAGATCCATCAGAATATTGTGGTGAAATGTCCATTGATCCCAGAAGGGTTGAAGGCTACAAAGCGGTTAGCCGCCGAAGGCATCAAGGTAAACGTCACCCTCTGCTTTTCTCCGACTCAGGCCATGTTGGCCGCCAAAGCCGGGGCCTGGTGCGTGTCACCTTTCATCGGACGCCTCGATGACATCAGCTCGAACGGGATGGAGCTTATCCGGCAGATCCTGACGATCTATAAGAACTATGATTATAAGACACTGGTATTGGTGGCAAGCGTCCGTCATCCACAGCACGTCGTAGAAGCAGCCTTAGCAGGTGGCCATATCTGCACAATGCCCTACAGTATATTCCAGGCTCTCTTTAAACACCCACTCACTGATTCAGGCCTCAAGAAGTTCCTCGACGACTGGAAAGCAAAAGGGCAGCAATAAGAGCTCCTGTGGCAACTGCCAGGGTATGGGCACAAGACATGGGTGGGTGAAATATGTGGTGTTGAGTCTGAACGGTTGAAACTGGCTCTAGCGGTCTGTTGAAAAAATTGGACGAATGGTTTTTCAGCAGACTGCTAGAGCCCATCTATTTCTTTCCTAGCCCGCTGAAAGACTGCGTGGAACATCGGCCGGGTCAATTTCCCTGTAAATGTGTTTTGTTGGCTGGGGTGATAGGAACCTACCAGAGTCACGCCCCAGGGAAATCGGTAGACAGCTCCATGTCCGAACTTAGGAGCTGGTGCGGAAATCGTATGGCCTTGTGAGCGACAGGTCTTGAGATAGTGATCGAACGCAATTTTCCCTAGCGCAACCACGACTCGATGATTCTTCAGCAAACGAATTTCTTCCTGCAAGTACCGGCTACAACAGTCAAACTCATCCGGAGTAGGCTTATTCCCCGGGGGCGCACACCGCACCGTTGCTCCAATATAACAGTCCGTCAGAGTCAGACCATCTCCTATGGACTGCGATTCGGCTTGATTGGCGAATCCATGGCGATACAACGCCTCATACAGCCAATCTCCACTCCGATCACCGGTAAAGACCCGTCCCGTCCGGTTTCCACCATGGGCCGCAGGCGCCAACCCCAGAATATAGAGTCGAGCTTGAGGATCTCCAAATCCGGGAACTGGTCGTCCCCAGTAGACGCAATCCCGATATTGCTTCCGCTTTTGATCTGCAATCGCCTGTCGATAGACGACTAAACGAGGACAGGCTGTGCAATCGGTGATAGTCTTGTTCAGACCAGTCAGAGTTCGCATGAGAGACGGCAGTGTAACATGAATGAGAAACCCATTCTGCTTGCCGGCAATTTAGGGAGCTGATAGCTTCACTGCTTGCTCATTTGCGCCCTATTCGCGATATGATTGAGAGGAGTCTGTGAATGATGATCCATTGGGTACGGTCCTTCATTGGGGTGATCGGAGTCATAGTTCCTCTTACCTCAATAGCTATCCCGTCGTTGGCCTCGACAGATCCAGGGGCAAGTAACGGGCAAAAGCTGGAGACAGAGAAGGATCTGCTCGCGCCTGACTTGTTGGATGGGCAGCCGGAACCGGAAGACCGTCTCGTCATCCTGCCGGAAATTAAGCGCGAGGGAGAACGATTCTTTTTGAGCTCGTTCAAGCTGCCGGACAAGATTACCTTTGCCGGAGTGCAGGTTCCTCTGGATAACTGGCAAGTGAGAGAACGAATCGAGTATGAGTTCTATCAATTTTTAGAAGATCAAGGAGAGAGCATCATCCTTGCCAAACGTACCGGGCGTTGTTTCCCTCCAGCTGAAAGGCAGTTGGCAGAAACCGGATTACCGGACGATCTCAAGTATATGTTGCTGGTCGAGAGTAAATGCATTTCTGCCGCCTACTCGAAAGCGAAGGCGTCAGGCCCCTGGCAATTCATCCCCTCAACGGGCCGGCGCTACCGGCTTAAGAGTGATGCCGTCCGAGATGAACGTCGCAATCTCGAAATGTCGACCGAAGCGGCAGTAAAGTACCTCAAGTACCTCAAAGACTTTCAGGACAACGATTGGTTCCTAGCGATGGCGTCCTACAACGCCGGCGAAGAACGGATTCGCAAGCTGCTCAAGGAACAAAAAATTACCGACTATTGGAAGATGCACGGGCCTCGTGAGACCATGCGATACGTCCCTCGCATAATCGCGGCGAAGGAAATCTACTCCCAGCCGGAGAAGTATCTTGGATTGACCAAGAAAGATCTCTACATGCCATTGGAGACGGAAACTATCACCGTGCACGTGAAGGAATCTCAACGAGCGTTGACATCCGTTGCCGAGGAATTCGGCACGTACCTGCTTGAGATCAAAATGCTGAATCCGGAATTCAAGAAAGACATGCTCCCTCGGGGATCGTACCAGATCCGAGTTCCTCGCCAGACCTGTCCCAATCGCTGCTTCAAGCAGGATCCTACCCCCTGACATTCATCTCCATGCTGCTTCGTCTTCCCCCCTCTCCCGTACGACCGTTTCTTCACAAGCTACTGGCCGCAGGACTTGCGGCCGCAGATCCTCATCAGGCCCTGCTCAAGACAGTCTCCCTCAACGGAGCATCCCTGCGAATAGGACGACGATCATTTGACCTGTCCCATACCAAACGGGTGATTGCCGTCGGGGCCGGCAAGGCATCAGCAAGAATGGCGCAGGCATTAGAGATCGTGCTTGGAGAACGGCTGGAGGATGGACTTGTCATCGTAAAGACGGGCCATTCACTTCCCACAAGACGAACGGCTATCCTCGAGGCCGGCCATCCAATCCCTAATCGCGCAGGACTTGTGGCGACTCAGCGCCTACTGCGTCTGACACAGAGCCTCTCACCAAGAGATCTGCTGATCGTTCTCTTGTCCGGAGGGGCCTCCAGTCTGTTACCGGCTCCGGTCTCAGGCGTGACCCTTGCCGACAAACAGCGTACGACGCAGCTCCTGCTTCGATGCGGCGCCACAATTAATGAGGTCAATGTCGTCCGAAAACATCTCTCCCTGATCAAGGGCGGCGGACTAGCCGCCTCCACGAGTGCGAGGATCATCACCCTTGTCCTATCCGATGTGATCGGTGATGATCTTGGCTCGATCGGCTCCGGCCCCACAGCTGCTGATCCTTCTACGTTTACCGAGGCTGTCGAGGTCTTGCAGCGTTACCAAATCTGGCCTGCAGTTCCATCAGCAGTCCGTCGCTACTTGCAGCGGGGACAACAAGGAGCAGTACCAGAAACCTTAAAGCCTGGTACGCCTCGTGGACGATCAGTCCACCACCACATTATCGGCAGTAATCACATCATGCTGGAAGCTGTCGCACGGGAATCGGGCCTCTTCACCAAGCTCGTATCCTCCCCCCTCACGGGGGAGGCGCGTGTCGCGGCCAAGCAGTTGGTCGAACTGGGCAAAGCGGTCAGAACCGGGCGTAGCCGCGTCAGACGCCCCTACTGTGTGGTGGCAGGAGGGGAAACTACGGTAACGGTCACCGGTCATGGGAAAGGAGGACGGGCCCAGGAATTTGCGGCAGCAGCCGCAACCGAACTCTCAGATCTCCCCAATGCATGGGTCGTTGCGCTAGGAAGCGATGGCACCGACGGACCAACCGACGCAGCAGGGGCCCTCGTGAATAACGAAACGGTCTCACGGGCTACACGACTCAAGGTTGACCTCCACACTGCATTGAAACGGCACAATACTTACCCAGCCTTAAAGAAGCTTGGATGCCATATTCACACCGGCCCGACCGGTACCAACGTCAATGACCTTTACCTCTTCCTCCAACTCTAGATACTATGCGGCCGTATGGTGTCTTCCTTCATCATCCCACTCTCCCACTGTCATGATCTGGGTCTCGTGGGTGGGAAGGCGCTTGGACTTCGCCGACTGATTGAGACCGGATTCTCAGTCCCGCCTGGACTCTGTGTGACAACCGACGCCTATGTCCACCATCTGCATGGTTCGGGTTTCCGAGACCAGGACGAGTGGCATCGGATCATTGGATTGTCGGAGTCTGACCGACTTTCGGCATTGGCTGGTTGTCGGTCGCAAATCAACCAAACCGAGATTTCCCATCTCACCACGGACTGCCTGACTGCATTGCACGCGCTGGGGCTCCCATCCGGCATACTCTGGGCGGTCCGCTCTTCAGCCACCACCGAGGACGCCGCTCATGCAAGTGCTGCCGGCCTCTATCGCACTCACCTTGGCCTCACGCTTCCGGAAATCGCGTGCGCAATCAAAGACCTCTGGGCTTCACTCTGGGAGATGCGGGTTGTCAGCTACCTGGCCAGACAGCGCCAGAGAGTAGCGCCGAAAATGGCTGTCATCATCCAACCGATGATCAATGCGCAGGCAGCAGGCGTCGCGTACTCCGTTCACCCTGTCACGAGACAACGCTCGCAGGTTATGGTAAATGCCATCCCTGGTCTCGCTGCTCCGCTGGTCGACGGGACGGTTACCCCGGACCAATATGTGGTGGAGGTACCCGATGAAGCAGGAAAACCATTCCAGACTCTTACCCGTCTCTTAGCCAGAAAGACTGACTGTTTGCGCGTCTCGAAGACAGGCTTGCGACAAGCTTCCCTCGAAGAAGACGCGCAAACTCGATCGTCTCTCACGGATAATCAACTCCTTTCGCTTGCCCAGATTGCCAAGGAGATTGAGCGGACCTTCGGACAACCCACCGATATCGAATGGGCCTTTGATACGGAACAACTCTGGATCCTACAGGCTCGCCCGATCACCAACGTTCGACTAACTCCCGACCTGACAAACGACGACTGCGAGTGGTCACGAACCAACTTTAAGGAGACGCTCCCTGAACTTCCCAGCCCATTGAGTCTTTCATTCCTAGAGCAGTTTATGGACCGCTACATCCTCGAGCAGTACCGCCGGCTCGGGTGCCGAATTCCAGAAGGACTTACCTCGGTCCGAATCTTACAGGGACGCCCATACCTGAACGTCACACTCTTTCACCTGCTGGTTGCGCAGCTCGGCGGCGATCCTGGATTGAATGCGGAACAGATGGGTGGTGAACCGCTGCACAGGCCGCCGCAAGTTCAACGGCTGGGAAAAATGACGTCCCTTCGTGCCGCATGGCTGATGCTGAAGGAAATGCGCCGCGTCGAGCGAGTGGGGCCACGTGTCTTTGCCGAGATGAAGGGGTTGGCCGATACCTATCAACACGAATCTGTGCTGAACCTCTCCCCTAACGAGCTCATGTCGGAGCTCGATAGGCTCGGCCCATGGCTTGAACATCGGGAAATCACGTTTGGTATTGCGGGGGGAGTCGGACAGTGCCTTCAACTTTTCAGCACAGTGCTGCCCGGATGGTTAGGCCCTGACTGGCGAATGCTACTGAACGCCGCGCTGCAAGGACAAGGGACCGTCATTAGCGCACAACAAATTCTTCGGCTGGCTGGGCTCACCGACCTCGCCAAAGGAGACCCTCGTACCCATACCATTCTTACATCAACATCATGGGACCCAACGACATTCCGAACGACTCTGGCCGGCACAGAATTCTTGCACGCCTTCGACAAGTACCTTGACGATTATGGGCATCGCGGGGTTGGTGAATCGGATGTGATGTCGCCGCGCCTCGCCGACAACCCTACGGTAATCCTGTCGATTCTACGCGCTCAAGTTATCTCCAATACTCCCTCACAGGACACCGTTCTATTGCGTCAAGGCAACAAGCAGGTCTCCGCGCTCGGTGAGATCAAGCAACGCCTAGGCTGGCGGTTGGGCCGATGGGCCATCTTCCTCTGGTGTTATCGACGCTTGTGCCGATTCTTTTCGTTACGAGAAGCCAATCGGCACCATTTGATGTATTACTCAGCAGCTATCCGAGCCCTCCTGATCAGGCTTGGAGAATGCCTTGTCGAACAGGGGTTACTCCGGCAGAGAGATGACATTTTTTTCTTAACCATTGCCGATCGGACAGACTTGATGAACGGAAACACCCAAGACTGGAATGCGGTTATCGCCGCCAGGAGAGCCGAACGCGAGCAGCGCATCGCGATCAAGGTACCAGACACCGTTCACGACTGGACAACTGTGAGGCATCAGACCGTGACACAAGATCACACTGGAGAAGACTGCGCCTTATCTGGCATGCCAATCAGCATTGGAACCGTAACTGGTCCGGTTCGCCTCATTCGATCAGCAGCGGACTGGAGCAAAGTACTGCCAGGAGAGATTCTGGTGGTGCCGGTGATCGATCCAGGGTTGGCCCCCCTCTTTGGCCTCGCAGGAGGGTTGATCGCAGAAATGGGCGGCACCCTGTCTCATGGAGCAATCATTGCCCGAGAATATGGATTGCCGACGATCGCAAACGTGGAGTCGGCCATGGTACGACTGTCTGATGGGATGCCGGTCACCCTCGACGCCGGATCCGGGACCATTCGTATAGGGCCGTCTCAATCGGTAAAGTCTATCTAGGGCTAATTGATCCTGAGCCGTCTGCGTCTTGACCTTTCTCAATACCTTGCGTAATCTCCCAACGATTCTCTATTGAATACGCTATATGTAGCGGCTCAGTCTTATAGACAAATTGGTACGTCGGATATGGATCAATTCCTAACAAGTCTGACTCCGAGTAGCCTCGTGGGGTTTGTGGTTGGGCTGTTGTTGGGCGGTGTGCTGGTAGGACTGTGGGTCACGAGTCGCCTACGACCTCACGCGCAACGGGCCGAAGCGACTGCGGATGAGCTAAGAAAACAGGTGGACCAAGAACGAACGGTGACCGGCTCACTCCGTGACGAGTTGGCAGCAGTTCAACAGGCTCGAGTCGCCGCGGAAACCAGAATGGAAGACGCCGCGCGACAGCTCCTGGAACAGAAAGCCTTGATCGACCATACACGCCACGAACTCATTGGATCATTTCAAGCGCTGTCCGGCGAAGCGTTGAAGCAAAACAACGACGCGTTCTTGAAACTCGCCGCCGTGTCGTTTGAAAGCCTGCATATCAAAGCAGAAGGCGATCTTGCTCAGAGACAACAGGCCATCGATGGCTTGGTTCGCCCCCTGCAAGATTCTCTTCACCGCTACAATGAAGAGCTGCGGCTGCTCGAACAATCTCGGCAATCGGCTTACGGTGGATTGGATCAGCACCTGAAATCACTGGCCGACTCCCAGCACCGGTTGCAACAAGAGACGGGCAACTTGGTCAAGGCCTTACGAGCTCCGGCGATCCGAGGCCAGTGGGGTGAGCTCACATTGAAGCGTGTCGCCGAACTCGCCGGCATGGTGGACCATTGCGATTTTGTGGAACAACTCTCCGTCACCGGCGACGAGGGGCGCCTCCGTCCGGACATGGTGGTTCAATTGCCCGGAGGACGGCAAATCATCGTTGACGCAAAAACCGTGCTCTCTGCCTATCTCGATGCCCATGAAGCACAGAATGAGACGCAACAGGCCGAGGCCTTGCGCCGCCACGCCGCCCAGGTCAAGAGCCGCATGGATGAATTGTCGTTGAAAGCCTATTGGACACAGTTTGACCGCACCCCTGAATTCGTTGTGCTCTTCCTGCCAGGCGAACAATTTCTCGGCGCCGCGTTGGATCAGAACCCCAGACTGATTGAAGAAGGATTCGCCAATGGCATCGTCTTAGCCACCCCCTCGACTCTCATTGCCTTGCTCCGTGCGGTCGCCTACGGCTGGCGACAAGAACGAATGACCGCCCATGCTGAAGAAGCAGGTCGCCTGGGGAAAGAGCTGTACGAACGAATGGCGGTCTTAGCCGGGCATATGAACGATGTCGGCCAATCGCTCGGGAAAAGCGTCTCGTCCTACAATCGCGCCATTGGCTCCTTGGAGACGCGCATTCTCCCGGCAGCACGCAGATTTAAAGAGTTGGGTATCTCCTCCGATCGCGAGATTCCCGTCCTTGAACCGACGGAGGTGGTGCCACGGAAAACGTTACCGCTAGAGATGGAATGAAGGAGCACAATGACCAGCGAACAAGCCATGGTGGAAGCATTTCACGGCAAGTTTGAGATTTTGATACAGACCGCCCCAACGAATGTGAATGAGGACACGAAGCGCCTTCGAGTCCGACTGATTCAGGAAGAATTCGACGAATTGAAAGAGGCCATGGCGACCGGAGATTTGACTGCCGTTGCGAAAGAAATGGCGGACCTACTCTATGTGACCTACGGCACCGCTGTTTCATATGGAATTGATATGGAACCCGTCTTCCAGGAAGTCCATCGGTCGAATCTGAGTAAAGTCGGTGGATACAAGCGGGCGGATGGGAAATGGGTGAAGCCCTCTACCTATTCGCCCGCTGATCTCGTCTCAATTCTGGAGGCACAGCAGGAGCACGCGTTGGCGGAGCAGCCATGTGGTCATGCAGCTGCCGCCGGTGTTCCTCGGAGTTCATGAAAGATCTACACTGTCCGAGTTGCGGTACACCCTTCGTTCGAGTGATCCCCGACGAAGGCGCCATAGGGCGGGTCCTCACTCGCTTTAAATGCTGCCCATTCCGATGCCAGCTGTGCACGACACGCTTTCGCGTCTTCAGGAATCAGATCAAGCCTGCGACCTCCCCTACCGATCGCCGTCAATATGAACGCCTCCCGGTGTCGCTTCGCGCCAATCTATTAGCGGACAACGCCGTCCGGATTGACAATCGGGTGACGGATATTTCCATGGGTGGCTGCACCCTCGAAACCACAAAAACCCTCCCGCAGGGGACGTTTGTTGAGCTTGTGATCAAACCGGCCTCCGACGAGGAACCGATTAAGATCGGGACAGCCGTGGTCTGCTCATCCCGGCCAGAATCGATGGGCATTCGATTCATGGAGATGGTGACGGACGATAAGAACCGCCTCAGCCAAGTGATCCTCAGCCTGCTGGTAGGACAGAGCCTCCATCAGAACCTTTTCACATAACAGCGATTCCCAATAGAAGAGACTGTTCAGGCGATCCGTTTAGGACGGTCCGACCGACCAATGGGAGCAGCCCAGAAACCCTCATCACTCGGATCTTTCCAGCACCAAGGGAGATCGATGAATTGCTACGTGGGGTATCGCCTAAGAAGCTCGGCGAGGAGTATTGACCAGGAGGTTATCGATCAGGCGAACAGATCCGACGCGGACGGCACCAAGCAACACCACTCGCGAGGTCACGGAAGAGACAGGCTCAAGCGTGCGAGGGTCACACACGGCGAGATAGTCGGTCGTAATAGTCGATTCCTGGAGAATAACCTGAGCCATCGCCGACTGGATAATCCTTGCATCCGTCTCCCCTGTCCTGATCACCTTGGCACCGGCTTGGAGGCCCTTGTAGAGCACCACCGCTCGCCCTCGCTCATCCTGGGAAAGATAGACGTTGCGTGAGCTCATGGCCAACCCATCCTGCTCACGCACAGTGGGACGGACCGCAATATCAACACCGAGATTGAGATCCTTCACCAGCTGTTGAACCAACACCGATTGCTGAAAGTCTTTCTGCCCAAACAGTGCCCGATGTGGACGGACCATGCCAAAGAGTTTGGTCACTACGGTCGCCACCCCGGCAAAATGATGCGGGCGAGCCTCGCCTTCCCATCGCCGCGCGACCGCTGGGACGGTCACCGTCGTTTGAAATCCAGTGGGATACATAGTCTCCACCGTCGGCTCAAAGCAGACATCGACGCCTTCCTGTCGACAGATCGCTCGGTCGTGCGAAATAGGACGGGGATACTTGGTCAGATCCTCCCGAGGACCGAATTGGGTCGGATTCACAAAGATACTCACCACGAGCGCATCACACTGTAACCGGGCTTCACGAATCAGTGATCGATGCCCCTCGTGCAGCGCACCCATCGTCGGGACAAACCCGATCGTGACGCCTTCGCGCCTCAGTCGCTCGCTCCAACCTGTCATAGCCGCCGGTGAGCGAATGATCTTCATGGCTCAGGCTGCGCACTGCAGGCCGGTCGAGAACCATATTTTGTAGAAGGTTGCGGAACGAGCAGATTCACCTGGGATTGATCTTTGGTGTCGGCCAGTAACTGATCCACCGATTGATTGAACTTCGGATGGACCCAGAGCGGATCAAGTTCGTTCAAGGGCATGAGAACAAACCGTCGTTGATGCAGTCGAGGGTGCGGAATGGTCAGTCCCGGTTCATCAATCCGACGTGCCCCGTAGAAGAGGATGTCGAGGTCGAT
Source organism: uncultured Nitrospira sp. (assembly GCA_902500805.1). Lineage (GTDB taxonomy): Bacteria > Nitrospirota > Nitrospiria > Nitrospirales > Nitrospiraceae > Nitrospira_D. The sequence goes on along the minus strand of CABVSA010000013.1, from coordinate 11,207 downwards.
CGTGCGAGGACCAGACCGATGATCCTCATCACGCCCAAGTGCCCGTTCAATTTCTTGGAGCATCGCAAAGAGGCTATGTGGAGCAATGTCGGTTTCCAGCTGCACCACCCCGTTGAGAAACCAACCCTCCCCTGGATCGGTTCGGTCACGAACCGGTTCCGACTCATAGAGCAATGACACGCCTTGCAGCCGTGAATGGGGAAGGAGACTAAGCAACGTCACGGCCCGATCGCAAAAATCCACACGATCCCCGACATTCGATCCGAATCCGATGAAGACGGTCTCCATAACAATACCGTGAGGGGGTGAAGGGTTAGGCGTTAGGTGTTAATACACAATAAACTGATCTCTATCGTTACCCCTCACACCTTACCCCTTACCCTTCACGAGTTTCTTAGAATCCCACCTTTTTGATTCGCTCGACGGCTTCCGCTAACCGCTCCTTGGTAGTGCAAACCGTCATGCGGACATAGCCTTCACCCGGTGCGCCGAAGCCATTGCCCGGCGTCGTCACGATCCCGGCTTTTTCCAACAGATGCGCCGTAAACGATGTTGATGTATAGCCCTTGGGGACCGTCACCCAGACATAGAACGCAGCAGGAGGGGGATCCACCTCCAGGCCGAGTTGCTTCAGGCCAGGGACCAACGTGTCTCGACGTTCCTGATACGTCTTTCTCAGGTTGTCCGTCACGGCATCGTCCAGACCAAGCGCCGTGATCCCAGCCGTTTGAACTGCCTCAAAACAACCAGAATCCAAATTGCTTTTCACCTTGCCAAGTCCGGCCAGGACATCCTTGTTGCCCACCACGAAGCCGAGACGCCATCCAGTCATGTTATAGGTCTTCGAAAGTGAGTGGAACTCCACGCCGACATCCTTGGCGCCATCGACCTCCATAAAACTCGAAGGCCGTCGCCCGTCATAGTAGATCTCGGAATAGGCTGCATCGTGACAGACGATCACCTGATGCTCCTGCGCAAAGTCCACGACCCGTTTGAAATAGTCCTTCGTCATGATGACGGAGGTTGGGTTATTCGGTGAATTCAGCCACATCAGCTTGGCCTTCTTCGCCACGTCCTTTGGGATCGCTGTGAGATCAGGGAGAAAGCCGTTGGCCTTGGTTAGCGGCATGATGTGCGACTGGCCACCACAAAAACTCGTCCCGACCGGATAGACCGGATACCCAGGACTAGGCACCAGCACGATATCTCCGGGATCGACAAAGGCGAGGTGGATGTGGCCGATGCCTTCCTTGGAACCGATCAGAGTCAGGACTTCATTGGCTGGATCCAACGTGACACTGAAGCGGCGCTTGTACCACTCGGCGACGGCCTTTCTGAACGAGAGCATGCCTTCATACGACGGATATTGATGATGCTTGGGATCTGTGGCAGCCTTCGCCAGGCTCTCAATAATCGGCATCGGCGTCGGCAAGTCGGGATCGCCGATCCCGAGGTTGATAATATCGACCCCGCGGGCAATCGCCTCTTGCTTCATCTTATCGATGGCCGCAAAGAGATACGGCGGCAATGTCTTGATACGTGTCGCAACTTCAATCGGAAAACCACCCATGGTCGCTCAAACTCCTTTCATGAATAGCACTCAGCCTTTAGTGATCAGCCCACAGCAACCGTCCCAGATCTGACGGCTGAAAGCTGAAGGCTGACAGCTCATTAGTAGGGGTGTGTAGAGTACTTCAGAGCCACAGCCGCAATCAACGTGTACGAGTAAGCAGATGACCGATCAACCGATCAGCCATGTGATGGAGTTGCGGAAGCTGTGGCAAGGCAGTGGTTTTGACCTGTTGTGCGGTGAGCCCCGCTTTCGTCACATCCGGCGCACACTCACGGCAGAGGGAATCGATTCCACCCTCTTCCATTTCAAGATGAAAGAGCAACCCATAGGCTCGCTCGCCGTACCGAAAGGCTTGGAGGGGGGCGATGTCCGAACCGGCCAAGGGCACGCAATCATTGGGCAGATCAAAGATCTCTCCGTGCCACTCGAATACGCTGAACGTCTCAGGGCAATCCCCAAACACCGGGTCGTTCTTCCCCTTATCAGTGAGGCGAACCGGGGTCATGCCGATTTCGAGCGCCTTGCCCGATCGCACCGTAGCGCCAAGCGCTTTGGCCATGAATTGACTCCCGAGGCACACACCGATCACCGGCTTATTGGCCAGAAGCGAGGACCGGATAAAGACAGTCTCTTCCGCAATCCATGGATCAGGATCGTTGACCGACATCGGCCCACCCATGACGATCAGCAGATCACCTGCATCTTGAGGAAGTCCATCCTTCGGAACGAGATACGAGTCAAGACTCACCCCGCGCTTGGCAAGAGCCTTCGCAAAGGCACCAGAACCTTCAAAGGGAACATGTTGAAGACACACGGCACGCATGAGTCATTTACTGGCACAGCGATTGGCCTCACGTCAAGAGCTGGGGAAGAGTCTCAGATGCCAAAGGACATGAAAGAGCGCCAACCCCGAATATCTTCGACAACGACCGCGTCTCTTTGGCGAGAGCCATGAATCGTACGCTCTATCGGCTTTCCTACGGCGCTCTCGTTCTTGCGCCCTTATTCCCTCTCATGCTCCATTCTGGAAGTCACTACGATTCTCTGTATTCACTCACGACTCAAATCTAATCGCTGCATACATCAACACGATAATGATGCAGAACACGAATGCCTCAACAATGAATAGCATCATGACCTTTCACCTCCTTCCACAGTGGAACGGCTCCCCCCTCGGTGCGATCGAGCAATCCCATGTCGGAGAACAGCAAGCGGGATGCCAGCATGAAATCGCGCATCGAGTAGACTCTGGCTCTCATCAATTTCAGCGATTTATGATTATCAATGCTGTACCCAGGCTTACATGTACCGTGATGATTACTGCTCTAGGTATCTGAAGAGATTCACAAGATGAATCCAAACAGATTCATGGCTTACCTAAGTACATATGACTATTATGGTAGATCTCCCATTGTGTAGCGCAATTGAGTGAGAGGATGCCCGAAGAGAACCGCAGCTCAGTGGAGGGAACCATCCACAAGACGTCACCCCTAAAGCTCCTAGAGAATACATGCATGAGACAACGGCGATTCATACCGTGAGGTAGTCTCCAGCCGGTTACGGTTCAGACAAGCTCTCTACGTCCACTCACAATGAGGTTTGCTATCGAGATCGCCCTCCTGAGAATAACAAGAGCCTGTATTTATCTACGGATCGTCCGAAAGCCCCTCCCCCTCAGTATGGCTTCCTTTTCTGCCCCTGCTACCGTAGAGTAGCGCACCCGTATGGCTACACCGGACCCGCTGATTCGTGGGATTGATCGCATCCTGATCCATGCACAGGATGTGGAGCGGGTCTTTGCACGATTTCGTCATGAGTTTGGCCTACCGATTGCCTGGCCGCTTGCTGACTGTGGGCTGCTTGTGTCCGGTGGACTGTACGCCGGCAACATGACGGTCGAGATCGGTCGGTTCACTGGACTGGGACTCCCAGGAACATGGTTCTACGGCCTCGGCTTCGCACCATGGCAACCGACCTGGGAAATGGTTGAAGGGTTATCGTCTCGAAAAATCCTGCACGCATCACCGCTGACGCTCCACTATGAGTCGCCGTTTGTGATGCAGTCCACCCTCACCTTCTTGCGCGACTTCTTGGATGGTCAACCAAACACCGCATTTTGGCTCGGTCGAGGAAATACTCGAGTCGGTCGAGCACTATCGAGCCTCAGAACTTGGATGGCCGGCACCGAAGCAGGCTCGAAAACATTTTCAATGCTGTTAGGTAGTTCCCTGGTCTTTATCTGTGATAACCACAGCAATCCGCATCAAGCACGAATCAACGAGTTACGAGCCACCTGGCGAGAGACGGGCCGGCATGGACCCTATGGAATCACCGGAATTGCTGGGGTCGATATCGAGGTCTCGAACGATCTCGGCTGCTGGAAACGGCTGTTGGATCGGCCGGACTTGAACGCAGACTCCATCCATTCATTCGGCACGGGACCTCTGCTTCGATTTCATCCCGGCGAGGAGAACCGGCTCCTCGGAATCGAGTTTGCCTGTGCCGATCTTCCATCGGTCACCCAGCAGCTTCGCGACCAGCGCTCACTGGTGTCAGCAGATGAGAAAAGAGTCACCCTTTCCCCCGGGCGCATGGACGGGTTGACGATTGGATTCAGCCAGTCTCCGACCACGAGCCTGGATACGACGTAGTTTGACCTGCCGACTAAAGTCCCGCCGGTCAACGCAGTTCTGTCTGGCAACTGCCTTTCAGCCCATCCGCGATGGTGATCGTCTGTTCTCTCTCCCCCACTGACCTAGGCAAGACGAACAGTACCTCGCCGGATCTGTCGGTCAAGCCTCCCACGTTCGTTGTTTCTACCTTTAGGCTTAGGCCCAATCGACCGACAAGTACATGTCATGACGATTCTCGCAACCGACATCGACCACTCCTCACTCACCGCTTCTCAAAGCCTCCAGAGAACGGAGGTCTCTCCACCTTGTTCGTTTCCGCAACGGGTCCGTTCCCACTACCATGCCTTTTGGTATCACCTTGGTGAGCGGTTAGCCTGGTCGCGTGGAATCTATCGGGAGCGGCCTGTACAAGAGCTGCATGACCTGACCGGAGTCCAGTATGAGCGAATCGCCTCGCTCCAACGCCGATTCCGTGTGCGGTTTGAACAACACGCAACCCAAATGACGGCACTACGACAGTACGATTACCTGGACCTGCTCGATCAAGGGTGGTCGGCGTTAAGGTTGCGCGTTTCGACCGGTGGCACCGTACAGGATATCGGGTCGAGTAATTTTTGGTATGCCCCCGTTTTGCACACCTTCTTTCGACCAACCAAGCTCATCGGTGTGGAGGTCGAAGGGCACCGAATGTATATCAATGGCTACAGTCGCCACGACTACGCACAGGGCTATATTCAAGACCTTCCGAACACGGAGTTTCACATCCAGGATTATCGCCACTATTGCTCCCCTGCCGATATCATCACAGCATGGTACCCCTTTGTGACACCGGCTCCAGTCCTGGCTTGGCGACTCCCGCTGTCTCTCTTGGCCCCGCATCTCCTATTCTCGCAAGTCGTGGCCAACCTCCAACCACAGGGGTTATTCCTCATGGTGAACCAAGGGAGAAATGAGGCAGCGATTGCCGCGTCATGGTGCACCAGGGTCGGAATGGTCCGGTACGGATCCTGTGAGTTAAGACCGAGGCTTCGTCCGAGACTCCCTCCCCCCATCCTCTCCTGTTGGATGCGCGCGCCAGCCTAGCCCTACGTCCCGGCCTGCGCTACAATTGCGCTGTGAACCACACCATCAAACATGCAGAAGACCTTCGATGGCTGATCGGCCATACGGGCGGGTTTCGTGCCGGTTACGTGACGGAAGTCCAGATCTTGAAACGTCGCCTCTTCGATGAAGGGTCGACGCGTCATGTTCCAGCCGGTACCACAATTGCCGTGACCATTCATTATGAGATTCGCGGTCTTGCTCGAGTCGCCAAGCTGACCATGACCGGGGTCACAGACTTTTCGGTTTTTGAACAGGATGGAATCGACTGTTCCTCGCTCAGCGTCATTCAGACCGAACTCAATGCGGGGAAACTGCGCTTCTGGTTCGACCCACAGGGCGAGCTCTATGTGGTCTGCGACGAGGCTCACCTGGAAGAACTGACTTTGCCGGTTGTCACAGCTCAACAAGCCGCTGAACTCGCCCGATGGACCTTCCAAGGGCTGGAGACCGACGGTCCCACCATTCAGTGGTTATTGGACGAATTGGATCAGGCCGGCCTGCCCTGCATGTGGTGTGACGCAGAGCGGTCTGATGCGATTCATCCGGCGGTGCAGTGGGAGGGAAGCCTGAGACCGGCAGACGATCCCTCAGTGGATGCGAACAAGCTGGTCCATGCAATGGCCTATAGCCCGCCTGAAGGGTCTGGATTTGGGCTGATGCTGAGAGTATTCGGTATGCAGGACAGAAGGCTGAGTCGAATTCTGGAAGTTCTGGCGGATCGGATTACTCAATGCTTCTCAGGCAACTGTCTGGTCGGCACGACAATCATCCCAGGCCGAGAATGGGAGCGCTGGTTGGTGCGGGAACACCGATCACGGCGTGAGCGGTGAGAAGGACGCCGACCACTATTTATTTAGTGCGCGTGCTCAGGGGAATAGCGCCCGTTTCCGTTGGAATAGGCTGCGGTGCCGTTCCCTCTCCCATAGCCTGAAGCGGGATGCGCGGTACCGTTTCCATTGATCTGCTGCCCTTTGCCGTTAATGCATTCCACTAAAGCCCAGAGTCGCAAGGGATTCACCCGTTGATTTCTGGCGATGTGGAGCGACGTGCCTTCCAATACGGTTGTGAGGGACAAGTCCGTACGCCAGCCCAAGTGCTTCGTGATGGGAGACAGTGCTTTTTCAACAGCGGCAATCACTTTGTTGCCGTTGCTGAAATGATTGAGCATGATGATCCGACCACCAGGCCGACAGACTCGAATCATCTCGTTGACGACTTTTCGATAGTCCGGCACCGCCGTGACAACATAGGCGGCCACGACCGTATCGAAGCTGTCATCATTAAATTGCATCGCCCCGGCGTCCATGCGGTGCAGCTCAACGTGATCGAGCTGATGAGCCGCCGCTTTTTCCTTCGCCCTGGCCAGCATCCCTTCGGACACATCAATGCCGACGATGCGGCAATGCCGTGGGTACATGGGAAGGGCCAGTCCCGTCCCGACACCGACTTCGAGAATCTGTTCATTCGGCTGGACGTTCAAATTTCGAATGGCCGATTCACGGCCTTCATGAAACACTTTTCCGAAGACTCTGTCGTAAAACCCCGCATAGGAGGTGTACACACGCTCAATCTTGTCGGGATCCATGTTTGCCTCCAACAATCCGTACGATTCGGTCTCTGCGCACTGCACCTCTGCAGAGGAAGATACCGTCATAGTGACGCGGGGAAAATCAATATTGAGGCGGGGAAATCAGGTAGCCCTCAGCCCGCCGGAAACATTGCCCGGCGTACTGTAGCCAAACTCCTCCGCGTGAGTCAACAAGCTTTTCGCGTGCCGGAACAGAAGTTCTTGCGTAAATCGGCCGGTTCCCTATCAGCGCATACCCAATTCCTGCCCGCCTTGATTCATTGCGCGTCTCTATGTGATAGCTACAACCATGCTTCTCGCAGGTCTCTTTGCCGGTGCCCTCTTTCTCGGACTGCTGGTCGGAGATTGGGCCTATTTTATCCGCCTTACCCCGGATGCCGTACGCTATGGCTGTCGTGTGGCCACTCGACCTGACCAATGGTCCGGTGCAACCATGGAGAGCGTCCGCGATCGTTTCGGGCCTGACGGGGTCTTGATGCTGCCGCATGGGGTGGCTTGGTGGTACCCTGACCTGTCTCAGATCGCCATCCGTCCACAATACCGCCTCTTCTCCAGAAAGTTCAGGACAGCGTGGCCGGTCAAAGGCCTGATTCACGTATCCCCCCATGACGAGGCGCTGGTGACGCACTGCGTCAAACGCATTCCCTGGTCATCAGCCCTCATCACCGCGATCTGGTTTGCCGTTGTCTTGTTGGGATCGCTGACCTTTGTGGTGCAATACGCCCTGGAAGGCGGATTCACGACGCTAGGCGGAGCATTTTTGGGCATCGGCATTACAGGACTTGCCGGCATGGTCGCGTTGTTTGGAATCGTGACGGTCACCCTGTCCTATCGCCTGGAAGATAGCCGTCTCATGCAGGTGTACGACGAACTGCGTGCAGCCATCATGCCGCCCAGCGTTCCCTGAGCAAGCCGATCAGGCCCATCACCCACGGAAAAAGTTCAAAAAGTGGTCGTACTCAACCGGCAAGTTCACGGTATCGCGATGACGAACCAGGCCGGTAATGATCCCACGATGTTTCTTCACCAGCCCCGACGCCTCAAACGCGTTGCGGAACTGCTGCCATTGCAACGCAGGATCAGCTACAATTTTGACTTGTTCGTCTTGGGGGAGCGCATGCACGATGGTTGTTAAGGTGCGAACGGCTTTTTCCACGCTCTCATACGGGGATGCCAGATTAAGTCGAGCGTAGAACGTTTCCAAATGCCGGCGGAATTCCTCCTTCAGCACCTGAGTCGGATCTGACATAGGGGGGCGCACTTCTGTCATAGTCGTCTCGGAGATGATACGGTAGGACACGGGTACGGAACAACTCTCAAGGGAGGTATAGTATGAAGCGAACATTAGCCGGGCTCTTCAGTGCACTCGCCATAGTGACCTTGGTCGGATGCTCATCGCATCACCATCACCACGGCATGATGAGCGGGGGCAAGAGCGACGCCTACTGGCAAAAGGGGCAACAAGATATGGAGGGGTTGATCAATCGGACCGTCCAGGACCCCGAGAAGGCGAAGCAAGTGAATATGCTCGCCGGCGAAATCATCAAGGAACTCAAGGAAAGCCGTGAACGAGAGCGGGCCTACCACCGACAACTCTACACCTTGAACGCCAGCTATGAGGCGGAGGCATCGGAGTTTTCCAAAATCATCAACGAGGCAAATATTCAACGGATGCAGAGCTCGGCCAGCGTCCTCAGCCTGCGATTCAAGATGAAGAACCTCATGACGGCTGATGAGTGGAAGGCCCTCTCGGACAAGATGATCTCCTACAGTGGCCGCTACTCTCACGGCAGCACCGGAGCCAAGACCGGGTACTAAGCGATCGCAAGACATATCTCGCGGCTCAGCTTGGTCAAGAGTTGCGTGTTCCGTGTTTCAAGTTTCGAGAGTTCACTTCACCGAACTCGAAACATGAGACTCAGGGTCGAGGGGCGGACAACGGAAGATTTCCATTACGACTGGGCCGGTGCTGCCTTCAACGGCACCGGCGTCCAGGTCGCACCGGCATCGGTTGAACGGTAGAGGCCACTGCCGTTGGTGCCGGCGTAGAGCGTGTGAACGTTTTTGGGATCCATCGCCAGGGCTCGAATATTCAACGTCGCGAGTCCCTGGTTCATGGCTTGCCAGGTCTTTCCTCCATCGGAAGTCTTCCAAATCCCAGCCGGACCACCGATATAGAGCTGGGCTGGTTCTTTCGGGTGAAGGACCAGGCTGCTGATATAGGGATCAGAGATGGATTGGCCGATGCGCTCCCACTGCTCGCCTTTGTTCCCCGTGCGAAAGAGACCTTTCGTCGTACCGGCATAGACGACATCAGGATTCGTCCGATCGATCTCGATCGCATTGACCCCGAGGGCCATAGCCGCCATCAGTTCCGTCTCGGGAATCAACCCATTATTGATTTTTTTCCAGCTCCCCGCCCCATCATCAGATCGATAGACCCCACCGGTCGTCCCGCCATAGAGCACCGCCGGCTCTTTGGGATTGATGGCGATCGACGTGACAATGTGGACTTCCTTCATCCCGCTCATCCGCTCGACCCATTCACGGCCCGCGTCTTTTGAATAAAAGGCCCCGACCGTCGTGGCCGCATAAATCTGTTCGCTCGCCGCCGGATGAAACACGAATTGATTGATGAATGACACATGCTCTTTCAATCCGACATTGTGAGGCAGCCAATGTTGGCCCCCATCCGGACTCTTGTAGACCGCATCCCCCATCGTGCCGGCATAGATCGCCGCCGGCAGGAGCGGATCAATCGCCAGCGTCGTCACCCGACGCGCGCTGAAGCTGGGGAACTTCTCCCAAGTTCCTCCCCCATCGCGGGATTTGTAGACCGCATCATTCGTCGCGACATAGAGGATGTCGGCATTCTTGGGATGCAAGGCGATCGACACGACCGATTCGCTCTCCTTCTGGCAGCCAAGAGAGAGGAGCACGAATGGGAGCAAACTGAACGCAAGAACGACCCGAATCAGCTTCATCGTGGTGCGGGACCTAACCATAACGATCGGATGGGAGTCAAGCAGGAGAAGCTAGACGCTAACGTTGGTGAGATGAAGTGATGCTAGGCAGCGGTGCCGATGAGGCTTTCCAGGGGGATGTGCATCTTGCGATGGAGTCGACGAATCATCTCGAGCGAGAGATTTCGCTTCTTTGTCAGGATTTCAGACACGCGCCCACGTCCACCCAATACCATTCCCAAATCTTTCCGCGTCATACCGAGTTGGTCCATCCGAAACTTGATTGCCTCAATCGGGTCGGGAGGATAGATCGCATGGTGTTTCGATTCATACACCTCAACAAGCATCGTAAGGACGTCCAGCTCGTCACCAGCCTTCGCACCCGGCTTGGCATCCATCAATTGTTCGATGCGTCGCAGCACTCGGTCATAATCCCGTGCTGTTTTGATCGGAGCAATGGTCATGATATCTCCTCGCCTGCTACACATTCGTCGCATCGATTGCATCGTACTCAGCATGCGTCCCGCATAATATCAAAACAGAAGGTTGTTGTGTTGGCAGCCTTCAAATGATTTGAGCCGTTTTAAAACTGTGCTATGAGCCCACCCCCCCCATATGCTCAGTATTCACTATTACATCACTTGCATGAGTCATGTTGTCTTCATTGACAACAGTCAATAATCACTGGTACCGTTCCTCATGAAAGCAGTCGCGCTCCTGCGGACGCGTATAGCGTACGCGGAAACGGCATTCGCGGAGCTGGCCATATGGAAGGTACCAAATCCTGTAGTTGGTTCGACCCACTCATACAAGTATAGACTGGCATACGTGGTCGAGGGTGTATGCGTCGTACGCTACGACAATGAAGCAGGAAAAGGTGACCACAGACACTTCGATACGGAGGAGCAAGCGTACATCTTTCAAACGCCGGAGAAGCTCCTCGCCGACTTTGAACGAGACATGAAGAGGTGGAATCATGAAAACCGTCATTCTTGACGTTCGCTCCCCCAAGGAAGCACTGGCTGATTTTACCCGGGTGTGGAAAACCGGAAAGGGTGAGAAGGTCGCACGCATTACGTTCGCCACACCCGAACTGCTATGGAAAGCGCTGACGGCCAAGCGCTGGCAGCTCCTGAAGGCCATGTGCGGAGCCGGTCCTTTGTCGATTCGCGAAGTAGCCCGCCGCGTGGATCGCGATGTGAAGGCTGTGCACACAGACGTGACGGCGCTGTTGAACGCCGGCGTGCTCGATCGAGTCGAGGATGGTCGAGTGGTTTTCCCGTTCGACTCCGTGAAAGTCGAGTTCCTTCTCCATGCCGCATAGATCTTCGTGCGGTAAGGATGTG
>CABVSA010000012.1 GCA_902500805.1 uncultured Nitrospira sp. | reverse complement strand
TACCTCCTCTTTCCCGGCATGGGCATTCAGTTCATGGATTTAGATGAGAAGATACAGGAGGATCTAGTTAGTCTTGTCGAGGCATTAAATCGAAGTCGAACCCCATCCTGAAATGGTTCGACGGGGTATACCTGACTGTTGAAATCGCGACTACTTTTACCGGGCACCCATTCTTTTCTGCCAGGTTTTCCAGGTTCAAGACATGAAATTGAGAAGCCGTTGGCCAAAATTAATCGGACGATTCTGGTGTCTGCTTCTCTGAGCCAGAACAGGATGAGTAGAAGCGAACTGTATGCGATTAGATTCAGCTTGATTTAGGCGTTCCGTCTTGTATGGTCGGAAGCTCTTTCGCCGCTTCGATGGATTGCTGAATTTCTTTTTGGGCGGCGTCTACCTCAGCTTTGATCGTGTGCATTTGTGGGTCGACATTGCTTCGGATGTCAGTTACAGCCTGGCGGAATGTGCGTACGACCTCTCCTAGACCCTCACCGAGACTCTGCAGGTCATTAGATGATACACCAACGGTTGAAGGTGAAGTCTTCGACTTGAGCGCGGCTTGTTGCGCCTGCACGCGGGCAACCCCTTCCTGATTGACGATCGCTGATGGACGTTTTGTTGCCGGTTTCGTCTGAGCTCCTGCAGGCAGAGGTGGGTATGACGCTTGAGCTATTGGAACTGGATTCGCTGCCCGCTCCTCCATCGAGACGACCTGACTGGGCTGTGACGATGCGGGTGGCTGTGAAGGAGTTGCTGATGTCCGAGGGGCTTGAGAACTTGTATTGTAAAGAAACGAGGCTGTGGTTCCAGGGGTCAGCTCTGGGCCAGGAACATAAGGGGTATTCGCCCTGGTTGGTGCCGGCGAAGTTGCGAGGGGGGCAGCGACCGGAGCTGTGGCGACAATGGGGGAAATCTGAGCTGGTTGTTGGGGTGGTGTTCCCTGAGGGGCCTGATCATCACTGGCCTGAGGAACGTCGTTCACTTCCTTTCGAAACCCTTTTAACGCTTTGCCGACTCCCTCGCCGATTTGTGGCAGGCGTCCTGCCCCAAATATGATGAACACGATCACAAGAATGATGATGAGCTCGGAAAACCCCATCGTACCAAACAAGGATGACCTCGCGATGAGCGTCGGAAGAGTCGTTACCAAAAGACTGTAGCTGTCTTTTTGATGGACTGTCAAGAAAGCGTCAAGCTAATAACCCAGCACGTTGTATTAGAGAAGGGAGACAATCTCGGTTTGAAGAGGCAAGCCATGTACGATGGCTTCTTGATCCGTTACATACACATCGATCTCGCTCCGAATACCGAACTCGCCAGGGAGATAGATGCCCGGCTCTATCGAAAAGCAGGTGTGGGGGAGGATCTGACGCCCATCATGCGTTTCAAGATTGTCAATGTTGGCTCCATTGCCATGAACTTCCTCACCGATTGAATGGCCGGTACGATGAATGAAAAACTCGCCGTATCCTGCCTCACGGATCTTGCCCCGGCAGACATCATCGACTTCCCAGCCAAAGGGAAATCGTCCTGTTGCCAGTTGTGTCTGGATAAACGATAAGGCTCCATCGCGCCCTTGTCGGACATGCTCAAAAACTAAGCGATGCTTTGGTGGCACCTGTTGTCCCGTATAGCCAGTCCAGGTAATGTCTCCATAGACGGAGCCTGGTGTCGTTCGCTTCGCCCAAAGATCAATCAAAACGAGACTGTCCCGGGTAATTGGAGAAGAGGCAGATTCACCTGGTGAGTAGTGGGGATCGGCGCTATGGGCATCGATAGCTGCGATTGGCGCACTGGAGGTCATCATTCCCGTAGCCTGAATTCGAGAGAGAATGAATTGTTGCAGGCTGTACTCGGTTAAGGGACGTTGGTGTGTGAGGCACGAGGCTACATGGGTGAAGGCCTCATCGACAATGCGTCTGAGAGTTGTAACGGCATACCGATGGGAGTCCAGTTGTTCTTCCGTCCAGACAGCCTCAAATCGTTGGACAAGATCGGCCGAGGTCACAACATCTACTCCAAAGCTTCGAACGAGCTCGATCGTACCGGCATCGACTCTAGAGAGATAAGGCACAGCATTGAGGGGCGAATACTGCATGGCAATACACCGTCGACCTCGTACGAGTGAGTCCAATGCCGTGCGTTGCTGTTCCCACGATACATAGAGACGGGAAGAGCCAGGTAGGTCATCCAGGACATGCGGCTCAATTTGATGAAGGAGCTTCACCGGTTCGCCAGTTCTGGGGATCCAGTAGTACCAACGGCGGGTCACATGTTGGGAGGCATCAAGAAGCAACACCCGATAGGCCAAGGGGTCTGAACCGCGAAAATCATAGAAGAGCCATCCCTCGACGGTCTCCTGATCTAGAAGCGCGGTTTGAATCGCCCGGATTCTTGCATGATGGGTAGTCTGGCTCATAAGCCTTGCATCATATCTTCGAGGTCTCAGGGCGTCAATCAGACCATAAGTTCATCCATACTTCATGCTACTATAGCAATCGATGATTACTGTATCTACCCACGATATCGCCGCCTATCGGGTGAGCTTTTTCTTTGGGCCAGAACCGGTTGAAGGGAAAGTGGATGTGGTGGCCTGTGTGTTTAATGTGAAGAAACGGAGCTGGAAGGCAGGGATTCAGGTTGTCGTGGAGGTCAGCAGCAGTCAGCTCTTGGCCATTGAGCGAAGGATTCAGTTGCCTGATCAACTTGCGAAGAGTTTAGTGGCCGTGGAGGCTCAAGAACGGTCCGGTTATCACGAACGCAGCGGTGATGTTTTTGCCCAAGCCGTATGCCGGTGGAAATTGGATCTCCAGCTGTTACCTGGCCTGACCAAGAATACTCAGAGGATTCCCGCTGGGGAATTGATGGTTGAATTGGAGCAAGCGATCAGTAAGGAGCCTCAACATCTGATCTCCTACGTCTTGGACGAGCTGGGTCTCGTCACCTGATTAGTTGTGCCTTTACGTGTTGTCTCTCAGAATGGGTCAACAAGGGGGGTTGCATTCAGGTTTGAATTTGTTATAACGCATATCAGTATTCGTGTATGATTAGGTCCTGTGTTTGTCAGATTGAGCTGTTGAAGAGGAAGGAGGAGCCACACGTGAGACTCCCGATCGTGATTATTTTGGTTGTCATTGCATACGGGGCGATGCTGGTGTCGCCGGCTTGGAGCCAATCCACGTCAACGGATTCTCTACAAGGGACGGCTTCGGGAGCCGGTATGGGTGCCGCTTCTGCCGCCGCCACCATCTTGTATTTCCCGTTCAAAGCCGCGTTTGCCCTCGGGGGGGGAATTGTCGGTGGCTTGGCCTATGTTTTTTCAGGATTTAGTGAGTCAACGGCGAAGAACATTTGGGTTCCCAGCGTGTATGGAACCTATGTCATTACTCCAGAGCATCTCAGCGGCGATCGCCCGGTTCGTTTCCTGGGCGTGGCGGCTGAAAACGAGGGATTCGCTCCTGCCCCTACTTCGGTACCTGAACCTGCGCAGTAATGATGAAACCTGTCATCGGCGTGACTCCTGACTTTAATGCCGGTGACAGGAAAGATATGGGTGGGTCCGAGCCTACCTACTTCCTGAGAGCCCGGTACATTCGGGCCATTGAAGAGGTCGGCGGTGTTCCCTTAGTCCTGCCGTTAGTGGCTGCAGCGGCCGATCGACGACGACTTCTTGACAGCGTGGACGGGATTCTCCTGACCGGCAGCGGTCCTGATCTTCCACCAGGCCTGTATGGAGAGAAGCAGCGCTACAAATTTTCACTGGTCAGTGAGCGGCGTGCTGACTTCGAGCTGGAGATGGTGCGTCAAGCGAGGCGACGTGACCTTCCACTCTTAGGGATTTGTGGAGGGATGCAGACCCTAAATGTGGCCTGTGGAGGCAGCCTTTTTCAGGATATCCCTGCACAGCTTCCACGCGCAATGGATCATCGTCAAAAGACGAAGGCGGTCTCTGTCTCCCATGCGGTGACCGTCCTCCCCAAGAGCCTCCTGAAGCAGATCATCGGAAAACAAACACTGATGGTGAACAGCTCACATCATCAGTCCGTGAAAGCCGTTGCTCCATCACTCATCGCCAGTGCGGTGGCTCCCGATGGCATTATTGAAGCCATTGAGTCCCCTACCCATCGATTTCTACTTGCTATTCAATGGCATCCAGAGTTCCTATTCGACCGACATATGGCTCACCGCCGGCTCTTCGAGGCTTTGTTACGCGCCGCGCGGCGGACTAGGGCATGAGCTTTCTGGGCGGGTCAGAAATGCCGAACCATTCTCAGTGGGTAGTCCTCTCGGATACGGGTGAGGTTCAAACGAGCTTTCTGCCGGTGATTTCTTCGGGCCAGAGCGTAGCACCAAAGACCGGAGAGTAGTCGTGAGCAATCCCTTCTTCAGGACAAAACCCATCGATCAAATTTTGGCCGATGCCGAGCGGCCGGAGCATCGCCTCAAGAAAACACTGACGGCTTGGGATCTGACGGCGCTGGGGATTGGCGCGATTATTGGGACCGGGATTTTTGTCCTGATCGGGACTGCCATTGTGGGCGACGCCCATCGCCCTGGGGCAGGGCCGGGGATTGTCCTCTCTTTTGTTCTTTCAGGTGTGACCTGTGCGCTGGCAGCCCTCTGCTATGCGGAGTTCTCCGCGATGATTCCGGTGGCAGGGTCTGCCTATACCTTTTCCTACGCCACCTTGGGGGAGTTTCTCGCCTGGCTCACCGGATGGAATCTGATCCTAGAGTATGGCGTTGCCTGCGTTGCCGTGGCGATCGGGTGGTCGGGGTATTTCAATAAATTACTTAAGCTTGCAGGCCTCGAATTGCCCTACTGGGCGACCAATCCACCGCAGTGGGCTGGTGGGCCAGAAGGGAGCATTGCGAATTTTCCCGCCGCCATCATTGTTTTGTTGGTCACGACGATCCTGGTGATTGGGATTAAGGAAAGTGCTAGGGCTGCCGGTATGATCGTGCTCCTGAAACTGGCGGTGATTCTCTTCTTTCTCGCCGTTGGGACTCCCGCCGTGAACAGCGACAATTGGACACCGTTTATGCCGAACGGGTTCGAGGGTGTCCGAGCCGCTGCCGCGATCATCTTTTTCGCCTATATTGGCTTTGATGCTGTCTCCACGGCCGCCGAAGAAGCAAAAAACCCTCAGCGCGATGTCCCGTTTGGGATCCTAGCATCTTTGAGTGTGTGTACAGTCCTTTATATTTCTGTCGCGGCCGTACTGACCGGACTGGTCCCCGTAGGTCAAATCGACATTCATGCACCGGTCGCTGAAGCGCTCACGCTTGTCGGGTTCAAATGGGGTGCCGCGATCGTCGCGATTGGAGCTGTCGCTGGGATTACCAGTGTACTGGTGGTCATGATGTTGGGGCAAATCCGAGTCTTCTTTGCCATGTCACGGGATCAACTGCTGAGCCCTGGCTTATCGACGGTTCATACACGATTTGGAACACCGCATCGCGCGACCATTCTCACTGGCGTCGTCGTGGCAATTCTTTCGGCGTTTTTCCAGATCGGGGATGCGGCTGATATGACCAACATCGGAACCTTTTTTGCGTTTGTTTTGGTGAGTTTCGGGGTCATGCTGCTGCGATACACAAAGCCCGATCAGCCTCGCCCATTTCGTCTTCCGTTCATGCCTCTCGTGCCGATTTGCAGTATTGCAGCCTGCCTCTATCTTATGGCGGGGCTGCCATGGGCGACATGGATCCGCTTTGGCGTGTGGACTGTTGTGGGGATCGTCGTCTACCTTGGTTATGGTATGAAGCACAGCAAGCTCTCAACGCGAGACACCCAAAGCGGTTGAGGGCCCCAACGAGGTGGATGGCATGCCCAGACCTGAACGATGAGGACTACGTGGAGGGCGATATTATCGACGCAGGAGCCGTGGCTGGGGCGGTGTCGGCCGGAGTTGACACGGCTCCAGGCGTGGCCGTACTTGCAACAGACGGGGTAGGTGGCGTTGAAGAGGTTCCTGCTGGAGCGGCAGGAGTTGGCGGAGGAGCCGCCGCTTTTGGCGGAGCAGCAGGTTTTGGTGGGGCCGGTTTTTCTGGTTTAATGCCTCCTTCCCAGGAGGGACCAGAATACATATCTGCAGTTAAGCCCTTTGTTTTCCATTTTTCTTCAAAGTCCGCAGCGGCTTTGTTCGGTGTTTCCCCAACACCGGTGACATCATTCCAGGGATACACTTTCGGACCGATCTGGCAGCCTGATTCTGTTCGTCGCAAATACAACGCGATGGGATTACCGCGGTAGGGCCCAAGAAAAATATGAACAGATCCGACGTACTCGAGCAATGAGGCCATAAGGCCCTCCCAGAAATGCTCATGATGCCACAAGACGTGAGAACGGAGCAAGACTAGCTTTGAGCGGCACCTTACGGACTCAGCGATCGTCTACTGAAAGGGGCGCTCCATAGGCCGTCTCCTAAAGAGAACCAATCCTCAAAAAGGCTCATGCCTCAGCTTTCGCGACCCGCTCTCGAGTTTGGTGAATGGACCGCAAGAGCGCTCGATGGCTACGGCAACCCACCGCCAATCTCGCATCAGAGATGGTGACGGGTCGATAAGGAAGGAGATACCGGTCCTTCAGCCGGCGGATGCGGGCAAGGGATTGAGCCAGCCGTTGTGGAGAGATATCTGAGCTGGTAACAGCCTTGGTAACGGCCTGCATGGCGGTGATCACTCTATTCCGATCCTTGCAGATCAGCGGCATATCGCAACCCGCTTGGATGGCCAGCACAGCCGCGTCTCCGATACCGTAGTGATCAATGATCGCATGCATTTCAAGGTCATCCGTCAGGACAACTCCGTCGTAGTACAACTCTTGGCGAAGCAATTTTGAGATGATGGTCGGGGACAAGGTCGCCGGCCTTTGTGCATCCAATGCCTGATACTGGACATGGGCTGTCATCATCGTGGCGACCCCGTTGTCAATGGCGCGACGGAACGGGGGGAACTCAATACGCTCGAGGCGATCGCGAGAGGCGCTTACGACGGGCAATTCTTTATGGGAGTCCGACGTGGTGTCGCCATGCCCTGGAAAGTGCTTCCCGCAGGCGACCACCCGATTGTCTTGGAGGCCACCCACCGTGGCCAATCCCAATTCAGACACAAGGTCGGGCGTTGCGCCGAATGCTCGGTCGCCGATCACGGGGTTTGATGGATTACTATTGACGTCCAGCACGGGGGACATATTCATGTTGATCCCGACAGCCGCCAGTTCTTTTGCGGTCGTCGCGGCTGCGGCATAGGCTAGCTCTGAGGAGTGACACTGTCCGAGGACGTCACATGGTGGGAAAATCGTAAATTCTTTCGGCAACCGTGAGACACGTCCACCTTCTTGATCAATGGAAATCAGGAGAGGGGAATGCGGACTACAGCGTTGGAGGTGGTTCGTCAGATCGACGATTTGTTCGGTCGATTCGAGATTCCTTGCAAACAGGATGACCCCACCGGGCTGACATTCTCTGATGAACGACGCAAGATCCGCCGATACGGTTGTACCGTCAAAGCCGATCATGAAGAGCTGTCCGATCTGATCCTGAGCGATTGTCATGCCTGTGCGCTCTCAGGCTTCAGCGAGCGATTGATCAGGAACTGGATCAACAGCCTCGTGCCAATACCAGTCGGGCCCTTGGGAATATAGGCTCGTTCTCGCTCGCTCCAATCGGTGCTGGCAATATCGAGGTGCACCCAAGGATAGTCGCCCACGAACTTGCTCAGGAACAGGGCGGCAGTGATCATGCCGCCGCCACGCCCACCGATATTGCGCATATCGGCCACATCGCTTCGTAGTTGCTCGAAGTACTCATCCCATAAGGGCATTTCCCACACCCGCTCTCCGGCTCGGAGACCGGCGCCTGTGATTGCATCCTTCAACGTTGAATCGGTGCCGAACATGCCGATTGCGAACTGTCCCAGGGCGACGACACAGGCTCCAGTCAGCGTGGCGATGTCGATGAGTGCGGCCGGCTTAAAGCGGGTGGCATAAGCCAGGCCGTCCGCTAGAATCAACCGGCCCTCGGCATCGGTGTTTTGGACTTCGACGGTTTTCCCCGAGAGGGTGGTGACCACGTCTCCTGGACGCATCGCGCGACCACCGGGCATGTTTTCTGCCACCGGAAGGATGCCGATGAGGTTGAGGGGTAATTTGAGCCTGGCCGCAGCCCGTACGGTGGCCAAAACCTCGGCGCCTCCGGTCATGTCGGCCTTCATTTGCTCCATGTTCTCGGCTGGTTTGAGTGAAATCCCTCCAGTATCGAAGGTGATGGTCTTCCCGACGAGAACGACCGGAGAATCGTCTTTCTTCTTGGCTCCATGGTACTGGAGAATAATGAATTTCGGCGGTTCGTGGCTGCCTTTCGCGACACCAAGCAACGCCCCCATCCCAAGGCGCTCCATTTCCTTCTGCTCCAAGATTTTGAGGTTTACACCGGTGTCTTTTGCGATGGCCTTGGCCTCGCTCGCGATCTTGGTCGGGGTCATCACATTGGAAGGATGGTTGCAGAGATCACGAACGAACACGGTGGCTTCGGCGGTCGCGATACCGCGGCGGACGCCCTCGGAAATGGAGCTCAGATGGCTTTTCTGTGAGACCAAGATGGTCATGGCAGTCACGCCCTTGCCAACCGGAGCCTCGCTGCGATAGGCCGTAAACTGATAGCTTCCCAGGATCGCTCCTTCCGTCAGAGTCTGCGACAGGTCACTCACTGAGGCCCCGGGTGGTCCGGCGTTTGGCAGCACGACGGTGAAGGAACCGGCTTTTGCTTGGCGAACCCGTTTGACAGCATACCCCATGGCTTGGCGAATCTGATCCAGGCCTAGTTGGGGTCGCTTCCCAAGACCAGCTAGAATCAGGCGCTTCGCTGGAAGTTTTCCATGAGTGTGAAGCAGCATGACCTCGTGCAGCTTCCCTTCGAACTCCCGTGATCGCTGGAGTTCCCGAAGTGCTCCACCAAGGGCTCGGTCCAACACAGCTCCGTCGGACGTTGCCAGACTATCGTCTTCGCACAGCAGGATGACCAGCGCTTCAGTACGGTCGGTGTCGACGCATCCTTGTTTAGCGTGAACCCGCATGATATCCATTGGTTTCTCCTTGTGTGAATGATGACCGATCAACGCCTAGCAGCCCTTGAGGGTTAGTGGTCGCAACATGTCTGGCGTTCCGATGGTCCAGCGGGCTCCTCACACCCCCCGCGTATCGGGTGCCCAAATATGTTTGTGCAGTTGGAGCTGAAGACGCGCACCGAGGCGGTCTTCCACCAGCCACTCTGCCAACTGGCGAGGATCGAGTGTTCCGAACACCGGACTGAAGAGGACTGGGCAGCGATCGGTCAAATGGAATTGGTGGAGAATATCTTTTGCCCATTCATAATCGATGCGATCTTGAATGACGAATTTGACTTCGTCTTGCGGTCTCAGCCGCTCCACATTGGGCCAGTGCATGCGGTCCGTCATACCACTCCCTGGGCATTTCACATCCAGAATGATACGAACGGATGGATCGACGGTGCTGGTGTCGATGGCACCGCTCGTTTCAAGAAGGACCGTGAAGCCGTCGCGACACAATCGATGCAACAGGGCCGTCGTTTCCGCTTGTGCCAAGGGCTCTCCTCCTGTCACCTCGACTAAGGGACACCCATACGAACGAACCCTCCCGAGAATGTCCTCGATGGATTGTTCTGTTCCTCCAAAGAATGCATACTCGGTGTCGCACCAGGTGCAGCGAAGAGGACAGCCGGTGAGGCGCACAAACACGCAGGGCAATCCAGCAAAGGTCGATTCCCCTTGAATGCTATGAAAGATTTCGGTGACGCGCATGAACAACGTGTGGGCTAACTCGTGATGGACATGGTAATTCGCCGAAGAGGGGGTACCTCCGGTTATCAGCATTCGTTCAGGGCCACCTGACAACCGGCCAGTTATGACGACGGGCTATCGTATCCATTCCCCGAATAGGATTGACCACGGTCGGATGTCCTACGGCGCGGAGGAGGTCAACATCTCCAGGGCTATCGCCATACGCATAGCATTGGGATAAATCCAATGTGAGGTCTTGGGTCAACCGATCGATCAATTGACGTTTTCCTGCTCCATATGGGAGTGGGGGCACAAGCAAACCCGTGTAGAGGCCCTGCTGTTGCTCTAACCGACTGGCAAAACACCGATCCACTCGAAGTGCGTCTGCGACCGGTGCGATCAGAAAGTCGAGCGATCCGGTCACGAAAATGATGGCGTGACCTGCCTGGCGGTGTTCATCGAGTTTTCGCATGGCGATCGCCGAGACGCGAGGACAGAGTTCTTCCCGACAAAATTCTTCACCCAGGGGTTCAATCACCTGCGAAGGCTTCCCGGTCAAGTACAACTTCCGTTGGCGGAGAGGATGGAGCGAGAGGGGAGGAATATGTCGTAGGAGCCACGCAACGCTGTCTCGAGCTTCAGGCCACCCGACAATCCCGCGACGCCACAGCCAACGGAAAAATCTCAACTCACTGGCTTCGCCGGGTAAGATTGTATTATCGACATCAAAGAAAGCAGCAACCGTAGAAGCAAGGTCTCGTTGATCAGTCTGTATCATGCGAGTGCACCGGAGGTATGAATTGAGAGCGCAATTCTACCGGACGATTCGTTCATTGACAAGAATTTTGGGCTACTTCTATAATACACCTCCCTCACTGGTGATTTGCGGGCCTTTGCGCAGGATACGTCACAACGAGCCCGCGGGAAGGCCAGGGTGAGCGAAAACCTCGGACGGATGGCTGAGAACGTCGCGGTGTTGAGCAACCCAAGAACACGATAGCGGGCTATCCCTGCAGATCCTGCTGAGTGCCGAAGTGGTGGAATGGCAGACACGCACGTTTGAGGGGCGTGTGGCGCAAGCCGTGCGGGTTCAAGTCCCGCCTTCGGCACCATAGGATTCATCGTTGTAGGTTCCAGGGACTCATCCTGACCGCCAACGGTGATTTCCATCGGTTATACGTCGTCCAACGGAGCTTGTGCTCCAGTCTATTCGTATGGACCGATGTACCGAGGGATTTCTTCACTCACGGCCTCTTCTAGTCTGGTTCTTGCCTCGATAGTATCAGACGATTTCGCATTTCCCTATAACGGTCAATCGCTCTCATCCAAGCATGACTCCTTGATTGGAGTGACTGATATCCTCCAGTGTAGACACGAAGAGTGTTAGTGAGAGGAGGTCATTCCAATCCTGTCTCAGGTAACCGTGCTGCTCGAGCTCATCGCAAAGGCAGAGGGGATGGTCATTCTTGAGGTGAGGTGCCGGTTGGATCTAGACTTTCGCACCCACATAATAGGACACTGCAGGCCATTTGGCCCTAGCTGTGGTGTCGGTCTGTTATGACAGTGTGCCGTTAATCTCACTCTTTCACCACCTCGGCTAGTATTCGGTTACTCCCATCAAAGGGCTAAGGAGCTTCATCATGAATGGCCCCCTCTCTCTTGTCGATGTCCTGCGTCAACAAGTTGCTCATCTCGTACGCGAACTGGGCGAGCGAGACAGTGTGCTTCACGAACGAACTCGGCATCTGCGAGTGGCTCAGGCCCTCGCGCATCTGGGTAGCTGGGAATGGGAAATCGAGAGCGGGGCTGTTCGGTGTTCGCTTGAGCTGTATCGGATCTTCGGCCGTGAATCTGGGGCAGATCTGCTGAGCTTTGATGGATTTGTGGCGGCAGTGTTTCCGGAAGATCGTGATCGGGTCATGGCCTCCATCAATCATGCCTTGGGGGGGCGTGCGTCGTACGATGTGGAATATCGGATCGTGCGTCCGAACGGTGAGGTGCGGACCATTCATTCCTGTGCGGAGGTCTTGCGAGACGATCAGGGGAAGCCCTGTCGCATGTCTGGGTCTGTTCTGGACGTTACCGAGCGGACGCGCATCGCAGAAACGTTGCGTTCCTCGCAGGACAAGCTGAGGCAAGCGCTCCAAGCATCGAGTATCGGACTGTGGGACTGGAACACTCATACCAACGAAATGACCCTGTCAGAGGAATGGACGCGTCAGCTTGGGTACGAAAAGATGGAGCTTTCTGACTCATTCGAGACGTGGGAAGGTCTGTTGCATCCGGAGGATCATGATCGTGTCATGGTGTGCTTGCAGGACGCTGTCCGTAAACGTCATGGAGAATATCGGCAGGAGTATCGGCTCAGGCACAAAGATGGAACCTATCGATGGATTGAGTCTCGAGCCGCGTTGGTGGCAGACGTTGACGGTCGCCGGATCCGCTTCCTCGGTTCACATATGGACGTGACGGATCGTAAACGCATGGAGCAAGCGGTACGAGAGAGTGAAGACCGATACCGTACGCTGGTCGACCTGTCACCATCCGGAGTCTTTGTCTTCTGTGAAGGACGGGTCGTGTATGTCAACCACAGAGGGGCTCTTCTCCTGGGGGCGACAGATCCTCAGGAGCTTCTTGGTCGATCGATGCTCGACTTTTTGCACTCAGATTACCACCGCGATGTCCGTGACAATGCCCAACGGGTGCTCGCTGGAAACGTCTCGGTCCATAGCGCGGAACGAACCTATCTCAGGAAAGATGGAACGTCGATTCCCGTTCAAATGGAAATCGCCGGGATCGTGTGGAACGGCACCCCTGCCCTCATCGTGCTGATCTCCGACGTCACGGAGCGCAAGCAGGCGGAAGAAGCGTTACGGGCGAGCGAGGAGCGGTTTGCCAAAGCGTTCAAGACCAGTCCCCATCCCATTTTCATTAGTGAGCTCGAAACCGGGCAGCTGGTAGAAGTCAACGATGCGGCCAGTCAGCTGTTGGGTCATCACACGGAAAAAAGTGCGGGCCAGATTAGTTCAGAGCTTGAGGTTTGGGGTCCGGCGGAGGAGCAAGTCCGTCTCCGCGAGAGATTGAAACAAGCTGGTCCGGTTCGTAATCTGGAGGCGAATTTCCGGGCCAGCAACGGCGATGTACGCCGCTTCCTCCTGTCGTCGGAACTCATTGAGTTGAACGGGAAACCATGCAGGGTGACAGTTGGGGAGGATATCACAGATCGGAAACGAGCTGAGGACGAGTTGCGCCGATCGCATGGTTTGTTGCGGCAGGTCATCGATGGCTCGCCGAATTTTATCTTTGCCAAAGATGGCGAAGGGCGATTTACGATGGCCAATAAGGCGGTTGCTGACTGTTATGGGACAACGGTGCACGATTTGATCGGGCAGACAGACGCTGATTTTAATCCCCATTGGGATGAGGTGGAGTTTTCCCGCGAAAAGGATCTCCAAGTCATGACGTCCCTGCAGGAGTGCTTTATTGCCGAGGAAAAGTTTACGGATTGGTCTGGAAAGACGCGCTGGCTACAGACCATCAAGCGACCGATCGTTGATGACCACGGGCGGTTCCACATGGTACTTGGAGCGGCGACAGACATCACGGAGCGGAAGCGGATGGAAGAAACGCTGCTCCAGCACGAACGAGATCTGAATGCGGCGTTACAAGATCGAGAACGGATCAGCCAGGACCTGCATGACGATATTCTTCAATCAGTCTATGCGGCTGGGCTCGGGTTGGAAGCGTGTCGGTCAATGATGAAACGCCAACCTGAGTTAACCGCAGATCATTTCATCGCGACATTGGAACAGGCCATTGGCCAACTCAACCAGGTCATCGAGAAGATCCGTAATTTCATCTCAGGGCTTGAGGATCGTGTTATGCAAGGTGGCGATTTTATAGCGGACTTACGAACTATGGTCCAGATGCTGTGCGGGGCATCGTCCATTCAATGCCGGGTACGGATCGATGACAAGGTGGGGCAGTATTTCTCACCTGAACCCGCGCTCCATCTCATGAATATTGTGAGAGAAGCATTGAGTAACGCCCTTCGTCATAGCCAAGCCACACATATTACCGTGTCATTGCGTCAGTTCCTTGGATCAGTCCGTCTGACGGTAACGGACAACGGTATCGGGTTCGACCCAAAGTCGGTTCAGGGTGTTGGCCAGGGCTTAGAAAATATGGCGGCACGAGCGCACAAAGCCGGCGGGGTGTTTGCTGTACGATCCGAATCTCGGCGCGGGACCAGGATTCTCCTTGACCTACCAAAATATTCACCTGATTATTCCAATTAATCCAAACGGTTAAAAGATCAACAGCAGAGGCCTCAGGGACAGGAATCCTCCTCTGGTTCCAGCGATCTGTACGGTTTCTGCGCGAGTTCCTTCAGAAGTTTCAGGCCATTTGGATCTAGACTTTCACCCGTGGTCGTAGGAGACTAGCTCCCGCTTGGTTCCTGGTGATTAGGAACCAATAGCCTTGGGCTTAGAGCCATCGGCTTTTCCGGTACATGCCTTCATTGCACCCAGTGTTGCGCCGTGAGGTCGTGTCAGAACAAGTCGAATGGAAGTTGCGAAAGAGCGCTGAGGGAGGAGTCCCATCATGAATTCGACCAGTCACCTGGCTGAATTGGACTTGTTGCGTAGGCAGGTCGCGGACCTTTCACGGGAATTGGCGGAGCGGGATCAGACTTTACAGGAGTTCGCGCGACAGCGAGACGACGAGTTACAAGATTTGCGCGAACGATCCGATATGTTGCGCGCGATCGTTGCCGGGACGGCTGCGGAGACCGGGGAAGACTTCTTCTCAACCCTCGTCTGCCATCTGAGCTCGGTATTGGGTGTGCAGTATGCCGTCGTTGGGGAGATCCACCACCGTCCGGTGAAGAAGATCCGTACCCTCGCCGTCTCAGCCAACGGCAGTCTCGTCGATAACTTCGAATATCCCCTGGTCAATACTCCGTGCGAAACAGCGCTTGGTCAGTCCTTTACCTGTTTTGAACGAGATGTCCGGGCGGTGTTCCCACTCTTTGGGCGGTTGGCTCAGTTGGGCGTCGAGGGATACTGTGGAGTCCCGCTCAGGACAAAAGACGGAGCGGTCATGGGGCTGCTCGCTCTCATGGATGCCAAACCGTTGCGCAATACCGATCGACTGCGATCGCTGATGGCTGTTTTTGCCTCGCGGGCAGGAGCTGAGCTCCAACGACGGCATTCCGAGACAAAATTCCAACAACAGCAGCGTCAGCTCCTGGAAGCTCAAGCACGTGCGCATCTGGGTAGCTGGGACTGGGATTTAGATAGCGGGGCTGTGCACTGGTCAGAGGAGCTATCTAGGATCTTCGGTTATGAGCCCGGAAACGGGGCTGTCTCCTATGACACATTTGTGGCTTCCCTCCACCACCTGGATCGGGCGCGTGTGAAGGATGTGATCGACACTGCACTGAAGGGGGGCACAGCTTACGACGTCGAATGTCGCATCGTCCGTCCTGACCGTACGACTCGTGCGATCCATTGCCGTGGAGAAGTCTGTCGAGATGGCGACGGTCGTCCCGTTTTTGTCTCGAACAGCGTGTTGGATATCACGGATCATCGTCATATTGAGGAGGAACTCCGGCTTTCCCGGGAGCGACTCCAACAAGCGCTTCATGCCTCAGGCACTGGATTATGGAACTGGAACACTAAAACGAACGCCGTGGTCTTTTCCGAGGAGTGGAAACGACAGATAGGCTATAGCGGGACAGAGCTTCCAGATGCATTTGAGACCTGGACGAGCCTTCTGCATCCCGACGATCGTGAGGGCGCTGTCGCCTACGCCATGCAGTATCGGGCCGTGCCGGAAGGGGACTATCGACAAGAATTTCGCCTGCGGCACAAGGATGGCACGTATCGCTGGATTGAGTCACGTGCGTCCTTTGTGACCGAGACCGATGGCCAGAGAATCCATCTCCTCGGATCCCATATCGACATGACCGATCGCAAGCGTATGGAGGCATTCGTACGGGAGAGCGAAGAACGGTACCGAACCTTGGTTGAACTATCCCCATCCGGTGTCTTTGTGTTCTGTGAAGGACGGACCGTCTACCTGAATCGAACCGGTGCGCTTTTGATGGGTGCGCGGGATCCGCAGGAGATTCTCGACCGACCGACATTTAAGTTCATCCATCCCGACTACCATCAAGAGGTTCGTGACAGTGTCACACGACTGTTCGGGAGCGGTGTGTCTGTCCATAGTGCAGAGCGAGTGTATGTACGGATGGATGGCACGACGATCCCGGTCCAGGTTGAAGCCGGGCGGATCACGTGGGATGGCAAGCCGGCGATTCTTGGGATGTTTTCCGACATCACGGAACGGAAGCAAGCGGAAGAAGCGCTGGCCAATCTCAACGCGACATTGGAAAGTCAGGTGAGCGATCGGACTGAGGCACTGCGCCGGAGTGAGGAACGCTTCCGGCAATTTTTTGACCATGCACCAAATGTGACTTGCCTCAAGAGTCATAATGGGAAGTATCTGTATACCAACCGGCGCTTCGATGAGGTATTTGGGCTTACTCCTGGTATGGCACTGGGGAGAACAGATGAGGAAGTATTCTCTCCGGAACAGGCCGCTCTATTTCAAGCCCATGATCGAGAGGTATTGGTCAGCGGTCTGGGACAGGAGTTCGAGGAGGTTACGCAACAGCGAGATGGGCTGCGTACCAGTATTGTCGCGAAGTTCCCCGTGCCTGATGTTTCGGGACAGCTCTCTGCCATCGGTGTCATTGCTACAGACATTACCGAACGGAAGCGCATCCAAGAGCAGCTGAGACTCTATCAAGAGATCTTCACCCACTCAATCGACGGCGTTGCAGTCATTGATCTTCACGGACGGTATCTACAGCAAAACAGTGTACACCAACAGATTCTCGGTTATTCGACAGATGAACTCAGTGGGAAGACTCCCGCGATCCACTTAGGAGAGGAGGCCTTCGCTCGTGTAGGGCAAGCACTATGTGCCACGGGTACTTATCGTGGTGAGGTGGAGAGCCGGACTAAGCATGGTGCAACACTCACGTTGGATCTCACGGCATTTACCGTGAAGGATGCTCTGGGTCAACCGGTTTGCTATGTCGGAATCAAGCGCGATGTGACCGAGCGTAACCGTGCACAAGAAGCCTTGAGGGAGAGTGAAGCTCGGTGGCAGCAGTTTGCTGAGTCGGTGGGGGCAGCATTCTGGATCGCGGATGTGACGTCGGACGAACGCCAGGTCGTGTATGTCAATGCGGCGTTTACCTTTATCTGGGGTATCGAGCGCGAAGAAATCTATCAAGACTGGTCGCTGTGGCTCGATTCAATCCATCCGGATGACCGTAGGCGGGTGAAGGTGAGCCATGATCGATTTATCGGTGGCGGGATGACGGCCGTGTTTCATTGTGAGTACCGCATCGTGGGACGGGATGGCCATATCCGGTGGATTTCCGATCGCCGTGTTCGAATGGCCGGCAGAGAGAATCGCATTGCGGGGATCGCAGAAGATATCACCCACCATAAGCAGCAGTTGGCGTTGATGGCCCAAACCGAGGCGATCGGGAAAATCGGGGGGTGGCAGTTTGATTTCCTCACAGACCGGCTGTGGTGGAGCGATGAGACGTACGGATTACACGAAACGACACCAGATGCATTCACCCCAACAGTGGAAACAGCGTTGAATTTCTACACGCCCGATAGCCGTCCGATCATGGCCGAGGCGTGGAGAAAAGGGGTAGAGCAGGGGCAGCCTTGGGATCTCGAACTGGAACTCATCTCGGTGAAGGGGCGGCGAATCGCGGTGCGGGCAACCGGCCAGGTTGACGTCTTGGAAAAACGGGCAGTTCGCGCCTACGGGACATTCCAAGACATCACGGAACACAAACTGGCGGAAGAAGCACTTCGGCGAGCACATGATGACTTAGAACGTAAAGTCGTCGAGCGCACTGAGGAATTGCAGGCGAGTCAAGAGCGCTATGCACGCGCTACCGCGATCGGCAAGGTGGGGGTGTGGGAATTGGATGTCCTCAACGGGCAGTACCATGCAGATACCAATCTGAAGGAGCTGTTTGGCTATGGCACCAACGAACTCTCCACGGATCCATTTGCCTGGTTGAGGCTGGTCCATCCTGAGGACCAGACGATCGCGATGAGGAACTGGGAATTGGTCCAAAGCGGAGCTGTTGAAGCCTCTCATTACGAGTTACGCCATATCAGGAAAGACGGCTCGATCGTCTGGGGTGACATCCGAGCGCGTGCCGTTCGAGATCCGAAGGGACGATTGACACACTTGATCGGGGCCACTGTTGATATCACGGAACGGAAACGGGTTGAGGTTGCATTGCGAGAGAGTGAGGAGCGCTATGCACGTGCTACAGCCCTCGGCAAAGTTGGCGTATGGGAATGGGATCCTAATAGCGATCAGTACTATTATGGCGACGCTCATCTCAACTCTCTCTTTGGATATGCTAGAGGTGAGCTCTCTTCCGAGCCCTATGCTTGGTTGAGCTTAGTCTATCCTGATGACCAGCCAACTGCATTGGACCACTGGGAACAGATACGTACTGGGGCAGTGCCGATGTGTCATGTCGAGCTTCGCATGGTCAAGAAAGATGGCTCAATTGTCTGGATTGATGTGCGTTGCCATAGTGTCCAGAGTCAGAATGGACGGGTAGCTCGGCTGATCGGTGCCGCCGTCGATATCACCGAGCGCAAGCATGCAGAAGCGGCATTGCGTGAAAGCGAGGAGCGGTTTTCTAAAGCCTTCCGCACGAGTCCTCATCCAATAGGGATTACGGAGGCCGTAACGGGTCGTTGCATGGAGGTGAACGATGCTTGTCTGGAGGCGTTTGGTTTTCGTCGAGAAGAAGTGATCGGAAACACCACATTTCTGCTAGGCATTTGGCCAAAACTCGAGGATAGAACACGGGTCATCGAGCGGTTGAAAACTGGACAGCCGATGCGCAACATGGAGTTTGCGTTAAAGACCAAATCGGGTGCGTTGCGCTATTTTCTGGCCTCCGCTGATCTCGCGGAGCTGAACGGAGTCCTC
Source organism: uncultured Nitrospira sp. (assembly GCA_902500805.1). GTDB lineage: Bacteria > Nitrospirota > Nitrospiria > Nitrospirales > Nitrospiraceae > Nitrospira_D. The sequence continues at coordinate 44,307 of CABVSA010000012.1, read as the reverse complement.
TGCGTGGTAACTGTCGCGAACGACATCACGGACCGCAAGCTGGCCGAGGAAGCACTGCGCATCAGCGAAGAACGCTTTGCCAAGGCGTTCCAAGCTAGCCCTCATCCGGTCGTCATCAGCGAGCTAGATTCTGGTCTTGTCGTCGATGCCAATGAGGCCGCGTGGCGGCTGTTCGGATATCGCAAAGAAGAAGTTGTGGGACAGACGACATTGCAGATAGGGCTTTGGCACTCCATGGAGGAACGAGCTCATTATCTTGAGCAATTGAAGTGCCAGGGATCCATCCGCAACATGGAAGTGCGATTACGGAGCAAGAACGAGGAGGTCCGGCAGTGCCTGTTGTCCTCGGAACTCATCGAGCTGAATGGCAAGCAATGTATCGTGACGGTCGGGGCGGATATCACGGAGAGCAAGCGCATGGAGCGAGCGCTGCAGTTGACTCAGTTTTCGGTGGATCACGCGGTAGAGGCGATCTTGTGGGTGGATCAGACTGGTCAAATCTTCAACGTCAATGAGACGGCCTGTCGCATGCTGGGCTATGCGCGGCAGGAGCTGGTCACCATGACGGTACATGATATCGACCCCGGTTTACCTGTGGAGCGCTGGGCGGAACATTGGAAGGGGGTCAAAGAACAGGGGGCGTTGGGTTTCGAAGCCAAGTACTGGTCACGCACCGGAGATGTTTTGGAGACAGAGGTGACCTTTAACTATTTGCACTATAATGGAAAAGAGTATGGCTGTGCGATCTTGAGGGATATCGGAGAACGCAAGCGGGCGGAGGCCGAACGTCGCAGGTCCCATAGGTTCTTACGACAGGTCATCGATACTGCCCCAAACCTGATTTTTGCGAAGGACCATGATGGACGGTTTACCATGGCCAATAAAGCTGTGGCCGATTACTACGGGACAAGTGTGGAAGACCTCATTGGAAGGTCTGATGCTGACTTTAATCAGAACGCAGAAGAGGTGAAGTGTTTCCGTCAACAAGATTGTGAGGTTATGCGGCTTGGAGAGGATCGGTATATCCCCGAGGAGAAAATCACGGATGCGGCGGGAAACACGCATTGGTTACAGACTGTCAAGAGGCCGATTTTCGATGACGAAGGGCAAGTCCATATGGTGCTGGGAGCGGCAACCGATATCACGGAGCGCAAACGGATGGAGGAGATGCTCCTGCAACGAGAACGGGATCTGCACGCCGCGCTTCAAGAGCGGGAACGGATCAGTCAGGATCTGCACGACGGTATTCTCCAATCACTCTATGCCGTAGGGCTTGGATTAGAAGCGTGCAAACCGATGATTCGGCAACAGCCTGATCAGAACGTGACGAAACTCACGTCGATGCTCAATCAGGGGATCGGCCAGCTCAACCACGTGATGGGAGAGGTCAGAAACTTCATTGCGGGGTTGGAGTCTCATGTCATCCAGGGTGGAGATTTTCCGACGGCGCTTCGAAGCATGATCCGAACCATGTGCAGTTCAGCAGCGGCCAAGTGTGTGGTTCGAATCGAAGGCATGGCTGCCCGACAACTGTCCACGGAACAGGCGCTCCATATCATCAACATCGTCCGAGAAGGCTTGAGCAATGCCCTGCGTCACAGCGGTGCCGGGCGGATTATGGTATCGCTCTATTCGCTCCGTCGTTGTGTACGTCTTGCGATTCAGGATGATGGGCTCGGATTTAACGCCAGCTTGACGCAGGGAGTTGGGCATGGATTGGGCAATATGGCTGCACGGGCTAAGAAGGTCCGCAGCCGGTTTGCCATTCAGTCGAAGCCAAACGAAGGGACGAGGATCATTCTCGATTTGCCAAAGGACACGACCTATGCTCATGACTAAAACACAAACGATCCGAGTGTTGCTCGTCGATGATCACGAAGTGATTCGGGTAGGGCTCCGGACGGTACTGAGCCAGAATCAAGGTGTCAGTGTCATCGGGGAAGCCGGTACCATGGGAGACGCGATTCTGCAGTCCCAAAAGTTGAAACCCGACATCATATTGATGGATGTCCGTCTCCCCGATGGGTCCGGTGTCGATGCCTGTCGCGAGATTCTTGGGGTGCTTCCCAGTACCAGAGTCATTTTCCTGACCTCGTACGCTGATGATGATTCTGTGTTGGCAGCCGTCCTCGCTGGTGCACAGGGCTATGTGCTCAAAGAAATCGATTCCGGGGCCTTACTGGAAGCCATTCGGTCGGTTGCGAGGGGGCAATCAATTCTCGATTCGATGGTAACCGAGCGTGCGCTACGATGGCTGAGAGGCCTGCACGACCTTCCGGCCACGCCGGGTACGGATCAACTATCATCTCAAGAAGAACGAGTGGTGGCGCTGGTTGCCGAAGGCAAGACCAACAAGGAAATTGCCGTGGCTCTCGGACTCAGCGACAAAACGGTAAAGAACTATCTGGCGAACGTCTTTCAGAAACTTCGTATCACGCGACGTGCACAGGCCGCGGCATTTTTCGTGAAACGGCAAGGATAGGCTCATCACATTCGGCTCTAGCTCGGTAGAGGCAAAATTTGTCTCCTGTAACCCCATCATCCTTTGGTGTTCCTCGCGCAGTTTCTGTAAGATTACCCTGCTGTATTCGGATTCATAACTAAAAAGGGCGTCGAGATTCCAGTGCATGTTGGAGAAGGAGTCTCATCGCCGTTTCTTGTTGTGGCCCTTAGTTCTTTCCGAGTGTGCGGACGGCAATCGCGGGTTGTCAGACACCGCTGTGTTGTCCTGGCCTACCGGGAGGTTGTCCTTCATGGCAGCCGGTCTTTTCCTAGGAATGCTGCTTCTCCTGAGTCTCTCCCTCTGGCGTGTTCTTCGACTCCAGCGTGAGAACCTCCTGAACGCCCAGGTTATTGAGGCGACGACGTGTGGTGTCCTCGTGACCGACGCCACGCTCCCGCATCATCCTATCCGCCAGGTGAATGGAGCCTTCCTTGCCTTGACCGGCTATGCGAAGCATGAAGTCCTCGGTCGAGCCAGCACGATTCTGAGTGGTCCCGATACCGATCGTGCATCCATGGAAAAACTTGGGCTAGCCCTTCAGGATGGGTGGGCTTGTCAAGTCTCTGTTCGTCATCATCGAAAGGACGGCACGTCATTTTGGAATGAGGTGACGCTTTCTCCGATCAAGGACCGGGCTGGGCGACTGATCACAGTCATTTGGATCATGCGCGATATCTCACATGTTCGAGCGCTGGAAGCCGATCGAAGCGGGAGACCGTCACCCACCGTGTTGTGCGAGTCCGTCTCAGAAGGAATGTTGGTGACGACGGATGGAGACGTTGTGTACGTGAACATGGCTGGGTTAAGGCTCCTCGGAGCGAGTTCCGAATACCAAGTTCTCGGCCATACATTCTTGGACTTCGTTCATCGGGATTTCCAAGAGGGTGTTCGAGAACAGCTCACCCGAACATCACCTGATTCAGAGCATCGGTGGGAAACCAGGGTTCTGCATCGAGATGGAAGTACCGTTGCTATCGAGATGTCGACCACTCCAATCGTGTGGGAGGCGCAGGAATCGCTTTTGATCTGTTTTTCAGACCGGTTGTCTGCGGATCGAAGGGGCGATGATGTTGCCCAGGGCCTCCATGATCTTCGCTCGTCGGAGTCCATGACGGATATGAACAGTTGGGCCTGGGACGTTGCGCATGGTACCGAGCTGTGGTCAGCCGAACAGTACCGGATTTTGGGGTACGAGCCTGGGTCAGTGCCACCAACCTATGAGACCTTCAAAAAAGCGGTTCATCCAGGGGATCGTGATCGCGTTCTCACCTTGTTCGAAGAGACGTTTACCTCCGACCGCCCATACGATATCGACTGTCGGATCATTCAACCCTCCGGCGTGGTACGGTTTGTCCGTTGTCGGGGCGTCCTCATGCGTGGACTCCAGGATCAGCCGATTCGGATGTCGGGCACCATCGAAGACATTACCGACTACAAGCTCATGGCGACATTGGCGGAGGAACGAGTGCTCCAGCTCAAGGTTGTTTTAGATGCCTCTACCATCGGGATGGTCCTGGTGAGTCGGGAAGGAACGATCTCTCTTGCAAACGGGAAGATTGAACAGATGTTCGGGTATGTGTACGGGGAACTGGTCGGCCGTCCTGTTGATTCCCTATTTCAGATCCCCGATCGTGCACAGTATGCTTGTGAATCTCGGGATATCTTGTCGGCTTCGGCAGACGGCCTTTCAAGAACCGATGTGGAATTATCTAGTTTGAGGAAGGATGGTTCGGGATTCCTCTCCAAGATCGGCTTGTACCCGATTGCCCTCTCCTCGGGGCCGTCACTCCTGGTTACCATTGTGGACATCACGACATCCCGTCAAACTGATCGAACGTTCCGGGATGATCAGATGCGCTTGGATCTTGCCGTACAGGCTGGGCACATCGGAATCTTTGAATATGACCATAAAGACGGTACCGCCTGGTGGTCTCCGATCCTACGGACCATCCATGGCATCGGAATGGAGGAACCGGCTTCTCTGGAGAGGTATCTACAGTTGGTCCATCCCTCTGATCGAGAGATGGTGAACGTGATGGCCCGATCTGTCAAAAACGCCCATGAGGATCGGATCTTCGAGGTGACCTATCGCATTGTTCGGCCGGATGGAGCCATTCGCACGATCAGTCTCTGTTACATGACCTGGTTTGACCGAGAAGGTCTATCAACTCAACCCCGCCAGACCGTCGGGATGCTCGTCGATATCACAGATCAGAGGGCCCTTTTGACTGCTACGCTACCCTCCTCCACGATGGAATCACCTCGGACCATCCCTCGTAGTGTTTTTCATGAGTTCAACAACCGTCTTACCGCAGTGCTTGGTTTCAGCGAGCTGGCCCTTCCGCTGATTCCTCCAGAAAGCAAGGCCCATCGCCATCTTCAACAAGTGATTGCAGCCGGTCGATACGCTCGTGAGCTGGCTCAAACCATTCGCCGCGCGTCGGATCAGGCCGCTTCCTATCCGGAATCCATCCAGCGGGGATCGGATCCTTCGGCGTCACAGGCTGAGGTGCCGGATGTTGTCGGTCCTCATCGTTGACGATCAAGTCCAAGTACGTCAGCTGATCCGTGACACCTTGGAGGGGGCGGGGTATCATGTCGAAGAGGCTCGTGATGGAAAAGAGGGACTTGCGCGCTATCACGAACAATCCGCCGACCTTGTCCTTATGGATATTCTTATGCCTGATCAGGACGGATTGGAGGCTATCACGGCACTTCGGCGTAAGTTTCCAGATGCTCGGATCATTGCCATGACCGGAGGGACTGATGGAGGCGGCGGTCCTAATTTTTTGGATGTTGCAACCCTGTTAGGAGCAAGGCGGACACTTCAAAAGCCATTTGAACTTCAGGCTCTCCTCGACGCGGTCGCTGCCGAAGTGATGAGCTAAGCAACCCTTCAGTGCGCTCTTTTTCTTTGCATTGACATCGTCCGGCAATCCCGTCAGACTCGGGCCCCGTCCCGTGTATGGTTCATATCTATGAGACTGCTGAATTGCCTTCTGGGGATCCTCGTAGCCGTTGTCGGATTTTGGCTGATCTGGGGAACAGTTGCTCCGGTCGTTGTGCTCGGATGGGCGCTCCTCGTGGGGATCTTTCTTTGGCTGAAGGCAGAGTCGATTACCGAGATTTGGGCATGGGCGACGTTGTTGCTTGGGCTGGAAAGCTTTGCGTGGCCGGTGGTATTGATGATTCAGCTCAAGGGCCCGTCGGAATCGCTCCCTGAGGCCGAGATGGGAGCAATCCTTTCAGCGGTTGTGCTGGGTCTGTTCGCTTCTGTATTTTGGATTTCGTTTTCTTATGGTCTGTTCAAACGAGCGTGGCGAACAGATCAGCCCTTGTCCGATGATGAGCCGACCAGGACGTCTATATCTCCCTCGAGGAACAGGAAAGTCGTATAAGGTTATCCGCTCTCGACCGGGTCCATATCGACGACGAATTTGATTTGCTTCTGTCGGTATTGCCTTTCCATGCTCTCAACCGAATCCCGGAGCCGACGTGCGAGGATGTCGGGATCAGCTCCCTTCACCAGGAGGCGACGGTGATGCTGGCCTCGTGGTTGTCTTCCCAGTGATGGTACGGGTCCAAGTACTACAACATGATGTTCTTCGGCAGAGGGCGGTTGCTGAAGGGCTGAGCCCCAGCGAATGGCAGCCTCTTCGACAAGGGCCATATTGTGTCCGGCGACGGTGAGATCGGCTAAATGGCACAGCGGTGGATAATTGAGAAGCCGACGCGCGGTGAGTTCCTCATTGTAGAACGCACGAGGATTTCCAGATAAGAGAGCTTGTACAGCGTGGTGGGACGGGAGGCGGGTCTGTAGGATGACTCGCCCGCCAGTAGATGCCGGGTACGCCGAGCTCGCTGCATCAACAAGGAGTTGGTACGTCCGCTCCGCAGCTCGAAAGTCCGAGACGTGCAAACCGGAATCTGCCTGAAGGATCCCAACCAGATGGTGCTGTGGAAGTGGCTCACGGGTGAACAGTGCTTGCGTCCCTATCAGAATGTCGTAAGATTTCGATCTGGCACGTTCCCGCAGTGATCGGGCGGTGGCTGGATGGCGCAGTGTGTCACTGTCGAGGCGTACAATCGTGGCATGAGGAAACAAGCGATGCGCTTCAGTTTCAACCTGTTCGGTGCCCTCACCAACGAGACTCACGTGGGTTGCGTGACAGAGGGGACAGTCGTCAGGCAATTGCTCTGCAACTCCGCAGTACCGACAAGTCAGACTGCCGACGTCTCGATAGTAGGGGAGTGCGACCGTACAGGAAGGACAACGAGGTACCCAGCCACAGTCTCGACAGATCAGCGTTCGGGCGTACCCTCTCCTATTGAGGAATAACAGAATCTTTCCCTTGCACTCGAGTACTTCACGCATGGCAGAACGGAGGTTCAGGCTCAGGAGGGTTCCTCTCCGTTCTTTAGTGAGATCAACCAGCTCAATCGTGGGCTGAAGATTCACGTCCTGCTGGATGCGCTCAACCTCGGCTTCGGGATCGAACTGCGATTCCATCGATGGGTGTTCCGAAGCAAGTATTACGACCGCGCGATCTTGCTTCGCTCGTAGGCAGGCCACGTCCCTGGCGTGATACCGAGGTTCTTTGGGTTCTTTGAGGGCTGAGTCCTCTTCTCCTTCAACCCAGATGAGCCCGACTGAATCGAGCTGAGCAAAGACAGCCGAACGGGTTCCCACGAGTACAGTCGGAGTCGAGCTTTGATGACGCTTCCATCGTTGAGGAGAGCTGGGTGGCTGGATGAAGACGATCTGTAGTCCGGTGAGTGGTGCGAGCAGGTGTGTCAGCCAACGTGCTTTGGCAGTCTCTCCGCATACCACAATCGTTGATTTGTTGCGTGCATGCGCTTGACGAATGGCCTCCGACAGTCTTGCGATGCGGTGTTGCCATGGAGCGTGGAGAACGATTTTCTTCATGTGGTCGGCCTGAAAACACTGGTGAAGATGAGCGCGCCAGGCAGGGTCTATCTCGGGGAGTTGGTCGGTGTCGATCACTGCGGGATGCAATGTCTGTTGCCCATCTGGCTCAGCCAGGGGAGTGCCCCGTCGCTTGCGAGCCGGGATACGTCCTTTGTCTGAGAGTATGCGATTGATCCACGAGCGTTCGATGAGGGTGTCGATCACCCACGAGGCATGGTCACGTGGGGTTGGGCGGAGCGTGGATGACAAGATTCCGGAAGCTCGGTGGGCAATTCGTTGAAGAATCGGTCGCAGAGAGTCCGGGCAGGTACCTGTTTCCAGTGCCATGCGCCCGAGTTGAGTGGCTATCAGGCGTGTGGGGGAAGCGGGTGTTGGAGGGTAGAGCAATCGAAGGCATTGTCCCCAGGGGGCCACATAATACTGTGCAATTTTGTGAGAGAGCTCAAGCAGAGTGGGGGAGATTGTCGAACTGTGCTCATTTTCAACCAGAGCAAGAATAGTCTTTAGGGACGTAGACGTTAGCTCGGGTGCCAGGTGGGAGTTGATGGAAACCACGACCCCCTCCAGGACGGATCGGCCGAATGGCACCTTGACGAGGCTGCCAGTCTGAAGACGTTGCGTGATGGAGGCGGGAACGAGATAGGTGAACGTTTTGGTGATGTGACGTGGAACAAGTACATCCGCAAACAGAGCCTCTGTTTGAGGCCGCGAGAACGAGACACCCTGGAGAGCCATACGGCATTCTAACAGTACGAGATCATGAAGGACACCGAGTGTGTGGCCTATCCAGGGTAAGAGGGATTAGCAGCGGGGATTCGTGTGGCGAGGAGTTATGATGAGTCTGCCTTCGCGAGGGATCCTACTCCGTCGACGTCCCGCTTACTGGTTGTTGCTGGGAGGCATCTGGCTTATTCGGCTCCATTTTCGTGGAAGGATTGCCGATATCGGGAGTACCTGCACGATTGCCAGTTCCAGCCTGGGGAGTCTGCGAAGAATCGTCGGTAGACAAGGTTCCAGAGGTGACCGGGCTTCCTGTATCCGAAGTAGAGAGAGAGGTGCTCGGTTGATCGGCAGTTCCGTGCGCACTCAAATGAGAAGCAGTGGTGTTCAACGTGTGGCCAGGAGGGGGCTCTTCAGAAGCATCGGTCTCGGCGGGATACATCACGATCTCCACTCGGCGATTCTTCTTGCGGTCCTCTTCCATCTCATTCGACGAGGTTGGCTTGCTGTCCCCGAGGGCGATGGCTGTGACTCTGGCTGGGTCAACACCGCCTTTCTCAACAAGATAGCGAAGAACACCGTTTGCACGGACCTTGGATAATTCCCAATTGCTCGGATAACGAGGCTTGAGGGAAGGACCTATTTCGACGTTATCGGTATGACCTTCAACGCGAATCAATCGGGCATCGCCGCTAGTGCGGAGATATTCGATGAACTGATCGAGCACGGCATAATTCTCAGGCCTGATCGCAGCATCTCCTGATTCATAGCGCAAGAACTTGGCCAACTCGCCCAGGTTCAGGCGACTTTGTCCGGAGGCGTCGTGTACTTTCAGCTTGCTGGCAACCAAATCGGCAGTTGGTCCAACAGGCGATGGAGTGCTCTGGTCTGCCGATGCATGCGCGAGTGCGACAATAGGATGAGTGGAGGTCTCAGGAACTCCGACGAATTTGAACCGATCTCCCTTGATCACACGGGTATTTGCCCTCAGGACTTTGGCAACGGCTGTGCTTGCCTCTGCGGAGAGCACTTTAAGCTGCCCGATTTTGCGGGGCGGTAGCCCAACACTATGACGGTGAATATCGAGGAGATCCCCTGTTTTCAGTCCATCTTCTCTTCCACGATCGATGTAGACAACATTAGATTGCGAAACCAATGTCATCGTGCGGTCGGCTTGAAGCTCAATAATCATCCCTTCAAGGTCAGCCGCGTTCGTGGCCGTGCTGGTAGTGGCATCCAGGGCTGGATCTCTAAATCGCGCGACCGGATCTCCGGGGGCAACCGGTCCAAAATTCACCACGATTTCCGCCGTTGTGAGGGCGTGATCGGCAGCTGTTACCCTTACAACGGCGGAGCGATTCACCACAAACCCAAGGTATTCTCGAGTGACCGGATGAAATACCTTTCGCACCCGTCGATACACGGTAAAGAGATCTCCGGATGCCACATCGGCAGGGTTATCTAGCTTGAGATAGAGGGAGTCTCCTTTTCCTAAGAGCATTCGATTCCCCGATGATTGGTTGTCACCGGTGATTAGGTTCACGGTCCCGTCGATCGGGGAGGTCTTCTCAATCATTCCACTGGCGAAGGCGAGTCCTCCATCTAGGATTCGAACGGAATCGAGATTGGAGACCTGGGCGAGAGCTTGATCAAGGGAGAGACTCATTCCCGAACACAGAATTAAGAGGAGGGAGATCGTGATTTTCATAGATGGGGTCCTTATTAAGGCAAAGATCGCTTAAAAGACCATAGCAAACAACGCTGTCTTGTCAAGAATTTGAACTGAATGTGTAAGGGGTTTGACCGATATTTCTTTCAGATGGTAATCTACTCCGCATGCTGGGTCTGTACAATTTCTCAAAGCGTTTAGTGAGCAGCGACATGGAGCCCGAGAAGGCGGCGGGCGGGTATCGCCTCGTCCCCGAGGAGCTTCCCAGGAAAGTTCGGATCGAAACCCAGATTCATCGGCGACGAACAGTCAAAGCGTTTTCGCCCCTCGCTCTGGAATGGGAGCAGGCAGGGTCTGCTCATCCTGAGCAGCGCCCAAGCCAAGAACAACTGTAAGTGACCAATTTGTCTCATGATGTAGTGCTTGTAAGCTTCTAACCTCTCAATAGTCCGCAAATTTTTCACCATCCTTCCCTTACTTAAGAACGGTAGGGCTTTCGGGTGATCGAGACTTAGGTCCTTTGTTCTCTTGCTATCCCAAATAATAGCGAACTAATATTCCACCCTTTGCGCCTGGAATAGTCTTTCAGGTCAATGCCTTGTAAGAGAAAATCGTATGAGCGGATCAGAGGCTCTTCTTGTATATCTGACGAAGTATTTCCCGATTTTTCTCTTTATTTTTATGGGGTTAATCTTGGGAATGCTGACGTTGTTGGTCAGCTACTTTGTGCAACCAAGGTACCCTGAGCCTGAAAAATTATCGACTTACGAGTGTGGAGCCGAACCTTTTTCGGACGCCCGTATGCCGTTTCCCGTCAGGTATTACATTTTTGCGATGTTGTTCGTCATCTTCGACATCGAAGTCATTTTTCTCTATCCCTGGGCGGTTGTGTTCACCAAAATCGGAATAGTTGGATTGGTCGAAATGCTGATCTTTATCGGGTTGTTTGTCGTGGCCTACGTGTATGCCTGGCGCAAAGGCGCTCTGGAGTGGGATTGAGGAATCTATGGGACTGATCCAGCTGGGACGTCACGATAAAGATGGGGCTCCGGACGTCATTACCGGATCTCTTGAAAAGGCCGTAAACTGGGCCAGAAAAGGCTCGCTATGGCCGATGACCTTCGGGCTTGCCTGCTGTGCCATAGAGATGATGGCGGCGGTTTCTTCACGATACGATATGGATCGCTTTGGAGCTGGAGTGTTCCGAGGATCGCCACGGCAATCAGACTTGATGATCGTGGCAGGAACGGTTTGCCGTCGGATGGCGCCGGTCATCCGAAAAATCTACGATCAAATGCCAGAGCCGAAGTACGTGATTGCGATGGGCTCTTGTGCAACGTCCGGGAATATCTACGATAGCTATTCTGTCGTACAGGGTGTCGACCGCTTTATCCCCGTTGATATTTATGTGCCTGGTTGTCCCCCAACCCCAGAAGCTCTCTTGGACGGTATCCTCAAGCTGCAAGAGCGCATCATGCAAAAGCGGGTGTTTGTGGCTCAGCCTGATCAGGTGAAAGCAAATTTGAAGGTCTGACGCACGGTCATGCATCCTCTCTTACTGCGGGTTCAGCATACGTTCTCGGCTGGTGTGACCAACGTCAGTGATTGGCGTGGCGATGTGTCTGTGACGGTTACTCGTGACAAGCTTCGCGAGGTCGCCCAATTCCTCCGCGATGATCCTGGGATGGATTTTGACTATATCGTCCACGTAAGCTCTGTGGACTGGCCTGACGACGAAGAGCGATTTGAGGTGGTCTGGGAGTTCTACTCGATTCGAAAACGCCAGCGGATCAGACTGAAGACTCGGGTGCCTGAGGCTGATTGTGTGGTGGATTCTTTGACGGATCTCTGGAGGGGCGCGGACTTCATGGAGCGTGAAGTCTACGATATGATGGGGATCCGCTTCCGGAACCATCCAGATCTTCGCCGCATTCTCATGCCGGATGACTATACCGAGGGATATCCCTTGCGAAAAGATTTTCCATTGCGTGGCAAAGGCTGGCGAGACACGTTCGATTTCTTGGATGAAGTCCCTCGATAGGATGTTCGACTGGTATGGCATTCGAAGATCAAAGAACCACTGTATATAAAGTCAACCCGGAACACCCGGAAAGTGAGACGCTTCCCACCCTACGGACCGAGGAGCTTTTGCTCAATATGGGGCCCCAACACCCCAGTACGCATGGTGTGCTGAAGGTGATCTTGGAGTTGGAGGGGGAGCGGCTGGTCAAGTCGACTCCGGTGATGGGGTATCTCCATCGTGGCGTTGAGAAGCTTGCGGAAGATGGGACCTACCATCAGTTCATTCCCCATACTGACCGACTAGACTATGTCTGCGCGATGTACAACAACTTTGCCTATTGCCGCGCCGTTGAAAAGCTTCTGAATTTGCAGGTGCCGGAGCGGGCCGAATACTTGCGAACGATCGTTGCTGAAGTCCAGCGTATCATCGGACACCAGTTTTGGCTGAGTGCCCAGGCGCTCGACATTGGCGCCATGACCGTCTTCTTCTATTGCTTTCGAGATCGTGAAATCTTGCTGGACTGGTTTGATGAACTGTGTGGAGCCCGTCTCACGACCAGCTGGTATCGGATCGGCGGAGTCGAGCGTGATTTGACGCCTACATTAATCGACAAGCTCAAGCAGTTTCTCGACTATTTCCCACCGAAGATCGATGAATACCAGGTGTTTCTTGAAAAAAATCGTATTTGGCTGGGACGCACCAAAGGGGTCGCCGTCATTTCTGCGGAAGACGCCGTTAGTTTTGGGTTGAGCGGGCCTGTTTTGCGTGGATCCGGCGTGGACTATGACCTGCGCAAGTATGAACCCTATAGCGCGTATCCAAAGTGTGAGTTCAGCGTTCCGGTCGGAAAAAACGGCGATACCTATGACCGGTATTGGATCCGAGTGATGGAGCTGTATGAGAGCGTCAAGATCATCCGGCAATGTCTGGAGCAGATGCAGGACGGCCCCATCATGGCGGATGCTCCGAGTGTCACGCTGCCGCCGAAGGAACGGGTGTTCACGAACTTGGAGGCAATGATCCAGCAATTCAAGCTGTTCTCGCAGGGGTTTGATGCCCCGCCTGGAGAAATCTATTGTGGTACAGAAGCCCACAAAGGGGAATTGGGTTTCCATATCGTCAGTACGGGTGGAGGTAAGCCGTATCGATTGAAGATTCGTGCTCCGTCCTTCATCCATATGGGTGCGTTCGATCATATGGCCAAAGGTTATATGATCTCCGACGCCTGCACGATTTTTGGGACTTACGATATCGTGATGGGTGAATGCGACCGATAGCGAGTAGAGAGTGCTGAGTTGTGAGTGCTGAGTTTCAGCTCAACACTAATAACTAAAGACTCAAAACTGGACAACACATGGGACTAAAGCCAGCGACCAATCCCGACGTTGAAGCCACAAGCATCGAACTGAGCATTGACGGAAAAACCGTCACGGCAAAGGACGGGGTGTCGCTCTACGATGTCATCTCCATGACAGGGAAGATCATCCCGGCGATGTGTTACCACTACACATTCGATCCGTTCGGCTCCTGTGGGATGTGCCTTGTGATGCAGGAAGGCAAAAAGGCTCCTGTTCGATCCTGTACCGCGAAGGCAGCAGCGGGAATGGTGATTCGTACCGAAGGGGAAGACCTCTTTCTTGCCCGCAAGAAAGCCGTTGAGAAACACTTGTCCGTGCACCCCCTTGATTGTCCGGTGTGCGACGCGGATGGTCATTGTGAACTTCAGGATATGGCCTTCCAGCACGGGGTGACCAACCTCGCCAATGCCAAACAAAAGTTCATTCCGGAAGATACGAGGAGCCCGGTTCTCGACTTCAATATGAATCGGTGCATTGCTTGTGCGGAATGCATCAATGTCTGCAAGGATGTCTTGATGATTGATGCCTTGCAGTTCATGAAAAAGGGTGGGTTCAACCAGGTCGTTCCCAAAGGCGATCTCCCACTTAACTGCGAGTTCTGCGGGGATTGCTTGGCGGTCTGTCCTGTCGGTGCGATCACCAACAAGTTTTCCAAGTATCTGTATAAGCCGTGGCAGATGAAAAAAACGACTACCACCTGCAATTACTGCGGGGATGGTTGTCAGATGTACTTGGAAACCAAAGACGAAGAAGTCGTCAGAGTCACATCACCACTGTCCTGGAAAAATAAATGGGGTGATCGATCCGATACGGCCAAAGGGCATGGGGGGCTGTGTGTGCGGGGACGGTTTGGCTTTGAATCGCTGGATAGTCAAAGTCGGCTTGTGAACCCCTTGGTTCGTGAAAGTGGGCGCTTGGTTGAAAAGCCGTGGCTGGAGGCCATGCACGGGCTTGTTGATCGATTCGTGGCAATCAAAGAGAAGTACGGTCCCGACGCCATTGCCGGCCTCGTGACGGCCCGATGTACCAATGAAGAGCTGTATCTGTTTCAAAAGCTCATGCGCACCGCGTTTGGAACCAACCAGCTTGATAGCAGCGCGCGCTATGGGCACATGAACTTTGTATTGGCCTCCAAACATGCCATCGGTCTGGGGAGAGCCTCCAATGATTGGGAGGACCTCACGAAAGCGAAGGCGATTATCGTGATTGGGTCCAACATCACGGAGACGAATCCACTCACGGCTGTGCGCATTAAAGAAGCGGTGCGTGTGTACAGGGCTCAGGTGGTGACGTTCGACAGCGCCATTACGAATATGAGCAAACTCGCCTCACATCCGTTCTTGATCAAGCCTGGGACAGAAGGAGCGGTGATCGATGGGCTGGTGAAAGCGGCGATCGACTTAGATGTAGTGGATGAAGCGGCTGTGGGGCAACATCCACAGGCCTTTGAGGCGCTCAAGAAGGCGGTGGCAAGTCTGTCGATGGAACAATTGACGGCTCAGACTGGACTGTCCAGTGAGGTCTTCGGAGAGATTGCCAGGCTGTTTGCCGAATCACCGAGGTCGATCATTCTGTGCGCGGAAGGAATTGTCCGAAGGACGAACGGCTATCAGAACGTGCTCAAGTTGGTGGATCTTGCGTGGATTACCGGAAAGCTCGGACAACCGGGGTGTGGGGTGAGTACGGTGACGGAAGAGCCCAATGAGCAAGGGGCTGTTGATATGGGTGCGGCTTCGGAGTTCCTCCCGGGCCAGGGTCGGTATGGTGATCCAGAGGTGCGAGATCGTTTTGCCAAGGCTTGGGGCACGGTGCTTCCTTCTCCGAGCTCTGGTGCGCACCTGGTTGAAATCTTGAAGCGCTGTCGGACCGGAGAGATCAAAGCCTTATATATCCTGGGAGAAAATCCCCTAGCCACCCTTCCGGCCTCGATGGAAGTGAGGGCCGGACTAGAACGGCTTGAATTATTGGCGGTCCAAGATCCATTCTTGACGGACACAGCGAAGCTCGCACATTTTGTGCTGCCGGCTTGCACCTATGCAGAAAAGGACGGCACCTTTACGAATTTTGAAGGGCGGGTCCTTCGTGTTCGGCAAGCCATGGATCCGCGTGGAGAGAGCTTGCCCGATTGGCACATTATGACTGCTCTGGCAAATGCTATGGGATGCCAATGGGACTATCAGTCTGCAAATGATATCCAAAGCGAGATCATGAAGCTGCTTCCCGGGTACTACAATCTTGGTCAACCCCGCAAAACCGTGGCGACACTCGACACATACTTGTCCAAGGGTTATGCGACCAAGGTCGGCGAGCGGTATCAGTCGACTCCGGAGATCCATACACCAACTCGCCCGTTTGCCCTATTGATGGGACAGCTCCTGATGCATTCCGGGAAACTCTCTGTTCAGGCGCCCGGTCTGATCACGATTGCCCCGAACACGGCAAAATTGAGAATGAATGCCAGGGATCTGGAACATCTCGGTCTACACGAGAGTGCGAAGGTGCGCCTGACGTCGGACCGTGGTTCTCTCCAGATTGCCGTGCAGGCGGATCAGTCGGTTGCCCCTGGCACCTGCTTTTTCCCTGAGCACTTTAATGAGCCCCCAGTAAAGGATTTGATGACGGTGACCGTTGACCCTACGACAGGTGTCCCGTCATTCAAGCAGATGTGGGTCAATGTCGAACCGGTATGATTGCGATGAAGATGTCCGCTTGCTCATGACCAGGAGCTTACGATGAGCATCACTGCCTTGACGAAAAAGATCCTTCATGCGGCCCTGTTCTATGAAATCTGGGACGCGATGAAAGTGACGTTTCGGCACATGCTCCATCGACCGATGACCTTTCAGTATCCACGGGAGCACCGCACGATTCCTGACGCGCATCGAGGGGCCCTTGGGTTGTTGCGGTACGATGATGGACGAGAACGGTGTGTCGGCTGCGATTTGTGTGAAGTCGCCTGCCCGTCGCATTGTATAAAGGTGATCAGTGCCGAAGATGCCACGCGACCGCTTCAACGGTATGCCAGTGAATTCTACATTGACATTACCAAATGTGTGTTCTGTGGCTACTGTGTCGAGGCCTGTCCCGTGAATGCGTTGGCGATGACCAAGATGTATGAGTACTCAACTCATGACAAGCGGAGTCTCCTGTTCGATAAAAAGCGCTTGTATGATATTGGCGAGCGGCATCTCGATGATGGGAAGAAATATTTGTATGCACACAATCAAGAAAAGAATCTTGAGGAGAGCCGCGAGTATCGATATTACTTCCCGCAGTCAGTTGCGAAAACGACACAGGCACCTCCGAAGCATCTGAGTTGAGCGGACAATATGATCTTGGCATTTTTCTCGTACTTTGCGTTGGTGAGCATTGCCGCTGGCGTACTCACGGTCACCCTGCGCAACCCGGTTCACTGTGCATTATCCCTGCTTGCCTTACTCATGCACGTCTCCGGTCTGTTCCTCCTATTGAATGCCGAGTTTCTATGGGCTGTCCAGGTCATTGTCTATGTCGGAGCTATCTTGGTGCTCTACCTTTTTGTGCTGATGTTGATGAATCTCAAAACTGACGAGCGGTATTTTCACGCATCGGCGCCCTATTTCGCCGGGCTGTCGTCTTTAGGGGCTCTGTATGTACTCTTTCTCCTCCTCCGGTCTCCGTTTGACGGGGCCAAAGGAAGTGCGCCTGCTGGTGCGATATTGCAAGAGGGAGATACCTACGCGGTTGGGATTAAGATGTTCAGTGACCATCTCTTGCAGTTTGAAATCGTGGGAATTTTTCTGCTTGGCGCGATCATCGGCGCCATTGTGTTGGCGAAGACGCCGAAGGCTTTGGAAGCCGAACGAGACCATCGATGATACCGCTGACCGCCTATGTCGCTGTGAGTGCCGTTCTGTTTATGACGGGATTACTGGGTGTACTGATTCGTCGGAACTTTATCATCGTGCTCATGTCCGTCGAGGTGATGTTGAATGCGGCGAACATCAATCTGGTCGCCTTCTCGCACTATCTAGAATCGATGGCCGGGCAGCTTGTGGCCTTGTTTATCATCGCGATTGCCGCCGGGGAAGCGGCGATTGGGCTGGCCATCATTATCGTGGTTTTTCGAAGCAAGATTTCTACGAATGTGGACGAGATGAACCTTTTGAAGTGGTAGCAGGATGTTGAGAGCGGCATCGTGTTCTGTCTTCGGTGCTCCATGCCCTCATAACTACCCCCAGCGGATGCAGTAGGACCAGACTTCATCGGCCTTCTCGCTTAGCTGAGCATCCTGAGAAAAACGTAGGACTGTGTGTCTGACACAATCGATCTGCTGATCAAATTGATTCCCCTGTTTCCGCTGATGGCGGTCATTGCCAACGGCGTCTTTGGCCATCGGTATTCACATGAGCTGGCGCATCGTTTGGCCTGGGGGTCTGTCGGCTTGTCCTTTTTGTGCACGCTCGTGGTGTTTGCAGAGGTCTTGCGGACCGGCACATCGCATGAAGTCGTCGTGTATCGATGGATTTTCGGCGGAGATTTGACGATCAACTTTGCGTACCTGGTTGATTCGCTGACCTGTGCCTGGTTGCTGGTTGTGACGGGTGTGGGTTTTCTGATTCACATCTATTCCGTCGGGTATATGCATGGTGAGGAGGGGTTCACCCGCTTCTTCACCTACATGAATCTGTTCATGGTCTCCATGCTGCTGCTGGTCATGGGGAACAACTATTTGGTGTTATTTATCGGTTGGGAGGGTGTAGGGCTTTGTTCCTACCTCCTCATCGGGTATTACTACGATAAGGTTTCTGCTGCTAAGGCTGCATCCAAGGCCTTCGTGGTCAATCGAATCGGGGATGCCGGCTTTCTCCTCGCCATCTTTCTCGTGTTCGTGAACTTCAAGACGCTGGATTACACAAAAGTCTTTGCTCACGTTGGACAGTTGTCTCCGGAGATGGCCACAGCTATTGCGCTGTGCCTGCTCGTCGGTGCGGTCGGCAAATCAGCTCAACTGCCGCTCCATACCTGGTTGCCTGATGCCATGGAGGGACCGACACCGGTCAGCGCGCTCATTCATGCTGCGACGATGGTGACCGCCGGCGTGTACATGATCGTACGAAATCATGTCATTTTTGATCTCTCTCCGTTTGCAATGGCAGTCGTGGCAGTCGTGGGTGGAGGGACCGCCCTGTTTGCGGCAACGATCGGATTGGTGCAGACCGACATCAAGCGCGTCTTGGCCTATTCAACGGTGAGCCAGCTTGGGTACATGTTTTTGGGCTGCGGGATCGGTGCCTACACGGCTTCTGTATTTCATGTCATGACACACGCCTTCTTTAAAGCACTCTTGTTTTTGTCAGCCGGGTCGGTCATCCATGCTCTGTCAGGGGAGCAAGATATTCAAAAAATGGGTGGATTGAGTAAGCGCATCCCGTGGACCCATCGTCTCTTTCTGATCGGCACCATTGCCATTGCAGGTCTTCCTCCACTGGCTGGGTTCTGGAGTAAGGACGAAATTATGGCCCATGCATTCAACACGCATCACTATCTGCTCTACAGCCTGGCAGCAGCCGGTGCACTGATGACGTCTTTCTATATGTTTCGGCTTACATATTTGACGTTCTATGGATCCTCCAGGATGGATCATCATACCGAGGAGCACGTGCATGAATCTCCGATGGTAATGATCGCACCCTTGATGGTTCTCGCGTTTCTTTCAGGGGTTGGTGGATTGGTATTGGGATTCCCTCCTGAACAGGGGTGGTTGCACGGGTTTTTGTCTCCGGTTATTGGAACTGGGGCGGAACATGAAGCCAGCGGGGGAATGACTATGCTCCTGATGGGTGTGGCGATTGCCATTGCCTTGATGGGATGGGGACTTGCGCACTTCCTCTATGCAGTGAGTCCCGTGACGGCGGAGGGATGGGCTGAGAAGTTTTCCGGTTTGTATCGATTGCTTTTGAATAAATACTATATCGACGAAGTCTACGACCTCCTATTCGTCGAGCCTCTCAAACGCCTCGGTATGATCCTAGACTGGTTTGATCGGACGATCATCGATGGTCTGGTGCGAGGGGTGGGCCATCTCGCAGATTGGGGTGCGTCTGGATCGACTTGGGTCGAAAAGTACATCGTCTATGCGGGACTGAATGTCATCGGATATGGGAATCACCTCGCTGCCCGCGAGGGTCGAAAAATGCAAAGCGGTATGGTGCATCATTATGCTGCGATTATTGTTGCAGGGCTCTTTCTTCTAGCCCTGGTTGTTCAACTTGTGGTTCAGATGTAGGTCATAGCCGAAACCAACGGTCATCATGCTCGAAGAGCTTACTGCTGTTTTTCCAATTCTATCTTGTATCCTCTTTCTGCCCGTTGTCGGCGCCATCGTGCTCTGGTTTGTGGACGATGAAGACACGGTCCGAAGCTCAACCCTCACCATTGCGTTGGTGGAGCTTGCTCTGTCGGTTTTTGTCCTCCTCCGATTTGTCCCCGAGTCGGCCGCCATGCAGTTCGCCGAGCGGGTGCAATGGATCCCTGCATTGGGGATCAGTTATCACCTGGCGGTCGATGGGATCAGTGTATTGTTCGTCGGTCTGACGGCATTTCTGACCGTCCTGGTCGTGGTCTATTCGTGGGACACGATCCGACATCAAGTCAAACTCTACATGATGTGCCTCCTCGCGCTTGAAACGACGACCATGGGGGTATTTTTGTCGTTGGACTTGATCCTGTTCTTTGTGTTCTGGGAGCTGATGCTGATTCCCAGCTATTTTATGATCAAGCTGTGGGGTGGGGGAGCCGAACGCCATTATGCCGCACTGAAGTTCGTCATTTATACGCTCTTAGGCAGTGTGTTTATGCTCGTGGGAATCGCGCTGCTGGACATCAATTACCACCAATGGGCGTCTCTCCATCATAGTGATCATGCGTACTCGTTCGATCTGCTTGAGCTACTCACGGTCCCGATTCCCATCGGTCAACAGATCCTTATCTTTTGGTTGATGTTTCTCGGATTTGCGTTCAAGGCTCCGGTATTTCCATTCCACACCTGGCTGCCTGATGCGCTCTTAGAGGGCCCCATCGGAATGGCCGTTGTCTTGGCGGGCCTCAAACTCGGGACCTTTGGCTTCATCCGTTTCAGCATTCCACTGCTGCCGGATGCTTCGAAGAGTGACACTGTTGTGATGGTCGTGGTGGTATTGGGGCTCTGCGCGATTCTCTATGGCGCGTGGATGGCGTTGGTTCAGTCTGATTTCAGACGCCTACTTGCCTACAGCAGCGTCAGCCATCTCGGGTTTGTCGTGGTGGGGTTATTTGCTTTGAATTATCAAGGTTTGCAAGGCAGTTTGCTGACGATGATCAATCTGGGGTTCAGTACTGCCGGCCTCTTCTTTATTGCGGGATTTCTGTATTCTCGTCAGCAGACGACCCAATTGGCGGCGTTCGGAGGAATGGCAAGACAAGTGCCGCTGCTTGCGACCTTCTTTTTGATTATCGGGTTGGCGTCGATTGGACTGCCGGGCACCAACGGGTTCGTCGGCGAGTTTCTTATTCTGTTAGGCGCGTTCGAGGCCAAATGGTGGGTCGGATCAATTGCCGTACTCGGGGTGATTTTTGGTGCGGCCTATTTTCTCTGGTATTACGAACGATCGATGCTGGGTCCACTCGGCAGCGCCGTCAAGAGCACGATGAGTGATTTGCAACTGAGAGAGATGATTATTGCGGTGTCGCTGTCGATCATGATTCTGTGGATTGGACTCTATCCATCCCCCTTCTTGCGGATCATGAACGGTTCAGTTCAAGCGCTGGTTGATCGCCTGCACCACGAGAAGACCGCTGCACTCCATGACGGTATGACAGAAAGAAGGTAACAGGTTTCGCAATGGGAGAGTACGCACTCCTCTACATCCTTTTCGCTCCATTCGCAGGAGCGCTGGCGTTGATTTTCGTGTCTAATCGACAGCCTACGCTTGTGCGTGGGATTGCCGCGAGCGTGGCGTTTGTCTCGCTAGTCGCTTCGCTCTACATCTTCTACGGGTACGATACAGTCCAAGGTGGATTTCAGTTTGTCCAAAAGTTTGCTTGGTCGAAGGAATTGGGTATTGCGTTGTATCTGGGGGTCGACGGGATCGGGACCCCACTGGTGCTGGCTTCTTCCATCCTCCTGTTCGCCGGGATATTCGTGTCCTGGCACATCAAGGATCGGGCGAAGGAGTTCTATATCTGGTTGCTGATCTTGGCAGCTGCCACCATTGGCGTGTTTATGTCACTCGACCTCTTTTTCCTCTATTTCTTCTACGAAATGTCAGTTATTCCGATGTATTTGCTTTTGGGTATGTGGGGGAGTCATACCAAGAAATATTTGGAGATGACCGACTCCGAAGGGTTGAAGCGGAGAGATTCGGTCGGATTTATTTTTAATTTTGGATCGAACAGCAAAGAGTACGCTGCGATGAAGCTGGTTCTGTTCCTCTCTGCCTTTGCCGTGGCTGCGCTCATGGGGATCTTGCTCATCTATAAGTTTTCAGGACTGAACACCTTCGATATCTTGGTGCTTCGAGAACACGCCAACCTCATGAATATTCCGGTGCTCGGGACGACGCTCGACAAGATTATCTGGATCCTGGTGTTTTTTGGGTTTGCATCGATTGCTCCCATCTGGCCGTTGCACTCGTGGTCGCCGGTCGGCCATGCGGCGGCTCCTGCCGCGACGAGCATGCTGCATGCCGGTGTGCTGATGAAACTTGGACACTTTTCGATTATTCGGGTGGCCTTTGAAATTCTGCCTGAGACCACCAGGGAGCTGATGCCGATCGCCGCGGTGTTGTGCATGTTCAGCATTATCTACGGCGGTTTCGTGGCGTTTTATGCGAAAGATACGAAGTATGTGATCGGGTATTCAAGCTCAAGCCACATGGGGTATGTGTTCCTCGGGATGGCGGCCTTGAATTACATCAGCCTGAGCGGAGCCGTCATCTATATGTTTGCGCACGCGATGGCCACCGGGATGCTGTTCGCGATGGCCGGATGGGTCTATGACCAAACGCATACTCGTGACATTCCATCGCTCGGAGGGCTCTCCAATAAGATGCCGTTCATTTCTGGCTGCTTTATTGTCGGGTGTATGGCGTCGATCGGCATGCCCGGCACCGTCAATTTTGTGGCGGAAATCATGATCGTCGTCGGAAGTTGGAACAAGTACCCCCTTCAAGTAATCGTGGCCATGCTGGGTATCGTGTTGACCCTTGCCTACCTCTTTAAAATGATGAGAGGGTTGTTCTATGGGCCGATGAATCAAAAATACAGCCATGCGCATGACGCCGTCGGTACGGTGGATCGATTGCCGCTCCTGATGATGATCACCATCAGCATCGGATTTGGTATTTTCCCCATGCATCTGTACGAGGTGGTCCGGTCCGGTGTGGACCCTCTGATTGCGCGGATTACACACGTGGTCCCTGTCGCTGAGAGCGATGAAGGGTCAAGAAGCGTGAAGGCTGCAGCCGAAATCACGCAGCCGCCTGCTATTCCCATGGTCTCAAACAAGCCTATCGCGCAAGTATCGGAAGCTTCTCGGGGAGGGCAAGAATGAACTTTGTGCTCAACCTGTCCTTCTCTGATTTGCTTCTCTTGTTGCCGGAGATCTTCCTGACTTGCTGGCTTTGTGTGGTGATCACTGTCGACTTTGTTTCACCTCGACTGCCCAAAGAGCGATTGGCCTATTTGAGTGTCGGTGGGCTGCTGGTGACTCTTGGCTGTTTAGCGTGGTTTGACGTGAATCAGGTGTCCGGGACGCTGTTCGGCAACATGTTTGTGCTCGACCGGATGGCGATCTTTTTCAAGATATTCATCCTAGGCTCTACGGTCCTGGTGATCCTAGCGTCGATCGAGTACGTCGACCGGTTTACGCTGTTCCGTGGGGAATATTATGCGCTGGTCGTCATGTCGGCGCTCGGTATGATGTTCATGGCGTCAGCCAACGATCTGCTGTCGGTGTTCGTCAGTTTGGAGTTCTCGACGCTCGGGTTTTATATCTTGGTGGCGTATCTCCGGAACGATTTAGCCTCGAATGAAGCTGGTCTTAAGTTTTTCATCCTTGGTGTGTTCGCCGCAGGTCTCTTTGCCTATGGCATTAGTTTGGTGTACGGGGAAACCGGGAAACTCGTGTTTTCGGACATGGCTTCTGCTCAAGCGACACCTGGTTTAATCATCGGCTTTCTGCTGATCTTTGCCGCATTGGGATTTAAGATCGGGGCCGTCCCCTTCCATTCTTGGATTCCGGATACCTACCATGGTGCTCCCACACCGGTCACGGCTTTTTTGTCCATTGCTCCGAAGGGTGCGGCTCTGGCCATCTTGCTCAGGATTTTTATCGTCGCATTAGGGACGTTCAAGCCGACCTGGATCTACTTGATCGTTGCCGTGTCCATTGTGTCTATGACCTACGGCAATATCGTGGCCATTGCGCAGCGAAATATCAAACGGCTCCTGGCTTATTCCGGTATCGCACAGATCGGAAATCTCCTCATTGGTCTTGCCGCCGGAACCAAGATGGGAAATGACGCGATTCTCTTCTACCTCCTGGCGTATCTGTTCGCCAACCTCGGGGCTTTTGCTGTAGTCATTGCCGTGAGTCAGGCCATTGGAAGGGATGAGATCGAAGACTACCGTGGTCTAGGGCGCCGTTCGCCATTCCTTGCCTTTTCGATGTTACTGTTCCTCCTCTCCCTTGCCGGGGTCCCCCCGCTTGCCGGGTTTATCGGGAAGCTCTACATCTTTATTGCGGCGATCAAAGAAGGGCTGTATACGTTGATCACCGTCGGGCTGATCAATATCGTCATTTCGATGTACTACTACCTCATCGTGGTGAAGCAAATGTACATCAATGAGCCCATTGATCCGTCTCCCATTTCGATTAGAGGACCTATGAAGGCGGTGATTTATGTCGGTCTCGCCGGGACTCTGGTGATCGGAATCTATCCCCAACCGTTTACGGATTGGGTAGTTGCGGCAACATTGATGTTCGCGAATTTTGTGACTCCGGCTGCCACGATCACCCCTCCGACTGTTTTGATCGGCAGTTAGGTTTCTGCTTTTCCATCTACACAGTTCTGCTACAATTCAGTTTGAGAAACGAATCGTCTCGTCTCTCCGCAGGTGACTCTCGCGTGATCAGTGTGTCTGGTGCGGGTTGTCCAGATCTATGGAATCAGCCACCAACCATCAGGCCCAAGCCCCCTCTCTGCATGATGACGTGGGCAAACTTCCAGTCGGTTCGACTCCAGCGATAACCGCTCCTTCTCAGCGTATCATCCGGTGGTTTCAGACGCTGACGATCGAACAACGAGTTCTGACAGGATTCAGCCTCGTGTTTGTGGGAATTCTCATCATCAGTGCGATCTCGTATCATAATACCAACGGTTTGCTGCGAAACAATGGGCTCGACGGTCGAAGTCATGCGTTGATCCAACTGCTCGGCAGCATTGACGCTGCGATGGGTGAGGCTGAAGGTACGCATCGACGGTATCTTGTCACGGGTGAACAGGCCTATCTTGAGGCCTATAAGCGGGTGATCGCTCAGAAACCTACCTTCACGACCTATCTCAATGAATTGACCCAGGATTCGCCCGAGCAACAGCGGCGTGCCGGAGAGCTTAATCGGTTGATGGAACGTCAGGTAAGCGTCGAGTCAAAGGCGATCACTCACGTTCAGGAACGCGGCATCCAATCCGTCAGGAAAATGGCATTGGAGGGAGCTGGCAGGCGCGAACTCGACGGGATTCATCAGATTATCAGTGAGATGGATGTGTATGAACGACAAGCACTGAATCGGCGGGTCATCGAATCCGCCGCAAATACACGCCATACGATCATGCTGTTAGCCGTCGGTGCCGGTTTACAGCTGGTGCTGCTCGCATCGGTCTACTACCTGATTCGCCATGATATCACCGAGCGCCGCCGTGTGGCCGGTGAGCTACAACACCGAGGAGAACTCCTTGAGGCTGCCAATAAGGAACTAGAAGCATTCAGCTATTCGGTGTCTCATGATCTTCGTGCGCCATTGCGACACATTGACGGCTATGCCGCCCTCCTGCGCAAAACCGTGGATCAATCGCTGAATGAGAAAGCCGCCCGCTATTTACAGACAATTTCCGATGCGGCAAAGCAGATGGGCCAACTGATTGATGATCTGCTGGTGTTCTCTCGCATGGGTCGCCAAGACATGCTGCAGACGACCGTGAACATGGATCAGCTGATCAAGAGCATTCTGTCGGATCTGCGCCTTGACTTGCACGGGCGTCAGATATCATGGACAATCGCGTCACTACCTGAGGTGAAGGGCGATCCTTCCATGCTTCGACAGGTGTTCATGAATTTACTCACCAATGCGCTGAAGTTTACGAGCACCAAGCCGATGGCCTCCATTGAGATTGGAGTGGAACCTCCCAGTTCTGATGAGGTGGTTGTCTATGTCCGTGACAACGGTGTGGGGTTCGATATGCAGTATGCTCCAAAATTGTTTGGAGTGTTTCAGCGGCTGCACCGGGCTGACGAGTTTGAAGGAACGGGGATCGGACTTGCCAATGTTCGTCGGATCGTTCATCGTCATGGAGGTCGGACATGGGCCGATGGTATGCCGGATAAGGGCGCAACCTTTTATGTTGCACTGCCCAGAGGGGGGATCCAAGTATGACGCTCGCCAAGCCGATTGTGCTCGCCGAAGACAATCCTCGTGATGCGGAACTTGCGCTGGCTGCAATGGAGGAAGAGCATATATCCGATAAAGTTGTCCTGTGTCACGACGGTGCCGAAGTGTTGGACTATTTGTACTGTCGGGGACCGTTCAAGACACGATTGAAAGAGAATCCCGCAGTGGTGTTTCTTGACCTGAAGATGCCAAAGGTCAATGGGCTTGAGGTCTTGCGCACCATCAAAGCGGACACCAATTTGCGAGCCATTCCCGTCGTGATGTTGACGTCATCTCGCGAAGAGAAAGATTTGGCCGAGAGTTATACACTTGGCGCCAACGCCTATGTCGTGAAGCCCGTGGAATTTCAGCAGTTTCTATCCGCGGTCAAGGAGTTAGGGGTATTTTGGGGTGTGATCAACGAGCCTCCTCCCGAAAGAGCCTGCTCCCATCAGTAATCTTTCCATGAAGACTCCGCTACGAATAGTCCATCTTGAATCCTGCGGTGATGACGGTGAACGTATCGGCACGATATTGGCGGATGGGGGGATTGCGTGTGCCATCCATCGTGTGGAGACTCAACCGTCATTTACTGCAGCTCTTACTGAAGATCGGCCGGATCTTATCCTGGCTGAATTTCATACGCCTGGCTGCGACGGGGACAGAGCTCTCACCTTGGCGCAGAAAGCGGATTCTCACGTGCCGTTCATCTTTGTGTCCAGATGCCTTCACGAACCGCTGATTACTGAACTATTGAATCGGGGGGTGACGGATATCATCCCAAAAGATGCATTGGGACGTTTGATTCCTGCGGTACGGCGGATCTTGAAAGAACAACAAGAACAGGACGCACGACGAGAAGCAGAGAACGCCCTCCGCGAGCATCAAGTGCAATTGCGCCACATTCAGAAGTTGGAAGCCGTCGGTCGTCTTGCCGGGGGACTGGCCCACGATTTTAACAATCTGCTGACTGTGATTCTGGGGCATAGCCAGGTGGTGCTCAACGAGATCGATGTGGCTCACCCATTGAGAATGCAAATCCAAGAAATGCAACATGCCGGCGAGCGAGCGAGGGTGCTCATTCGTCAATTACTCATGTTCAGTCGAAACCGACCGTCAGAGGCAAAGGTCATCAGCCTGAACACCCTCCTTGATGGTTTTGAATCCATGCTCCGTCGAGTGATCGGTGAGGATATCCAATTGACTCTGAGATTGTGTCAGGATGATCTTCGGATCAAAATGGATTCCGCGTTGGTCGAGCAGATCGTGATGAATCTTGCCGTAAATGCGAGGGATGCCATGCCGAATGGAGGCAGGCTGACACTCGAATTGCAGTCGACATACCTTGACCGAGCTCCACGGTATCACCTGATGGACTTGTTGCCCGGTGAGTATGTGAAACTGTCCGTGTCCGATACGGGTTGTGGGATGTCTCCCGAGGTGCAAGCGCAGATGTTCCAGCCGTTCTTTACGACGAAGGATGAGGAGAAGGGAACAGGATTGGGACTCTCAACCGTTTTTGATATCGTGACCCAGGGTAACGGTGGATTGGACGTGACCACGACGATTGGTGAAGGGACATGCTTCGAGGTGTACTTTCCCCGTATGATGACAGAGATTGACGTCTCAACCGACGCGCCTTCTGGTACGACGCCGATGAGAGGGCATGAAACTATTCTCTTGGTTGAGGATGATGAAGCCGTGCGACTACTGATTCGAGATGAACTGCGCAAACTAGGATATCGAATCGTTGAGGCAAGAAATGGTATCGAAGCGTGCCTGGTCGCTACCCCCTATATGGGGAAGCTCCAACTGCTGCTGACCGACCTTGTGATGCCGGGCATGAGCGGGACGGAACTGGCCCGACATCTTCGTGTCATCAAACCGGAATTGAACATTCTCTTTATTTCAGGATATGAGGACGATCTGGGAGTCGTGGCCGGCGATACAGCGATGGCCTATCTACAGAAACCGTTCACGCCTGAGGCTTTAGCTGGGGTGATTCGGCAACTCCTTGACCGAACACCCAGGGGGCAGATACGCGCAGGATGTGGCGCCGGGGGATCGGAGCAACCTCAGACGTTCAGTCCATCATAATGCTAGGTGGGACACCCGCTTCCGGTCACGGTCGATGATGTGGTGGGCTCATGAACCGCAGGTGCCAGTGGCGATATAGTATTGTGCAATGGGTCGGACTCGCAGTTTCGGCCGTGCTGCTCCTGCCTGGCTTCTGTTTTGCCCAGCATATTTCCTGGGAACGCCTTTCCGATGGTCTCATGGTGTCCGTCTGGAAACCGATGGAATCCTGTCCCACCTTGCCAACCATGTTGGTCGTGGACCTCGATCCGGAGCGCACGAGGTTCTCCGTTCACCATTATGCTCAGGATGGGTTCACGCAGCCGCCAAAAATCTGGGAGTGGCAACAGCGAACGGGCCATCAGCTCGTGTTTAATGCGGGGTTATTTCGTGACGACTTCGCGTACCTTGGTCTGCTGTACCAAGGTGGTCGTTCGGTGGGAAGCCGACGCCACAATGTATGGCAAGGGTTGTTTGTGGCAGAGCCGGCTGTTCCTGGCCTGAAGAAGGCGCGGGTATTCGATTTGGCCTCTGACCGGTTCGATGAAGCTCAGCCCGTCTATGCAGAAGCGGCACAGGCCCTGATGTTGCTTGACCAATCTGGTAAGATCCGTGTCCGCGATTCAGGAAAGCATGCCTACCAAACGATCGTGGCTGAGACCGATAAGGGGCATATTTTGATCTTTAAGAGTCTTGGCGTGGTGCCGCTCTACGACATTGGCCGCTGTTTCAAAGAGACGCTCCCTACAGTGCGTCGGGCCATGGCGATGGATGGAGGGTCCTCCTCTGATCTGCGCATTGTGGAATCCCTGTGGGAGAAGGATCTGCATAGTCAGGAAGGAGATTCATGGAAGAGTTTGTTCAGCGGCAGCACGAATTTTCATATCCCGCTGCCGACCGTGATTGGGGTGAGTCCCCGATAATCAACCATTGGTTAGTCGCCGTTGCCGCGATGGTCGCTCTGCTTCTGGGAGGCTGTGCCGATGGAGCCAAGATTGTGCAGGAACATGACATGGGTGGAGTGGTCATCTATCCGTTCAAGGAAGGGCAGGGGCCCATGCTTTCGGCCTTCCGAAAAGAGGGGTTAGATCTCATGAACGAGAAATGTAATGGCAGGTTGTACTCCATCGTGCGCGAGGGAGAAGCAAAAGGCCGGACCAGAGTGGTGAGCCCACTCGATGGAGCCCAAGAACTGGTCGAAGAGCGTCGCTGGGGGATTCAGTTTGAGTGCAAATGAACCGGTGACGTCGCATGTGAGGCTGAGTTTAAAAGGGCTTCCTCATTACATCCATCAGATCCTGAATGGTTAAGAGACTCCTCAGGTGAATCCTTTCCTTCTCTATACGGGCTTTCCCGTCCTGCTCTTGGCGATCGACAATCACCAACGCGTGATCCACCTGAAGTCCCGCATCCCGTGCCGCCCCTACTGCTTTCAGTAGCGAGCCGCCGCTGGTGAGGACATCGTCCACGATTACGACTCGGTCGCCGGGCTGAATACTGCCCTCGATTAGCTTTCCCAATCCATGATCTTTGGCTTGTTTGCGGACGACGAACGTCCGCCAAATTTTGGGTGGGGAGGCTGCACAGGCGAAATCAGAAATAGTCACGGCGATGGGGATCGCTCCGATCTCAAGACCACCTAAACAGTCAAATTCGACTCCGACGAGGCCGTCATAGGCTAGTTGGGCAACCAGCCGACGAGACTCCGGATGCGCCATGAGAGCCCGACAATCGACGTAGAACGGGCTGATTTGACCTGAGGCCAGCTTGAACCCATTGGTATGATCCCACTTAAAGGATCCGGTATCGTGGAAGGCTTTGGCCAGTTGTTCTCGAAGAGTCACGAGGAGGTCTCCCCATAAAAGATGTGATCGACGGCGGCATTGTACACTGACTAGCCAACCGCATATAGACCTTTTATGTCGTCCATGGAACGGGGGAGAATCGTTGTGGCTGGTCGGCCAAGGTCTTCACGATGAGCGTCACAGTTTTACTGTCTATCCTCAAGATCAAGAGGCAGGGGATTCGAGCGGACCGCGAACGCACCAGACAGGGTAGGTATAGATCTGAAGAAAGCTGAGCACGTTCCCGAGGAAGGCATCAACGTATTTGGCGTAGGATGGCTGATTCGCCTCGGAAACGACCGTCCAATAAGATGTTGGCTGGATGTTCAGAAACGGATGGCCTGGTGGGATATTGGGGATCGGAGAGTCCACAGCAGGTCCTACCAAGCTACGCATTTCGGCTGGTGCCGGCAACCGCCACCCTCTTTGGCCGCCGGTGACTCTTTTGGCACAGGTGAGACGGGCTTCGTTCCAGGTGACGCTCGTGGCTTGTGGTGCGATCTCCCATATGAGACTGGTATCGTTGTCCAACACCGCTTCGTCACGGAATTCAGACAAGATCAGGAAGCGTTCCGCTGAGGGATGTGCTTCCTGCCAGTTTTTGATGATATCCGCAATCAGCGCGTCTTTTTGGCTGGTTGGCCCAGTAAGGAACTGGAATCCAGCAATGCCAAGTCCGACGACGAGAATCACCAGTAAGAATCTTGCCGCAGACTTTGGTAGGTTCACGTTGGTCTGAGGAGAAGGAGGATCTCGCAAGGCCATGGGGCACATGTTACGGTATGCCGTTGTGCAGGATCAATGATGACGGTTTGTGTGCTGATCGCGTATCCATGTCTGGCTGAACTTTTTGAGGTTATGGGAAAAAGGAAATGAAATCCGATTAGCAAACAAGGGAGTACGAATTGGTATGGAGGGACTACTGTTGACAGGGTATGAGGCACTCGGTGTCCCGCTATGAAAGGAGTGAGGACGTCTAACTCATTGATAGCATTGTGTAATTGTGATAGATTCGATACTGGGATAGTATTGAAATGATATCTTCCGTGAGTGTAAAATCAGCCGCAGGAAGGGGAGTGTAAGAGAGAGGTGCTACTACCTGCACGAAGTTGTGTCGGTTCATAATGTTCGGTGAGAATTTTTTCTGCGGAAGGAGGGACACATCATGGCAGCATCAAGTGAGCGAGGGTATGACGTCTCGCAGTGGTACGATTCGAAGCCGGTGAAGATCGGCTGGTTGGCGATGTTGGCGATCGGGGTGTTTTGGGTGGTGTATCAGCGAACCTTCGGGTATTCGCACGGGTTGGATTCCATGACCCCGGAGTTCGAGTCGGTGTGGATGGGGCTGTGGCGGTTTAACATTGTGGCCAATGCCCTGTTCTTTGCGACGTCGATCGGCTGGATCTGGGTGACGCGGGATCGGAACCTGGCGAACCTGGACCCGAAGCTGGAGCTGAAGCGGTACTTTTACTGGATGGGCTGGTTGGTGTGCTACATCTGGGGCGTGTACTACGCGGGGAGCTACACGTTGGAGCAGGATGCGGCGTGGCACCAAGTGATCATCCGGGACACGAGCTTTACGGCGAGCCACATTGTGGCGTTCTACGGGACGTTCCCGCTGTACATTACGTGCGGCGTGTCGAGCTACCTGTATGCGCAGACGCGGTTGCCGCTGTATAGCCAAGCGACGTCGTTCCCGTTGGTGGCGGCGGTGGTGGGGCCGATGTTCATTCTGCCGAACGTGGGGCTCAACGAGTGGGGCCATGCGTTCTGGTTTGTGGATGAGCTGTTTGCGGCGCCGTTACACTGGGGCTTCGTGACGTTGGGCTGGTGCGGGTTGTTCGGGGCCGCGGGCGGGGTGGCGGCGCAGATCGTGAGCCGGATGTCGAATCTGGCGGACGTGATCTGGAACAACGCGCCGAAGAGCATCCTGGATCCGTTCCCGGCCCAGGTGGCGAACGCCAAGGGCCAGAGCGCGTACTAAGCAGGTCGCGTACGACGTGAATCGAACGGCCCGGAACTCCTCAAGGGGTTCCGGGCCGTGTCGTTTCTTGGTGTGAAGAGGCTTGGATATGACAACCGATGCTTCTGTCTGATGGACACGTATTTCTATCGGAGTTGGTGACTAGGCGATTGGTTCTTGGGCGCGAATAGATGTGTGTGGAGAGAGGAGAGGGCCGATGTCTATTGATCGAATTTGTCCGAGCTGCAGTGCTGAGAAGGTTCAGCGAGTAGGTGACATTATCCGAACGGCTACGTCGAATAAGACCATCACTGATATCCCCAGGGCATATTACCCTCCGAGAGCCCCTTGGGCCTATCTCCAGGGATTTCTGCTTGGGATTCCAGCAAATGCCGCCGTCATGATCAGCATGGGTCCCCCCCAAGGATCAGAATCGCAGATGGCTGTAGCGGAACTTGCCTCATCGCTTGCATTTCTTGGGGTTTGGGTGGGGTATGGCAGATTGAAGACGAAGAATCATAGTAAGAAGCTCGAGGATTGGAAGGAGACGGTCGCGTCAAAGTTTCTTTGTCACAAATGTAGCCATGCGTTTGAGGGTTAGGCTTCTTCCAGCAATGTGTTGCCGAAGGCGCTTTCGTTGTAGGGGGCGTAATCTGGTCGGAGGGACAGGGTCACTTATAGATAGCCGCAAGG
The DNA here is from genome assembly GCA_902500805.1 of uncultured Nitrospira sp. Classification (GTDB taxonomy): domain Bacteria; phylum Nitrospirota; class Nitrospiria; order Nitrospirales; family Nitrospiraceae; genus Nitrospira_D. The sequence goes on along the minus strand of CABVSA010000012.1, from coordinate 11,861 downwards.
GACTCTGGGTCTCGATATTGTGTCAGCCCTGGCGATCCCACAGCGCTTTGAGGAAGAGGTCGCTGGGTAGGCGTTGGTTTTTCGATTCACTTGAAAGATGAATGGAGCCAGTAGTAGTCAGCAGGCATACCTGTGTGGCAGCGGTTAGTATTCAGGAGCACGTAGCGTTCCCAATGTCGCCGCTGACCAGTTTTGTGATCCCGTTTTCTGGGGGAATTCCGGCCCGCGCCGCGTAATGCCATCAAGGAGCAAATTCGGAACGGTCTGGGCCGGAGATTCTTTTGGTGATTCGATCAGTGCGAGCCGTTTACCAGCGATCGCGCTTTCCACCACGACCACCGCCGCCACCGCCACCGAAACCACCACCACCGCCGCCAGAACGCTCCATGGGTTTCGCTTCATTGACCGTTAACGTGCGGCCACCCATGTCCGAGCCATGGAGCGCCGTGATCGCGGCTTGCGCCTCAGCGTCTGAGGACATCTCCACGAAGCCAAATCCACGCGACTGTCCCGTGAACTTATCCGCAATGATCTTTGCAGAGGCCACGGTGCCATGCGCCCCGAATGTTTCAGTCAATTGCTGCTCGGTCACCGAATACGGCAACCCACCGACGTAAAGCTTTGAACCCATCTTGGGGCTCCTCCTGTAATGATGACATTGTCCATGACGCGAGAGGACTTCGCAAAAGGAAGGCGCGACCCAAGGCTGGTATTGCGTAACGGGACTCAGGTTAGACTTCCGATCACAGTCTCGGCAGGCACAATATCGGTAATAGGCCGTCTTGCGCTTGTTTCATGCGAGGCCTGACGCGATGAAACAGTTCCAGTGTATCAAGATACAACAGCAATAGATAGTGTTCCTTGTCGCTCAGGCCTTCGGTCATTGTTTTGTCGACAGAGGATCCTTCAGCTTGACAGTGAATTGGAGGTAGGAGCTGTCCCTGAAGGAGTTTCCAGAGGTTTGACCGGCAACGGCCGTGTATCCAGTGGGAAAGTTGAGCCTGGAGTCTGCGCGTCATGGAGCTGCCGTTGGGCTTGATGAACAAAAGGATCTTACACGCGAACAATTTGTTCATGCTCCCGAATCGGATCCGAGTCTGGCGTGAGATTAGAGCCTGGGGAGAAGGTCTATTGGTTCGATGGAGAAGCGGCGGTGAATCGATTTTTCAACGGCTTAGCGTGCATTGAAAGGTGTGGTGTCCCCAATCGGAATATCAACCTTTCACTGTCGAATTTGGCGCACCTGATCATCCCGTTTTCTGGAGAACTTCCGGCCCGCGCCGCGTAATGCCCTTGTAGAGCAGAGGCTTGGGCCGGAGATTCTCTTGGCGTTTCGATCAGCGCGAGCCGTTTACCAGCGATTGCGCTCACCACCACCGCTACCTAAATCAGCAGCGATGGACAAGCCTCTGATGACTACACCACCATATAATGAGAATGACAAAGCGTCATGACCATGTGGTGCGTATCAATGAATTCCGATTGTTCCTCCTGCATAATTGCAGTTTGGACGAAGATCAGTAAATTCTGCACCACTTGCCTGGCCATTCTGATTTGGCTCAACTGTAATGCGAATGTCAAATGGAGTATCAGTGCATTCAGTTACTAGGATAGTTTGCCACTTCTTTTCATTAAAGCACGTCTCATAATTCGCGTTACATGTTCTACATGTCTTAGGGATGTTAAACCATTTTCCGTACTGGCCGTTTTGAGGTTTAATCGATGCTAGGACAATGCAGTCTGATGTCATGTTAACTAGATTAAGCTTCCACGGGTTAGCCTTTGCTGCTTGAGGCTTTTGAATCGGTTCGACTTCTGTAACTTCCATTGGTGTAAGGGACTTGAGATCAGTGGTTCTTGAGGTAAAACTTGTCGAAGCGGCTTTAGAGCCATCGGACTTTTTGCTAGCACTTTCCATCGAATTACAGCCAGCAAAAGCGGTCGTGAAAAGTATAATTACAGTCATTGACCAAAATGGGAAGCGCCTGGAAATCATTGCGATACCTCCATAGTTGAACTAAGAATAATCACTATCATCATTAAATGATAGCTGCTCGTCGAAGAGTTTTCCAGCACTCTCTGGGCTAAGGACATTCAGGCCATACTTAGTAGATCTCAATAACCTATTCTCCATCAGGTTATATTTTAAAGAAGACGGCTCCACGGCTTTTCGTAGATGGCGAAAGTCTAGGCGATGTGCTGACAAACTCATGAAGGGCGGACAGCCAGACAGAATCCAAAATGAAACCAGGGTTAGGAAATATTGTCATCCGGGTCGTGGGCAAGGGGCCGGGCGACTAGAGCTGCCGCAATGAATCAATTTCTCAATGGCTTGGAGTGTATTGAAAGGCTTGGTGCTTCCAATCTGAATGTGAACCTTTCAATGTTACCGCTGACCCGCTGGATCATCCCGTTTGGAGGGGAATTGAGGATGGTGGCGTGATCTGGTCGCACGTGAACCCCCTCGATTGCTATCGAGTTTCCGTGAACAGTATAATGTGCCCACGCACGGACTTTTCGAAAACGTTTTGAAAAATCATGAATTTGGTTCCTAATAGACTCCACAGCAAGGAGTACGCGCTATGTCACGCCTAAGAAGAAGTCAGCGCCTCAGTGCAAAAGACCTCAAAAAGTTGAAGACCCTTGTGCACTACGTGTGCTCGAAGTGCCCTGACACGACGTTGCTCGGCGCGACGAAGCTGAACAAGATCTTGTGGTACGCGGATTCGATCTCTCTGGAGACTCGCGGGGTCTCTCTCACACGCGAGACCTACGTGAAGCAGCAGTTTGGACCCGTGCCCAAGCATGTCCTCCAGGTGATCGAGATGCTGCGGAAAGAAGGCGCGATTGCGGTCAAAAGCACGCCGTTTCACAATTATGAAAAGCGCGAGTTTGTGTCGCTCACGCAGCCAGACATCTCGATGTTCAGACCAGAGGAAATTAGTCTCATCGACGATGTCATTCGTGACATCTGCTTCAACCACACCGCGGCATCGATCAGCCTCGCGTCCCATGATCGAATTTGGGAATTGGCCGAGATCGGCGATGAGCTGCCGCTTGAAACGGTTTTTGCCTCTGAGCTTGATGAGGTCACAGAAACCGATGTGAAGTGGGCGAGGCAGGCGTTGAGTCAGACCGCGTAGGGCGATGAAACCGCTCAGAACGCTTCGTCTTGCACCGGCAACGAAAGAATATCTTGAGGAGGAAGAGGAACGAGATCCATCAGTAAGAAAAGTGTTCGACGGTTTGACGTGGCTGTTACAGCACGAAGAGAATCCTCCTGGTTATCCACTCCCCGATTATCATCCACCGAGATACCTGATTAAAAAAAGCTACCGACTTCCCATTCCGCGCGTATTGAGACTGGTATATCAAATGACCCAGAAAGAGGTCTTTATCGAACTGGCGCAGGTGGTGGATTTTAATGAACAGGAAGGCTGATAGCCGAGCACCCCGACGGAGTTTTATTTTAGTGCTGGGGAAATGCTCTGAGACATTATGAGGTTATGGGGAAATGTAAACGTCGGTAGAACCTCCAAAGCGTTCAGAAAATTTGAGAAGCGTTTTCTCCGAATCATCAAAGCTAGAGCCTGAGGGTGGCCATCTAACTTCGTCAGTGAAAGGGGGTATGAGTTCAACGGTATTCCACTCACCTGGAACGAAATAGTCAAAAACTTCTTCTGGTGCTGACGACGCAATTTTAGTGTTGCAAGCCTGAAGAACTAATCTTCCAAAGGACATGGTGAGCACAAAACTTCTATATGGGTTAGAAGACCTCTCAGTCCTTAGAATTCCATGCCTGGTAAAACTGCCAAAATCCGATCCGGAATAATGGCCAAGCCAAAACGTTACGTATCCAGGAGGGATCTGAGTCTCGCGGAAACTAAGTCGCTCGTTGTGTTCATAAAATGTGATCTCCCGGTACATGCTATCTAAGACCATTCCGGTTTTAAGGACCCATTTTGTTATGGTCTCCTGCTGCCTACCGGTTAGCGTCTTGTCTTCCCCAGCAATCATTGGGCGAAGAACATCTGAGGATCTGGTCTCAAGATCGCTCATCCATCCTTGATTGCATTGTCCGCACACTGCTCTAGTAACAATTTCGGGAGTATGTTGTTGCCGCCTGTACCTATTCCCATGTTGATCAGTGCTAATGACGTGCAGTTGTTCACGTTTCCAGGAAGGCTGCTTCAGAATGCTAAGTAACCAGGTTGGCCAAACGTGCTCCTTAGTACTACGTCCCCCACAAAATATGCAGCTACGCGGCATGTGGACTATGCCCCGTTATTGTTGGAGAACAGCGGCAACTAGTTTGTCTCGTGGCCATGTGCAGGGCATCCTGCTCTCACGTTCCTGCATGCGGACTATAGCAATGCCCTCTGTTAGCTTCAACAAGCAGCCGCTATGACCATATGTACATCCCCCCTGGCCCCAGCCTACGATGGTCCCCACGTCGTGCATCTTCTGACGTGGAGACCCATACGCGGGGGTCGCTCCCTCGCGTGACGCCGCCGACTCCTCATCGGCGGTGGGTCTTCATTTTTCCAAGAGGACCTGTGGAGGACAGGGCATATGCCGAACTGAGAGCACACTTTCAGTAGAACATGTGGTTGGTACAAGCTGGGTTTGCGAGGAAGGGTAGATGGCTATGTCAGAACGCAGCAGGTTTTTCTGGAGTTACCCCCGAATCGGATCCGAGTCTGGCGTGAGCTCAGAGCTGGGGAGAAGGTCTATCGGTTCGATGGAGAAGCGGCGGCGAATCTATTTTTCAACGGCTTAGCGTGCATTGAAAGGTTTGGTGTCCCCAACGGGATTTGAACCCGTGTTACTGCCTTGAAAGGGCAATGTCCTAGGCCAGGCTAGACGATGGGGACATGACAGCAAAGGCCAGGGAAGAATGGATACCACATTCCGAGCGGCGCTGTCACTAGCAGAGGTAGCCCGTCGGTAGCGGCTGTCTGGTTGCCTGATTTGATCAAGTCCTCCCGTGCCCTGAGGTTGAGTGTGTGCGCACTGCACGCTTATTCACTCGAAAGGGTATAGAGCGGCAGTTCTCCCTCCATGGCAGCAAGGGGACGGTGGGCCTGGTCCTTTCGTGAGAGGATTGGTTGAGTCACCGGCCAGGTAATTTCTAGAGCTGGATCGTTCCAGAGGATCCCGCGATCATCCTTGGGGGAATAATAGGCGGTACATTTGTAGAGAAAGCAGGCGGTATCGCTGGTAACGCAAAAGCCATGCGCGCATCCAGGAGGAATGTACATTTGCTGCAGGGTTGATCCGGATAAGACGATTCCATACCATTTACCGAATGTGGGTGATCCCTTTCGGATATCGAGGACCACGTCGTACACCGTACCTTCCAGGGCCATCACGAGTTTCCCTTGGGCATTGGGGTGTTGGAAATGCAGGCCTCGTACGGTGTTGCGAATGGACCGGGAATAGTTATCCTGAACGAAGTGTTCCGTAATTCCCGCTTCACGGTATCGCTGCTCGTGATACGTTTCTGCAAACGAACCACGATGATCTCCCAAGAGAGAAGGCTCCAGTACGAGGACGCCAGGAATGTCGATACAAGTTACATGCATGACACTGCCTACTCCGGATCAGGGTTTTGTCCTGGCTGCAGGCCGGTTGAAGGATCGACGCTTCCTGACGCATCGGGATACAATTGCCCCAAGCGGTCTATTAATGGTAGTGCCTCAGGTGTGGTATTCATCCTAGGGGCACTGACCGGATGATCCCAGACGATGGTGGAGATATTGGCTTCCTGGAGCAGAGACCGGATCGTAGATGCGCAGGCCTCAAGCGTGAGCTCAGTCCCCTCGCGGAGATCAAGAACGCGATCGTGAAGATTGGTCGGAGGTGGCTCCGTATGAAGGAGTCTCCAGCAGCGATCGAAAATTGTTTGGCGAAGTTCTTTGGATATGTTGATGGTCGTCAGATCCGCAGTGCACAGTGCCGATACGAATAAGACAAACTGGAGCTCAGGCATTCCTGGATGCTCAACATCGAGAGATGGCATCCGTTCATTATCCGTATGAATCTTCAGCGAGTCAACTGAGGGATTCTTGAGTGCGCTGTGTTGACAGGGCAGAGGAGGGAATAGAGAAAAAATGGTGACGATCGCTCTGACCGGACAACTCCAAACCATGGATGGGGAGTGTGATCTCGCCTGCGAAATCGATCAGGCGTTGTCTGTTCGGCAACTGATTCAGCGGCAGGGTGTTCAATTACGTCATTTACTACAGCTGTTACGCGAGAAAAAGGTGCTGGTCACGATCAACAAGAGAATCGCAAGCGAAGATTCGCTTGTGCACGATGGGGATGCCATTCGCCTCATCGGGCATGACGGGATGGGTGGGAGCGGGCTTGGCCCTACGCATTTGTAGACGGAGGAAGCGTAAATAAAGAGGGGATCGAAACAGGTTCAGTTTCGATCCCCTCATAAAAGGAGGCTGTCTGCAGCGGATGATCAAACTGGTTGCTGATCAAGCACTGCAGCAACGCCAGGACAGGAGCCCGTGTTATTTCTTGCCGAGAATCGCGTCCTTGGCTGCCTTCGCCACCCGAAATTTCACCACGCGCTTTGCGGGGATCTTAATTTCTGCGCCGGTTTGAGGATTACGCCCGATCCGGGCTTTTCGGTTGGCCAGCTTGAGTTTGCCGATACCGGGTACGGTGAAGACATTCTTGGCCTCACGATACGCTAAGGCCGCCAGATCATCGAGAATCTGGACCGCTCCTTTCTTCGTGATGCCAGCTTTCCCGGCGATGTAATCAGCAATTTGGGACTTGGTCATTGATTTTGCCATTCGTAAACCTCCTTGAGGGTAAGGAATGAAAAAAATTATGCTTCGTGTGACGCGACTCGCACAGAAACATTCCGCCAGGGAATTGGGGGCGCCCGAATGTCCGCTCGTGCTCGCCTTATGAAAGTCCGCGAGAGTGTAGCCAAGAGTCGAAAGAGTGTCAACGAGAAAAACGCGCGTCTAGCGCGAAGAAATGCGTACGCGGCCCTTGCGGATCCTGCAAATGGAAGGGTACAGTAGGGCTGGATGGACTTCAGGGTCTGCGTAAACGGCTCTTGACCGTGGATCAGGTGAGATGGGTAAAGACCTTCCTATAATATCCGTAGGTACATCAGGCTCAACTTCGGAGCAGCCTGAGAACTTTTTTTATTCGCGAGTCTTCTGTCAAAAAGAAAACTCCCCTCCCCTCGGCCTGTTGCTCGAGTTTCTCAGGTCTCGTGGGCAGGTTCCGATCCTTCCGAGCAACCTCGAGGAGGGCATGCTTCAGGAGTGGGCCTGGGTTCAAGTGGCGTTGGGCTATCAGCGGGATCGGAAACCGATCCAGGTCTTTTGTGTGCGCGATCGTGGAAGTTATCGAGATGTCTATGACCAGGAGAAGCAGCAATTCCTGGATGTCCTCACAGCCTATGCCGACGTAGAAGCGCAATTGGCGTTGGAGTATGTGAACCGGTGCCGATTTATTTTGACGACGCGCATGGTCGAAGACGATGTGACGGATGACGGCTATGATTTCAATGGCTGGATTCTTGAGTTCTACCAAGAGCAGTGCAATGGGATCGTACAGATTGATCGACAAGGGTTCTATTCTCCCAAGGGGGAATTAATCGTCGATCTGTCGAGTTCGGCCGAGAGTTGATGTGACGCAGGTGCCGAGCTGGCAATCCTTCCCGTTATTCGAACAAACAGCACAATGGTTTGAACGCGCACACGCGGCCCTGCTCGGCGAATTGCCATGTCGCAAGGGCTGCTCGTATTGTTGTGTGGGGATCTTTCCCGTCACGGTTCTTGATCAGCAAGTCATCCAGTTCGGGCTGAGTAAGCTACCCGACTCTCATCGAAACCGAATCGTCGAGATTGCGGCAGCCCAGGTCGCACACCTGACGGGGGCGGTACCCCAGCTGCTCACGAATCGGTTTGTTGATCACTGGCCGGAGCAGGACTGCGAACAGGTGATCGAGCAGTGTTCTGACTGGCCATGTCCTGCGTTAGAAAGTGATGGCGGGTGTGCGATCTATCAGTTTCGGCCGCTTGTGTGTCGATCTATGGGAATTCCTTCGGAGGACGATGGCTGTGTCAATGGAGCCTGTGCAGTGCAAACGTCGATTCCGTTGATTCGACTCTCGAACGCCCTTCATGAGGAGGAGGATCGTCTGGCTGCGCTGGAAGCGGACGAACTTGAGGCCTTGCGCCACCAGCAAGGAGTGGGAGGAGAAGAAATGCTCCTCCCCTTTGCCTTCCTACCAGAGGTATCGGCGCAGGCAATCTCGGCCTAGACAGCATATTTCTCGCTATGCTAAGGTACCCACCCTTGGTTATGGGAGCGCCTGTAGCTCAGCTGGATAGAGCATCAGCCTCCGGAGCTGAGGGCCACAGGTTCAAATCCTGTCAGGCGCACCAAGCCGTCTCTTGCAGTCGGCATCGACAATTCAATACCCGGTGGGGCCGTTAGCTCAGTTGGTAGAGCAGCTGACTCTTAATCAGCGGGCCGTAGGTTCGACCCCTACACGGCCCACCAAACCGCGTACCGTGCGCATAAATCCTTCCAATAGTCCGATTCTTTCCAGCTAGCCCTCTGCCTGTAAATGTGACTCGCGAACGAGGATAGAACGCCGGTATGTCTGGCACTAAACGGCTGAAGCAACCCGCACATGCCGAGGCTGAAGGGTCATCTTGATGCCTCCTTTCGGCCGCAAGGTCACCATGAGGTAGGGTTCGACCTTGTCTTGTGCCAATTGCAGATCATAGCGTCGGCCGATCAAGGCGAGCAGGAGTGGCCCTTCAACAGACGCAAAATGAAGCCCCACGCAGGTGCGTGGTCCTGCACCAAACGGCATGTAGGCGTAGCGAGAACGTGGGCGCTTGTCATCCAGCCATCGCTCCGGCCGAAATTGCTCCGGGTTCGTCCAGAAATCTGGATGCCTGTGCAGATTGTATGAGCCGACCAAGACGAAGGCGCCTTCCGGCAGGGACAACCCACCGACCGTCGTGTTCGCTGCGGCTTTGCGGTGGACCGCCGGCGCCGGTGGATAGAGACGGAGGGATTCCTCGAAGATGGCGCGTGTATAGGGGAGATGCTCAAGATCCTCAGCGTTGGGGGTTCGTCCCCGGAGCACTCGGTCCACTTCTTCATGAAACCGTGCCTTCGTCTCGGGGTGAGTTGCCAAGAGATACCATATCCAGGAGAGCGCATTGGCGGTCGTCTCGTGGCCTGCAGCAAAAATGGTCAACGCTTCATCGCGCAGCTCTTGATCGGTCAGACCCTCACCGGTTTCTTCGTCTCGCGCCTGAAGCAGCAGATCGAGGAGATCATCATGGTGTGCGCCACTCCGGCGTCGTTCCGCGAGCAGGCCATACATCAGTCCATCCATGAATTGCATCACGGAAGAAAATTCACGGTTGCGGGCTGTCGGCACCCATAGGGGGAGGGACAGGGGATTACTGAACGAGTCAAAGGCATACTTGATACTGACTTGGAGAGCATGACTGATTCGGTTGGTGTGTTGGGCCATGCTGGTGGTGAACATCGTTTGCGAAATGACTTCGAGCGCCAGTTGCATCATTTCTGCCGCAATGTCGATTGTGTCTCCTTCCTGGTCTTTCCACGAAGCCAATCGTTGCTCGCCGACCTGGGCCATGCGATCGGCCATCGCGGCCATCCGAGAGCGGTGAAAGATCGGCTGGATGATGCGGCGATGCCGTTTCCACACTTCACCAGAGCTGGTCACCAAGCCATTGCCCAGGACTAGGGCAAGGCCATGTGGTTTGCGAGGATTGTAGACCTTCACAAAACGGTCCGACTGTTTGACCAGGATTTCTTCGGCGAGGTCAGGATGACTGAACAGATAGAACGTCTTGGGACCAAGCCGGAAGCGGATCGCATCCCCGTGCTGCCGCCACCAGGCCGAGAGGGACTCCAGAGGACGCCGCCTAAACGCACCCAGGTGACCCAGCAGCGGCACCGCTCCGGGAACATCGACTAACGTGAAGGAGGGGACAGAATCCGGCATGAGCGCAGGGACCGTATCACACTATCCGAGGGGCATCAAACGAACAGGGGACACGGTTGTTCACGGTTGAGGCCTGAGCTGATTTGGCCGAGTTAGGCATGAACATCAGGGGTACAATTTTGTGGCTAATTTGCCACTTGCCAGCTTCACCTACAAACGAGTCCATATCATGGATTCGTGTATCGCCCCTTGGGAAACGCATCCGGTGATGGTATCCTGAACTCCTTAAGTGATCATTCGTCACTGCGGGGGTTGTTGTATCAAAATGATGTGAGCACTCCGTTTAGAACAGTTGGAGCCATGGCCGACTCTACACGCACCTCCTCAGTAGAAAAACAGGATCTTTGGGCGAAGGATCTGACGACCATGTCTGGAGTTCGGCGGCTGAGCACTCAAGTGCTCAGGCTGGCTACTGCGGTCGGGATGGAGTTTCGCCATCGCTTGCTCGATGCTCGGGCGGCCGGGCTGGTCTATGCGACGTTGTTGTCGTTGGTCCCGTTTCTCGCTGTGATGTTCTCCGTGCTTAAGGCCTTTGATGTCCACCACGTCATCGAACCTTTCCTGGCTCAGGTGTTGGAACCGCTGGGTCCAAAGAGTCACGAGATTACAGCCGCAATTGTTGGGTTCGTGGATAATATCAAGATCGGTGTGCTTGGCGTCGTCGGCATCGCCGGTCTTTTCTACACGACCTACTCACTGATCGACAAAATCGAACAGGCGTTGAATGCGATTTGGCAGGTGAAGCAGGGGCGTACCTGGGAACGGAAGTTTGCCGACTATTTAAGTGCGGTCCTGGTGGGGCCGGTGCTCGTCGTAAGCGCGTTCGGGATGGTGGCCTCGCTTCAGAGTCACAGTCTGGTCCAGCGACTCGTGGACATGGAACCGTTCGGGACGCTGCTGGTGTGGACCGGCGAAGTGATTCCATTGTTGATGCTCTGCGTAGTGTTCACGTTCTTTTATAAGGTGATTCCCAACACCCACGTCCATGTCCGTTCGGCAGCTGTCGGTGGTGTCTCGGCAGCCACTCTCTGGATCATGGCGGAGGAGATCTTTGCCAAATTTGTCGCAGCCTCAGCCAACTACAGCGCGATCTATTCGAGTTTTGCCGTGCTCATCCTGTTTCTACTGTGGCTGTACACCGGCTGGATGATCGTGTTGATCGGGGCGCAGTTCTCCTTTTTCCATCAGTTTCCCACGGCCTATTTGTCTCGCCTGCTGTGGGAGCAGGGGACCTACATCTTTCGTGAACAACTGGCTCTCAAAGTTTTACGAGTCCTGGGACATCACTACCTGAACGGCGATCGTCCGTTGAGACTACCCGAGCTTTCCAGCGAATTGAATATGCCGTTGTCCCTGGTTGAGGAGGAGGTCGAACGTCTTGTGGCCAATGGGTTCGTGGGCCGCCTTCAGGAGCCGGAAGGGTTCAGTCTTCTTAAAGCACCGGACCTGATTTTTGTGAAGGACGTGCTGAACTCAGTGCGCAATGGCACTCCGCCTTGGATCGTTCCGCACCTCGAGACCAGCGATCCGGTGTCCGCACTCTTACGCCGACGAGATCAGGCCGTGGAGCGGGCGCTGGCCGGGGAGACGATACATTCACTCCTACGACATCCCTCACCATCTCAGTCGACCGAGTCGTAAGGAGCTGCGGAAGAGTCTTCTTCCCTGCGGTGGACTTAAGAAACCGTTCTGTTCCCGGTTGTTTAATTGAGTCCAAAAAGGGAACCCACGGTCTATGGCTGGTTCTCGGATGCCGCTGCAGGCTCGTTTTGACCGAACGAGCGCACGTAGAGCAGGACCTGCCAGGCTTCCTCTTCGGTCAGAA
>CABVSA010000011.1 GCA_902500805.1 uncultured Nitrospira sp. | reverse complement strand
TTCCATAGATCCGCTGTAACATCGGGTTCCGCTCGTCCCCGCGCCAGTAGGCGCCGGCAATGTTGAGCAACTTGAGGGCACCGATATGGCCGGTCGTTGGCAAATGGGGACCCCGACAAAGATCTACGAAATCACCCTGCGTATACGCGGTGATCGGCTCATGATCGGGAAATCCTTGAATCAACTCAACCTTGTACTGCTCCCCACGAGATGTGAAGAAATCGATGGCCTCCTGTTTGGAGAACTCCCTCCGTGTAATGGGGAGGTTGCGTTGAATGATATCTGCGACACGAGCTTCGATCTTCTCCAGATCTTCCGGTGTGAAGGGACGCTCGAAGGCAAAGTCATAGTAAAAACTATCGTCCAACGCAGGACCGATCGTCAGTTGAGCTGAAGGGAACAGCTCTTTCACCGCTTGAGCCATGACGTGGGTACTGCTGTGGCGGTAGACCTCCCGCCCTTCCGCACTGTCAAACCGAAGCGGTTCGATCAGGACACCACCGGCAAGAGGTCGTGACAGGTCAACCACGGTCCCATCCACCTTGGCTGCGAGCACATCAGGTCCCGCCACCCCCAAAGAAGAAAGAACGGTTCCTGCCGTGTCGCCCGCTTTCGTATCGGTACTGTGGCCGTCCTTGAGAGCAATCTTCATCGAGTCTACTACACAACCGAGCGCACGAGGAAAATCACAGAGGGTGAGCGTCGGTAAAGACAAACCCAACCGTTCATGTTCCACTATGGTAGGCGCGGACGGTCTTGAACCGTCGACCTCTACCGTGTCAAGGTAGCGCTCTCCCCCTGAGCTACGCGCCTATCAAGAAGAGGAGGCATGCTAATATAGCCCCGAGGACACTGTCAAGAAAACGAAAGAGAAGACAGTCGCCCTTCAGAAACCTGAAGGAGCCACCACCTTCTCTTTCTCCTCTCGCCGGCACCCAGAAACAATCTACTTCACTGCGGAGCGAAGCTCTTTTCCGGCTGAAAACTTGGGCACTTTCGCCGCCGGAATCCGGAGTGACTCGCCTGTTCTGGGGTTCCTTCCCATTCGTGCTTTCCGCTTGGAAAGCGTAAAGGTGCCAAAATTGACAAGGGAGACACGTTGCCCCTTCTTCAGTGAGGAGGTCACTGCACCGGTGAATGCTTCAAGGGCAGTTCCCGCCGCGACTTTAGTGATTCCCGCCGAGGCGGCCATCTTCGCGATCAGCTCTTCCTTTGTCATCATGTCCCTCCTTAATGGGTAGTGAAGAAATGGAGAAAATGACTCCGGTGACACTGCATTGGCACACTCATACACTCCGATTCGCCCTCAACTTGGTCTGCTTCAGCGGAATATGCAAATCCACGATCTTTTTTCTCAACGTGTTCCGGTTCAGTCCAAGCAACTCGGCCGCCTGAATCTGGTTGCCTCGCGTTTCTTGCAGCGCCGATGTGATGAGAGGGCGCTCAACGGCGGAGATGAGGATCGGGTGAAGGTTCCTTGCGGACCCGTTGCGCATTCCTTTGACGAATTCACCCATTTTAACTTCCAAGTAGTTTTCCAGAGACCCATCCCGGGCTTTGTTCAACTGGGGGCTGCCTGGCGTGACCACAGTTTGGATCATATTCAAGGTTTGTCGTAAGACCGCGCGCGAACCTTGAATGAAAAGAGTCTGAGTGAAATCAAGATGCTCGGGCCGTGGAGTGACCGCGCTTTGTGGGTCAGATAATTCCTCGATGAGGACATCCACCTGCTGATGGTTCAATGATTCGCTTTGGAAGGCGGCTGCATCACGAAACATGCTGATGGAGGAATCCGTAAAGATCTGTTGAACTTGAGCCTGGACGGAGGAGTCCGTCGTAAGCAATACGATATTGTATGTCGGCGGTGATGCTGGCATGAAGGCACCATGTAGAAGAAGAGCGCGGATTATTGCCCGAGGCGGAATTGATGTCAATCGGATTTTCGGCCAGGGCCTTCTGCCGGACAGCGTTCCGTGAGGCGTGATGCGTGGAAAAGGATCAAGATCTACAAAGAGTTGGAGATCGACAGAGACTTGGAATTGGGAGGCGGCAATAAAACAGGACGCAAAGGTGAAAATACTTAGAGCGCCGGCAGTTCGCGATGCTGATGCGGGTAAGTCGATCTTGACAGGTTCACGATCTGGTAGGTAGAGTGAGGGAATCTAATTCCTACAGGAATTGTAAAGAATGAAAATGTCCAAGCGTGTGAGCTATGGAATCCTGGCAGCCATTGATCTGGCCATCCATGCGAAAGACGCTCCGATTCAGGCCAAGGCTGTCTCAAGGCGCCAGGGCATTCCTCTTCGCTTTCTTGAACAGGTGCTTCATACCATGAAGAATGCCGGCTTGGTTGAAAGCCAACGTGGAGCACAGGGCGGGTATCTGTTGTCTCGAAAACCAGAAGACCTTTCGCTTGCCGAGATATTTGAATCCCTTGAAGGGCCGGTCTTTCATCGGTCGGGCGTCAATCCGCTGCCTCGACCTCGCCACATGGGAAAATCTGATCTCCTTCTGGGCGATGTGTGCGAACAACTTCAACAGGCCGAGCGGAAAGTTCTCGAGGGCATCACGATTGAACAGTTGGCGGCACGTCAGCGGCTTGCGGATGCGCAACGTAGCCCCATGTACCATATCTGATAGAAAAGGCTTCTTCTTCCAGGCGACTAAGGAGTGACCCATGAATGACACTGCATCTCTTGCCATTCCCCATATTGAGACACAACCGATTCCTTCTGCCATTCTGGAAGAAATAGAGACCTTTGAAACCGAAGCCATGCGGACGTTGGCGGGAGATATCTCCACGGACCTTTTCAAGCCGTTCCGATTACAGTACGGCATTTATGGTCAGCGTCAGCCGGGGGTCCAGATGGTGCGGATCAAGATTCCATTCGGGGGAATTACTGCCAACCAACTCCGCCGCGTGGCAGAACTGGCAGACCGCTACGCGACGGGTGTCGGTCATGTCACAACCAGGCAAGATATTCAGATGCACTTTGTTGAGCTGAAAGATGTGCCGACCATCATGCGAGGTCTTGCCGAAGTCGGCCTGACCACTCGCGAAGCTTGTGCAAATACGGTACGAAATGTGACGGCCTGCCACCTGGCCGGCGTGTGCCAAGGCGAGGTGTTTGATGTGACACCGTATGCAAAGACGGTTGCCTACCACCTGCTGCGGAATCCCTTGAATCAAAGCCTGCCGCGCAAGTTTAAAATTGCGTTTTCCGGTTGCGCGCACGACTGTGCTCTCACGCCGATTCACGACATCGGCTTGTTGGCAGTCAAGCGTGCGGACGGGGTCATCGGATTTCGTATGGTTGCGGGTGGGGGGTTGGGTTCCACACCGCGGATTGCCCAGCTGCTCCGAGAGTTCACCCCGATGGAGGAGCTGATTCCCAGTATCGAAGCCGTCATTAAGGTATTTGATACCCTCGGTAATCGGAAAAACCGGAACAAGGCCCGCATGAAATTTGTCATCGACAAGCTGGGCTTCGAGGAATTCAAGCGCCGATGGGAGGCTGCCTATACCGCAATGGGGCATGCCCTTCCGAACAATGGATCGATCGCCTTACTGGCTTATCAGGATGCACCGCCGGCACTCATCATGCCGACTCGCAACGGGACAGCCAATGGAAACGGGAACGGAAACGGAACCCATCCGATCGGCCACGAGACTCCATTTGACATGTGGAGGCGGACCAACGTCGTCCGGCAAAAGCAGGATGGGTATGTGACGGCAGCAATCAAGCTCTTTATGGGCGATATCACTTCCCAGCAACTGTTGTTTGTTGCGGATCTGGCTGAACGGTACTCCAACGGAAATCTTCGCACCACGATCAATCAGAACCTGGTGATCCGGTGGATTCCCGCTGATCGGATCTCATATCTCTATGAGGATTTGGCCTCTCACGGGTTGGCTGATCCCGGCGCTGAACTCGTCGAAGATATCATCGCCTGTCCGGGAACCGATACCTGTGGGTTGGGCATCACCTCATCAAAAGGTTTAGCACGAGCGTTAGCCGAGGTGTTTCCTGCCGGTCGAGTACCGGAAGATTTGGAAGGGGTTGATATCAAAATCAGCGGTTGCCACAATTCCTGCGCTCAGCACCATATCTCCACGATCGGGTTGCATGGCGTCGGGAAGCGGATTGGAGAGCATGTCGCACCGCACTATGAATTGCACCTCGGCGGGTCGGTCAATGGCGCGGCCAAGATCGGCCAGATGATCGTGAAACTGCCGGCGAAAGCCGTCCCGGCAGCGCTTTCTCATTTGGTCGACGTATATCGGCGTGATCGTCAGGCGAATGAAAGCCTCACGACGTTCATTGTCCGCACGGGAAAGACCAAGCTGAAGGACGAATTGATTCCCTACACGATCGTCCCGTCTTACGAAGAGGATTCTACCTTCTACTACGACTGGGAAGGGGAGGACGAGTTCATTCTGGAGGATCTTGGCCCAGGTGAATGTGCCGGCGGTGCATTGGAGATGATTGAAAACGGGATTTTAGAGGCAGATCAAGAGCTATATCAAGCCAAGTTACTGGTCGAGAAGCATCAGTATTCCGTGTCGGTGAATAAATCGTATCGCGCCGTGTTGGCTGCCGCCAAGGCGATGTTGGTGACCGAGGGGCTTGAGCCGTCGAGTGACTCGGAAACCTTCATTGAGTTTGACAGTCGGATTGCGCAAAAAGGGGTCATCCCTGCGCAGTATCGCGAGCTCAATAAGAAGGTCGGCGATCTTGGCCCGAAGGACACAACTGGTGAATCGGCGCGTGAAAAGATGACCTTTGCGAAGGGCTTTGTTGAGGCGTGCCGTGCCGCAACGGAACAGATGGGAAAAGATTTGAAGCTTGCCCCGGTCCAAGAGACGGCGGCTCCTGTACAGGAAGTTGCCGCGGCGGTAGCTCCAATCGCCACCGAAGTGAAGCCGGCAACTCCGGCTCCGACCGGTGCGCCGGTCTACGACCTGCGTGGCGTCGCCTGCCCGATGAACTATGTGAAGACTAAATTGAAGCTCGAAATGATGGATGCGGGAGAAACGCTGGAAGTCTGGTTGGATGCGGGGGAGCCAATCAAGAACGTACCGATGAGCCTCAAGAATGATGGGCATAAGGTATTGATCCAAGAGGCCTTGGAGGCGGAAGCGTCGCATTATCGAATTCTGGTTGAGAAGGTCGAGGGATAGGGTGACGAGTCCTGATTTCAAGACGCTTAGTGATTCCTTCGAAGCGAAATCGCCACAGGATTTGTTGGGCTATGCCATTGAGACGTACCATCCAAAGATCGTCTTGGCCTGCAGTTTTGGAGCGGAGGATGTCGTTCTGGTCGACATGGTGCATCGGATCAATCCCTCGGTGCCGTTGTTCTATCTCGATACTGATTTTTTGTTTCCGGAAACCTATGCGACCAGAGATCGAGTGATTGAACAATATGGGCTGAAGCCGACTCAGGTTTTACAGGTAAAGTCACTGCTGGCACCTCAGAAACAAGCAGCGTCCTATGGCGATGCACTTTGGACCAGCAATCCAGATCAGTGTTGCCAATTGAGAAAGGTTGAGCCGTTGACTCGTGTGCTGCAAGGGTATGATGCGTGGATCACCGGAATCAGGAGGGAGCAAGCCCCGTCCCGGGCGGATGCCGGTTTAGTCGAGTGGGACCAGAAATTTAAGTTGGTCAAGGTGAACCCGTTGGCTCGATGGAGCTGGACCGATGTCTGGACCTACATCAAGATTTACGAAGTTCCCTACAACCCGCTGCATGATCAGCATTACCCCAGCATTGGCTGTACCCATTGCACTAAGCCGGTGATGCCGGGGCAAGATCCTCGATCGGGCCGTTGGCAGGGTAGCGCCAAAACCGAGTGCGGGCTTCACAAGTCGTAATATGCCATTTCACGAAATTCTCGCAAAAGTTGCCAAGGGCCCCAAAGCGTCCAAAGACCTCACGTGGGACGAGTGTAAGCAAGCGATGAAGGCTTTGGTGGAGGGTGAAGCCAGCCCCGCTCAGGTCGGAGCCTTCCTTATCGCCATGCGATTTAAAATGGAGTCCGTCACCGAGTTGGCAGGATTGACGGCGGCTGCTCGACAATATGTGCCGCCGTTGGCTGTCTCGCGGGGGTTAGCTGTCGTGGATGTGCCGACCTACGCCGGGAAGCAGGATACCTTTCACGCAATTGTCGCGGCCTCGATCGTGGCGACAGCAGCCGGGGCAACAGTCTTGATGCACGGCTACGATGGAATCCCTGCACGGCCTGGCGCAGCCGGGGTGTTAAAGGCGCTGGGGATCCGGGTGGATGCGGAGCCCAAGCAGGTCGCCGAGGAGGTGAACCGCAGCGGCTTCGCCTATTTGGACATCGGCCTCTACCACCCACCGGTCTATCGATTCCTGGAAATGCGCCAGACGCTTGGGGTCAGGAACGTGTTCCATCCAATCGCCAGACTGCTGAATCCGGCTCGGGCGAAGGTGCAGGTCGTGGGCTTGTCGCATCCGCCTCACTTTGAAAAGACGGCCGAAGCCTTGCGCATCCTTGGGTGCCCCCATGCATTGGTCGTGCGGGGAGTCGAGGGTGATCCGGAGTTGTCGGCCTCAATGGCGACCAGAGTATTGGAATTGCGCGACGAGCGGATCACGCCGATCGGTGTGGCGCCAAAGGATTTTGGTTTGGCATTGGCCCCCTCCCGCGAGATGGCTGGATTTCCACCGGACCAGCGCGAGAAGGAAGCAGATCTCCTTCGTGGAATCCTGCAGAGTCGAGTGCAGGGCGGTCAAAAGGATTGGGTGCTGATGAATGCGGCGATGTTGCTGTATGCCGCAGGGAAAGGGACATCGCTTGCGGCCTGTTTCGCAGCAGCTCGCGCCACGATTGAAGGCGGCGCTGCGGCTCGCAAGCTGGAGGATCTCGTCAAGCAGTCGGTGGCGGCGTAGAACAAGAACTGGGAAGAACAGAGGTCATGAAACACCTTCGTCAATTGGAAGATCAAAGCGTCTACATCCTGCGAGAGGCCTACAAGCATTTCAACAATCTCGCCATGCTCTGGTCGATGGGCAAGGATTCCACCGTGCTGCTGTGGCTGGCCCGCAAGGCCTTCTTTGGGCACGTGCCGTTCCCACTGCTCCATGTCGATACCAGCTACAAAATTCCGGCGATGATCGAGTATCGCGATCGTCTGGCGCGAGAGTGGCGATTGGATCTGGTTGTTGGCCAAAATAAAGAAGCCTTGGCGGCCGGCATGAACCACACCCTGGGCCGTGTGGTCTGTTGCACGGCGCTGAAGACGAACGGCCTCAAGCAACTCTTAGAGCACAAAGGTTATACCGGGGTCATTCTTGGGGTCCGGGCCGATGAGGAAGGGACGAGGGCGAAGGAACGGTATTTCTCTCCTCGGGATAAGCACGGCGACTGGGATTTTCGAGATCAGCCGCCCGAGCTCTGGGATCAATACAAGACTACCTTTCCACCAGGCACTCATATCCGAATTCATCCCCTCTTGGATTGGACTGAAATCAATATTTGGGAGTACATCAGACTCGAAAACATTCCGTTCATCGACCTCTATCTCGATAAGGGCGACGGGACACGCTATCGCAGCCTTGGTTGTGCGCCTTGTACGACTCCGATCAAATCGACGGCCAAGACTGTGGATGACATTATCGAGGAGTTACGACATACGACCGTGGCCGAGCGGTCAGGCCGAGCGCAGGACGAAGGTCGGGGCATGGAGCTCCTGCGCAAAGATGGCTATATGTAGACAGAAGGGTGAATGGTTAATGAGTGAGAGATGAAAAACAGCGTATTTCTTCATTGATCGTGAACCATTGCCCTTCAACCATTCACGAGTGAGCACGCATGCAAGTCAATGTGACAAAACCATCTGAAAACTTGAATATCGTCATCGTCGGTCATGTGGATCATGGTAAGTCCACCCTGCTGGGTCGACTGTATGCCGATACGGGCTCACTGCCTGACGGGAAGTTGGAAAAAGTGCAGGCCATCTGCAAACAGCAGGGGAAAGAGTTCGAGTACGCGTTTCTCTTCGATGCCTTCCTTGAGGAGCAGGAGCAGGGGATTACGATCGACACGGCTCGCACGTTTTTCATGTGGAAGGGCAGGCAGTACATTATTATCGATGCCCCGGGGCACAAAGAGTTTCTGAAGAACATGATTTCCGGGGCAGCTCGTGCTGAGGCCGCCTTGCTGTTGATCGATGCATTGGAAGGGGTCAAGGAGCAGTCCAAGAAGCATGGATATCTTCTGTCGCTGCTGGGGGTCCGCCAGTTTGCCGTGGTGGTGAATAAGATGGACCTGGTCGGCTATCGGCAGGATGTGTTCGACGGGATTGAAAAAGAATACCGGGAATTTTTAGGGCAATTTAAAGCGGTGCCGGCACAGTTCATTCCGGTGAGTGCCAAGCTCGGGGACAATATCGCGAACCGTAGCCAGGCCATGTCCTGGTACAGCGGTCCTACCGTGCTAGACACACTCAGCGCGTTTCAAAAGGAAACCGCTCGCTCCGAGCAACCTCTGCGACTCTCTGTCCAGGATGTCTATAAGTTCGATGCGCGGCGGATCATCACCGGTCGAATTACAGCAGGGCGGCTGAAGGTGGGCGATCATCTCGTGTTCTCACCATCCAACAAGCGGGCGAATATCAGAACGGTGGAGGCCTTCAATATCGAGCCACAGCCGACTGAAGGCCAGGCCGGTCAATCGATCGGCATCACGCTTGATGAGCAGATCTTCGTGGAGCGAGGTGAGATGGCCTCGCATCAAGAGCAGCTGCCGTCGGTCTCGACAGCATTCCGGGCCAATCTGTTTTGGTTGGGGAAGAAGCCGTTGGAAAAAGGCCGCAAATATCTGTTGCGCGTCGCCACGAAGGAAGTGGACTGTGAGGTGGCCTCGATTCACAGAATCATCGATACAATGGACCTCGCGCAGCAACAGGGCAGTAACAGTGTCGGGAAGAATCAAGTGGCCGAATTGACCTTGCGGACCAAGGCCCCGGTCGCCTTCGACCTATCGGCGTCATTTGAGGCTACCGGCCGGTTTGTCCTCGTCGACGAGTATGATATCGCGGGCGGGGGCATCATCACTGAACTCGTCCATGACGATCAGGAGTTTCTCCGCGAAGAGGCGAGGCGTCGCGATTTTGCCTGGGTGAAGGGTGAAGTCACCGTCGAAGATCGGGCACAGCAATACGGCCATCGGGCGGCGATCGTCCTGATTACCGGAGGTCGACACACGGGGAAATCATTCTTGGCGAGAAAGCTCGAAGGCCGTCTTGTGGCAGACGGACGTCATGCCTACTTGCTGGATGGAGAAAACCTGCGCCGCGGCTTGGATGCGGATCTCAGCGAAGAAGAGCGAGGACAGACAACTGAAATGGCCCGCCGCTACGGCGAAGTGGCAAGACTCCTCATCGACACCGGTCTCATCGTCGTCTCGACGACGAATCCATTCGGGATGGCCTATCGCGAAGCCTCAGAAGCCATCAGGACCCTCGTCCATCCTGCGCCGGTCATCGCGGTCCACATGAGCAAGACCGCAGAGGAGCCGCCACCCAATACGGATGTTGTCCTGACGGGTCCCACGGACTTTGATGCAGCCACTGCCCGAATCTTGGATGAATTGAAACGTCGGGGTGTCTTGGCCCAAGCCATCGGGGCAAAGCCGGTCTTTCAATATTCTATTTAGAGCAGCGGCACCCGACATAATCGACCCTGCTGGTCATCGACTCGTGTCGATTGTGCCATTGCTTCCCACACAAGCAAGACAGCAGAAGAACCGCATCTGACTACAGATGTTGGCCTTGCAGGCCTGCTACAGATTTCGACATGGCGCGCAGCGCGTATTGTTGAAGAATTGAAACGCTGGAGGAACTGACGCCTGGCGTTCATTCCCTCGACAACGGGGGAAAGGTTGTGGGCATCCTCATCAGGCTGCGCGAAACAAGACGTGGCACCAATCCACCGTCCGTGGGACACCGCCAGGACGCGAGTCTCCTGCCTATCAGATGATGGCACAAGGCCGACCTCTTGACGGCCCTGTCTAATACCACTATTCTGTTGTGACGCACTCATTTATTCTCCTTAGGCTAAAGTGACGTTCATGCAGGGTAAAGACCCGTTCTTGGTATTCCTCGGGGTATTCATCCTTGGTGCGACATTCTTCTTTTGTGGTAAAGGGGCGGTGACGTCATCTCCTCCGGTTGCATTGCAGAACCCGTCTGAAACTCCTCCGCCGGTCCAGAGGCTTATTGAGCCGCCGTTATCGCCACCACCAGTGCCGCCGGTCTCCACGTCAGTTGTGCTGAAAAAAAAGATCGATGAGCTGTTGGTGGGGACTGCGATGATGTTTCGAATGAACAGCGCCCTGCTGGTCCCAGAGGGGAAAGCTGTCCTGAATAGCGTGGCCGCGATTTTACAAGAAGATCCCGCGAGTGTCTTTGAAGTTGCCGGCCATACAGACGGCGTCGGACCGGAGCACGCGAATCGGTTGCTTTCGGAACAGCGGGCTAAGGCCGTCGTCGAGTATCTGATCTCAAAAGGGATTGTTGCCGATCGTCTGATTGCCACAGGATATGGAGCATCACAACCGATCACTGACAGTTCGACCGATGAGGCGCGTGAGCCACACCAGCAGATCGAATTCTCCATTGGAACCAAGGGGGAGGAGCCATGATGTCGACGCACTGGACATGCTGGCTCGGGACGGTGGTGGGAGCTGGGTGCCTCGGGTGGGGGATCAAGGGGCTGGTGCTAGGGGCAGTGATGGATGACAGGCGTCGGGAGGTGGAACGGCTCACGAGCAAGGTCACCATGCTCACCAAGCTCGCCAATCAACCGCCGGAGGTACGAACGGTGGAGAAGCGAGTGGAGGTGCCGGTCGAACGGGTGGTGATCAAACAGGTTGAAGTGCCGGTTGAGAAGATCGTTGAGAAGCTGGTGGAGGTGCCGATTGAAAAGACCGTGGAGAAGGTCGTCGATCGGCCGGTCGACAATCCGGAGCATCTGTCCAGAATTAAGGCGTTGGAAAGCGAGGTCGCTCTGATCCTTCGCTTACTTGGGCAGATCATTCAACTCCAAACTGTTTCTACACAGGCCGAGGAAAGGGGTAGTGAAGGGCGGGTGGTGGTCCCCATTGATGCTCCGGAGCACCTGGACCGGATCAAGGCGTTAGAAGGCGAAGTGGCTGTCATCGACGATCTTCGCGTGCAGATTGCTGAGCTCCAGGCCGCGTCCGTGGACATTGGAGAGAAGGTCGCCGAGAAGAACATCGAGTCTCTCACTGAGCAGAATGGAGAGCTGCCGGTCGACAGTCCGGAACCTCTGGCGCGGATCACGGCGTTAGAGGCCGGGGTGGCCGAAATCGCCGAGCTTCGTGCGCAGATTGCTGGGCTCCAGCACGCGTTGGGACAGGCTGGGGGGATGGCAGATGAGAAGCAGAGCGAGCCTCCCATTGAAAAAAACGGGGCGGGGCCAGTCGACAATCCGGAGCATCTGGCGCGGATCAAGGCGTTGGAAGGCGAAGTGGCCGAGATTGTCGAGCTTCGTGCGAAGATCGTAGAGCTTTGGGAGTCGTCTGTGCAGGCCGGTGAGAAGGTCGTCGGGACGCAGGGCGAGACTCCTAGTGAAACGAAGAGGGAGTTGCCGGTCATTCAGGGGAGCGAACACAGGGGGGAGCCAGACCATGCAAGGACCGCGGTGCAGCCGGATGAGGGACTGGCAGGTCCCGAGTCGCCCGATGATTTGAAACACCTCCGCGGGGTTGGGCTGGCGTTAGAACGGTTTCTCCACAAACGGGGCGTCTTCTGGTTCAGCCAAGTGGCGACTTGGAGCCAGGCGGACATCGACAAATTCGAGTTCCTCCTGCCCAACTTTGGGGGGCGCATTCAGCGAGAAAACTGGGTACGCAGTGCGCAGCTCGAGCACTATAGGAAGTATGCGCAGTGGCTCGGCGAGGGCGAACCGCCGCATGAGAGCCCCGATGTTCATGCGCAGACTGTTGAAACTCAAGCCGTATCTTCACGGGTCGATCAGAAGGTTGATAAGATGCGGATCGAGGCTCATGCTGAACAGATTGTCGTCAAGAATGGAGACATACCTGTTGAAATGACCAGCGAATCAGTTGGGGATCTGGACTATGCCGAGGCCGTCGAGGCCGTGGTGCAGTTGGATGAGGGATCATCAGGCCCCGAGTCACCTGATGATTTGAAACATATCCGCGGGGTCGGGCCAGCGTTAGAACGGTTTCTCCACAAACGGGGCGTTTTCTGGTTCAGCCAAGTGGCGACTTGGAGCCAGGCGGACATCGACAAATTCGAGTTCCTCCTGCCCAACTTTGGGGGGCGCATTCAGCGAGAAAACTGGGTGCGCAGTGCGCAACTCGAGCACTACAGGAAGTATAAGCAGTGGCTCGGAAACGATGAGCCCACAATGACAACGCCGGAGACGCCATCGGTTTGAACTCCATCGAAAAAGCGAAGGTTGCTGATCTCAGGTAACGCAGTTGCTTGTCTTGCCAAAGACCAGATCCGGCTGAAAATGTGTATGCTGATCTCTTACTCGACTCTCGCTTCTCCATCCTCAGTCGGTTTGACTCCCTCAAAACCCTTGTGATAGCGTAAGTTTCTTATTGATTATGGGCTCGACACGCCTTAAAGAACTACTTCGGCGGAGAGAACAGGAGTTTGTATGAAATTCGTCTGTCTGAACTGTGAAACCTATATGAGTCTGGAGAAGGTCGAAAAGCCGCAAGAGGGTTCCCTCGGAGTCTTCTTTGCCTGTCCGTCTTGTAACGCGAAATTCTCGATGGTGACCAATGCCGGCGAAACGAACATGATGAATTCGTTGGGGTTGAAACTCGGGGCCAAGTCAGAACCAGCGGCCTCTATGGAAGGGCTTCGCACGCTTGGGGGAAATGGCCAAGTTGCCGCCGCGCCGAAGCCGAGTTCTCCTGAACCGGCCGTGGTGGCCACGGAGGCGTCGCCTGCAAAGGCGCCCGAGAAGGCAAGTGGCTGTCCCTTCTCCGCCATGGTTGCAGAAATGGGTCTGACCAACTCCGGTAAGCCGGCGAACGGTGGACCCTCTGAGTTCACGTGGACTGCTGATGCCAAGGAGAAACTCGAGCGGCTTCCTGCATTCGTGAAACCGATGGTGCAAGCGAGCGTCGAGGGCTATGCGCGCAAGCAGGGGGTGACGACGATCTCGCTGCAAGTGATGGATGATTCCAAGAATTATTCTCCTGAAGGGATGACCTGGTCACGTGAAGCCGAGCAGCGGTTGGAGAATATTCCTGACTTCATCCGTCCCATGGCCCGTAAAGAGGTGGAGCGAATGGCCAAGGAGCGTGGGCTTGCGACCATCACGGCACAGGTGATGGATGACGCCAAGGACAAGTTCATGAAGTTTATGTAAGCACAACGTTTTTCTGCCTGAATACAAAAGGCCCATCCGGCCGCCTGGATGGGCCTTTTGATTGTGTGGGTCCATTCGGTCGACGGTTCTGTTACGTGAAGCAGTGGGCTTCTCCGGTTCTGGTTTTGGTGCTGACGACGTCGCTGTTTTTCCTGGGCGCAGATGCTCGTGCCCAATCATCCTCTGAACATCACCTGGCCTCCGTCGCCACAGGCACACTACACAATCTCCAGAACGAACCCGATGAGGGCAAATGGGAGGGATCGACACAAGGGATCGCTTACTCAGAATTTAATCATCGCTTCGTCGGGCTGTTCGTTCCATTGTTTGGCTTGGCGGAGTTGGGACATGCGCTTCGGTATCGCTTGCCTGTGTGGCCTCGTCTGGTGCTGCCCGGTGTGATCGGCACGTACCTCCTGATCTGGAGCGACCACGAGGCTTGGCCGATCGGGTCTCTCACCTTCGTGCAGACGTTCTCGGGGGAGGATCCGGAAATTCTCCAGCATAAACTCTACGGAGTCTTTTCCGGCATCGCAGCGGTGAGCGAGACACTCCGTCGGATCAGCTGGGCTCGACATCCTGTGTGGGCGATTCCCTTGCTTGTTCTCGGTCTGGGCGGAGCGCTGCTGCTTTTCTTCCATTCGCATGGAGATCACCCAGGGAATCACATGATTGTGTTGCACCACACCGTGCTCGGCAGTTTCGGTATTGGGGCTGCCGTCTCGAGTGCGATGGTCGCGTGGGCATCCGGAATCTCGCCTCAAACGGCGAAACGATGGGAGCTGGTTTGGGCAGGCCTTGTGATCGGCATGGGATTTCAGTTGCTCGTGTATTCTGAGTAGCCGTCTGTGGCATACTCTCCGACACTTCACCTCATCTCCCCCTGTATCATCGGTTTTGCTGTATGAAGCTGTTGCTCTCTCGATTGTCCGCGTTTCTATTCGTCATGCTCCCGTTCACTGGGATGGCGGCTGAACCCGCACAAGCTCAATCAGGGCATCACAGTGTGTCGGACCGAACCATCGCGACGGATAATCATCAAATGGGGCAGGCCAGTGGGCGTTGGGAGGGTTCACCTGAAGGGACAGCCTTTTCAGAGTTCAACCATCGCTTTGCTGGCCTTTGCGATGTAGTATTCGGCCTTGCCGAGTTGGGCTATGCGCTACAGTATCCGCTGCCGCTATGGACTCGCCTTGTTCTTCCCGGTGCGTTGGGCATCGTGGGTGGGTTTGTACTCATCTGGAGTGACCATGATGCCTGGCCAATTGGCTCACTTGGCTTTAGCGAGACGTTTTTCGGTCAGGATCGTGAGATCATCGAGCACAAGGCATATGGATTCATGGCGTTACTGGTTGCTTTGTGTGAAACACTTCGTCGGTTGGGTAGGGTTCGCCACCCGATGTGGGCGGCGCCACTGGTCATTGCGACATTGGCCGGTTCGCTTTGGCTGTTCGTCCACTCTCATGGGGATCATCCTGCTATCGCAAAGATCCAGTTTCAGCACTCATTATTAGCCATCGTGGGTATCGGCGCGGCATTGGCAAAAGGCTTGGCCTCCTCGTTCTCCGGGATATCGCCTTGTGCCACGAAACGATGGGAAGTCGCCTGGGCGGGATGTGTGATCCTTTTTGGCCTTCTGCTTCTCGTCTATTCCCAATAAGTGCCCGCAAAACTTCCTCTGGTACCGGTGCGATTTGACACCTTTCTGAGGCCTGTGCTACCTCTAACCCTTCACAGGTCATTCGTGCTCTATCACACATCTCTAACCGGCCGAGAGGGTATGGCTGGATAGAGGAGGACACACATGGGTGGACATAGTCATTGGGCAACGATTAAGCGCCACAAGGGGGCTCAGGACGCAAAACGTGGAAAAATCTTTACCAGAATTATTCGTGAGGTGACAATCGCTGCCCGTTCAGGGGGAGATCCGGACGGGAACCCACGGCTTCGTCTGGCCATTGCCAAGGCGAAGGAAGCCAACATGCCGGGCGATACCTTAAAGAAAGCGATTCAGCGCGGCACCGGGGAGCTGCCAGGCGTGACCTACGAAGAGTTCGCGCTAGAAGGCTATGGGCCCGGAGGAACCGCGCTGCTCTTGGACATTACGAGCGATAATCGGAATCGGACCGTGGCGGAGATCCGAAGTCTATTGACCAAGAATCATGGCAACATGGCTGAGGCCGGTGCCGTCGCATGGCAGTTTCACAAGAAGGGGCTCCTGACGATCGAGGTGGGAAAGGTCGATGAGGATACCTTGCTCTCCTTGGCACTCGATGCCGGAGCGGAAGACGTGAAAACCGGTGACAAATCGATCGAAATCATCACCGGACCACAAGAATTCGAAGCCGTCAAAAAAGCGCTGGCCGACGCAAACGTTGAGACGACACTGGCAGAAATCACGTACGTGCCCCAGAATACCATCAGCCTCGAAGAGAAGTCGGCCGAACAGATGCTGAAATTGATGGAGATTCTGGATGAGCATGACGATGTGCAAAAGGTTCACGCGAACTTCGATATTCCGGATGACGTCATGGAAAAAGTAGCTGCGACGGCGGAGGGCTGATCATCTGGTGACTCTCGCATGGCACTTGTCTTGGGATAACGAGACGAGATGATCGCCTTTCTCACGGGGCGGTTAGCAGTCAAAGCACCGACCCACCTGACGATTGATGTGCAGGGGGTCGGGTATGAAGTTCATATTCCCCTCAGTACTTATTACTCGCTTCCAAACCTCGACGACAGTACGGCGCTGCATATTCATACGCATCTCCGGGAGGATGCGATCCAGCTGTTTGGCTTTCTCTCACAGAGCGAGAAGGAGGCGTTTTTGCTGTTGACCAGCGTCACCGGAGTCGGCCCCAAATTGGCGCTTAGTGTGCTGTCGAGTTTATCGGTTACAGATTTGGTTCATGCCATTCAGACTGCGGATACCGAGAAGCTGGAGACTGTTCCGGGGATCGGTAAGAAGTCGGCCGGGCGTCTCGCGCTCGAACTCAAAGATAAGGTCGGTAAGATTCAAGGTATCCACCCCCGTTCTCCCGCGGCAGAGCCTGCGGAATTCGATGATCTCTTCGAGGATGCGTTATCCGCTCTGGTACACTTGGGCTACCGTGCTCAAGATGCCAAAGAAGCCTTAAGGCGGGTGACAAAGGCCGCATCAGGCTCGCTGGCACTGAAGGAGCTGATTCGTGAAGGGCTCAAGGAGCTAGCAAGGGGGTGAATACTTATGCGATCTCATGCGGGGACTGCTGCCAGGGTCATCCTGTACGGTGCGATGATGGGGACATCGGTTATTCTTTTCTCTTCATCTATGAGCCGTGCGGAGGAATCTACGGAGCCGAAAACAATCAGGATGACCTGCGGGAAGTGTCCGGACGGCTATGCAACGACCGGCGTCACTCAATCTCAGGATATCTGTAAAGATCAGGAAGGGACGCTCGTGCAATGCGTGCCACTTGGCGCGAACATGCTGGGAGTCTGTGGAGCTTGTCCTGAGGGTTATGCGGAGATCGGGAGTTCCTCGGTTCCTGCGCGTTGTGGAACCAGTGATGGGGGACGGCTGACTCAGTGCCAACTGCGAAAAATGGAGACCACGTTCCCGGACGCCACTCAAGGATACAAGGCATGCCCTCCGGATTGTGGCGATACGGCAAAACCTGGCCAGGGGGCGATTCCCCCGCCTCCACTGTACCAACAGGTGCCAGATCATAAGTAACCGCCGATGCTCGGCTATGACTGAACGGCTTGTCACCAATCATGCAGCAGATGAGGAGCGGGGACTGGAAAATGTCCTGCGTCCCCAGACGCTTGAAGAGTATGTCGGTCAGGAGAAGATGAAGGAGTCGCTTCGGATTTGCATCGAAGCGGCTCGGCAGCGGGGAGAATCGCTTGACCACGCCATTTTTTACGGCCCGCCCGGTCTCGGTAAAACGACCATTGCGCATATCATTGCACGGGAAATGGGAGCGGCGTTGCGTTCAACCTCGGGGTTGGTGCTTGCTCATGCCGGCGACCTTGCCGCCGTTCTGACTAATCTCCAAGAACATGATGTGCTGTTCATCGATGAAATTCATCGCCTCCCTGCTTCTGTGGAGGAGGCGCTCTATCCGGCTATGGAGGACTTCCAGCTGGATCTGGTTGTCGGACAAGGACCAGCTACCAGAACCGTGAAACTCGATCTTCCACCGTTTACACTAGTGGGAGCCACGACGAGGGCTGGTTCCCTCACCTCTCCCCTCCGTGATCGTTTTGGATTAGTCTATCGGCTGGAGTTTTACGAGCCCTCAGAGTTGGAGGCCATTGTGGTGAGATCGGCAGGTGTCCTGGGAGTCGGCATTGATCGCGCCGGTGCAGCAGAAATCTCGCGTCGGGCACGAGGAACACCGAGAATTGTTAATCGGCTTATCAAGCGGATCAGAGATTATGCCCAAATTAAGGCTGATGGCCGTATCACTCAAGAGGTCGCGCAGGAGGGGCTGGCGTGGCTCGGGATCGATGAGGCCGGGTTCGACGACATGGACCGCAAAGTCCTCCTCACCATTATCGAGAAGTTCAACGGGGGGCCGGTTGGGGTGGAGTCCTTGGCGGCTGCTGTTCAAGAGGATAAGGGCACGATCGAGGATGTGTACGAACCCTATCTCATTCAGGCAGGTTTCTTGGACCGTACAGGGCGCGGCCGTCAGGTCACGAAGTTGGCGTACGACCATTTCAAGCGACCGTCGCATTTGCTGATGTAAGCCGGACACGCTCCACTCTAAGCGCGTGCTTTCCGCGGGCATCAGCTGTTCTTGCAATAGTTTCCGCCGATCCTGTAGAATTCCCCACTTGTCTCAACGATCCCCGTCCCTCAAGGGGATGAGGAAGCCCTCCTGTGAACGGGTGCTTGAAACGAGACGCCGTATGCCCAAGGACATGCCAGAATATCGTAAGGAAATCGATAGGATCGATGATGAAATCATTCGGCTTCTGAACGAACGTTCAAAGAGTGTCATCGAAATCGGGCGATTGAAAAAAGAGAGGGATGCGGATGCCAACCTCCATACCGCTGGCCGGGAGGCTGAGATCATCCAACGGCTCACCAAGCTCAATACCGGTCCGTTCCCCAGCGAGGCCATTCGCTCTGTCTATCGGGAAATCATGTCAGCGTCTCTGTCGCTTGAGGCTCCCCAGAAGGTCGCCTATCTAGGACCGAGGGCAACCTTTACCCATATGGCCTGCATGCAGAAATTCGGCTCATCCGTCCAGTATGTGCCGGTCCAGAGCATTAAAGAAGTCTTCAGCGAAGTGGAACGAGGCCGAGCTAATTTCGGCGTAGTGCCGATCGAGAACACGACGGAAGGTGTGGTCAATCATACGCTCGACATGTTTATCGATTCTAGCTTGCGGATCTATGGAGAAATTCTTCAAGAGGTCTCTCATCATTTGCTGTCCAAATCAGGCCTCATGGGAGATGTGAAGAAAATTCAGTCGCATCCGCATGCCCTGGCTCAGTGCAGGAACTGGCTTGAGACCAATCTCCCCCATGTTCCTACGGTGGAGGTGGCGAGCACGGCCCGGGCCGCCGAGATGTGCGTCGATGATCAGGCCTCTGCCGCCATTGCATCGGAGTTGGCTGGTCAGCTCTATGGCCTGAAAGTGATCAAGGCCCGGATCGAAGACAACCTGAATAACTTCACCCGTTTCCTGGTGCTGTCTCAAAAACCTTCCGAGCAGACGGGGAAGGATAAAACGTCGTTGATGCTGTCGGTGAAGGATAAAGTCGGAGCTCTGTACGACTTGCTTCGTCCGTTCGCCTCTTATGGAATCAGTATGACAAAGATCGAATCACGTCCCTCCCAGCGGAAAGCCTGGGAGTATATTTTCTTTGTGGATGTCGAAGGACATATCAATGATGATCGAGTCAGCAAAGCCGTGGAGGAAGTGAAGGCCCGCTGTCTCTTTATGAAGATCTTGGGCTCCTACCCGGCACATAACTAAATTATGCCACTCCAGGTCCATCCTGATATCCGATCCCTCAGTCCGTACGTCCCCGGGAAGCCGATTGATGAGCTCCAGCGGGAGCTCGGACTGACTCGCATCATCAAGCTTGCCTCCAACGAGAATCCCCTGGGGCCTTCCCCAAAAGCCGTAGCGGCTCTCAGTGGCGCGCAGGATACGCTCCATCGCTATCCGGATGGAGGTGCCTATCAACTGCGCCGGGCGCTTGCCGATCGCTGGAAAGTGACTCAGGAGCGGGTCATTCTTGGAAACGGGTCCGATGAGATCATCGGTTTGCTCGCCAGAACGTTTTTGGCTCCTGGCGATGAAGCCGTGATGGCGGATCACACCTTCGTGATCTACAAGATGGAGGTCACGGCCGTTCACGGAAGGCCGGTGATCGTTCCTCTCGTCAACTGGACTCACGACCTGGAGTCAATGGTTCAGGCGATTACGCCGCGAACGCGGTTGCTGTTTCTCTGCAATCCCAATAATCCCACCGGGACGATGGTGTCGGCCGACGCGGTCGAGCGCTTTATGGCACTAGTGCCGGACGATGTTATTGTGGTATTCGACGAAGCATATTACGAGTATGTCCGCCATCCGCAATTTCCAGATGCGCTGGGCTATGTGAAGCAGGGGCGGAACGCGATTGTCCTGAGGACGTTCTCGAAGATTTATGGGCTGGCCGGATTGCGAATTGGGTATGGTATCAGTACTCCGGAAGTCATCGATTACTTGAATCGGGTTCGGCCTCCATTTAATGCCAATAGTCTTGCCCAGAAAGCCGCGCTGGCTGCCCTGGCCGATGACGATCATGTGGCGAAGAGCCGGGCGGTCAACGCCGCCGGGATCGAGCAGGTGGCGCAAGGGCTGCGAGCGCTCGGACTCGTATCGATTCCGACGGAAACCAATTTTCTTTACTTTGACGCCAAACAGGATGGACATGGGGTGTTTAACGCACTCCTGCGAGAAGGCATTATTGCAAGGCATATCGAGGGGACCATGCTGCGTGTCACCATCGGCCAACCCGAAGAAAATACCGCCTTCCTTCAGGCGCTCGGCAAGGTCTTGGGTGGCGGTAGATAAGAGTCGTAAGAGGGAATTATGATTATTGTATTGAAACCGGAAGCATCGGAGAGCGAAGTCGACCATATTATCGATCGACTGCGTGATCTTGGCCTGAAATCACAAATCTCGACGGGCCAGGAGCGCACCATCATCGGGGTCATCGGCGACGATCGTATCCTGCATAATCAGCCATTGACGGCCCTTCCCGGTGTCGAGAGCGTCCTGCCCATCCTGGCCCCTTGGAAGCTTGTCAGTCGCGAGTTTAAGAAAGAACCTACGATCATTGATGTCGGCGGAGTCAAAATCGGCGCCAAGAAAATCGCGATCATGGCTGGTCCCTGTGCAGTGGAGCGACTCGAGCTGACGGTTGGCATTGCCCATGAAGTCAAAGCCTCAGGCGCGACAATTTTGCGGGGTGGGGCCTATAAACCACGGACGTCTCCCTACTCGTTTCAAGGGCTGGGGCGGGAAGGGTTGGACTACCTCGTTGAGGCGAGAAAGCAAACGGGTTTACCGGTGGTCAGTGAAATCTTGGATACTCGTGATATCGAGCTGTTTTTAGAGAAGGCGGATATCATCCAGATCGGCGCTCGGAACATGCAGAACTTCGAGCTGCTGAAGGAAGTCGGGGCCTACGACAAACCCGTGCTCCTGAAGCGAGGGTTATCGGCTACGATCAAAGAGTTTCTCTTGTCGGCTGAGTACATCATGTCACGCGGCAATCAGAATGTGATGTTGTGCGAACGGGGTATCCGCACGTTCGAGACGCAGTACCGGAACACCTTGGATCTGGCGGCCATTCCAACATTGAAAGAGCTTTCTCATCTTCCGGTCATCGTGGATCCCAGCCATGCCACAGGCAAGTGGGATCTCGTGGCGCCGATGTCCAAAGCGGCCGTCGCGGCGGGAGCGGATGGGCTGCTCATTGAGGTTCATTCAAATCCGGAATGTGCGCTCTGTGACGGAGAAGAATCGATCAAGCCGTCGAAATTCAAGACGCTGATGGGAGATCTGAAGAATATCGCGAAAGCCGTGGGAAGAGAGTTGTAGCATCTCGATGCCGGTCCATTTTAAACAAGTCGCCATTATCGGGGTCGGGCTGATCGGTGGATCGCTCGGCATGATCCTCCGCCGCAAGGCCTTAGCCGATCACGTGGTCGGCGTTGGTCGTCGAGTGGAAAATCTGAAGACCGCCGTCACCTTGGGGGCGATCGATCGGTATGTGGCAGATCCTCAGGAGGGTGTGCGGGGGGCGGATTTGGTCGTTCTGGCTACGCCCGTGGATACGTATGAGCGACATCTCCAGGAGTGGGCCCATTGCCTCGCTCCCGGATCGATCGTCAGTGATGTGGGAAGCGTGAAAGGGGCGCTGGTAGAACGGTCGGAGATCGCGATGCCGGCAGGGGTGCATTTCGTCGGAGCGCATCCCATCGCAGGGAAAGAAAAGACCGGAGTCGCCGCCGGCACCGATCAACTGTTCAAAGGGGCGCGTTGCATTTTGACTCCCACGAAACGGACAGATGCCACGGCTTTAGAACGAGTGAGACAATTGTGGGAGGAGGCCGGGTCGATCATGTTGACGATGGACCCTCATCTCCACGATCAAATTCTTGGTGCCGTCAGTCACTTGCCGCATGTGGCTGCTTTTGCGCTGATGAATGCCTTGTCTGAACTTCGCGATCAGGCGTTGCCGTCTCTCGATCTTGCTGGTCATTCCGGGGGAGGGTTGCGGGATACGACGAGGATTGCCGCGAGTTCTCCTGAAATGTGGCGAGATATTTTTCTGTGGAACAGAGAGAATGTGGTGGCGTATATCGACCGGTACACACGAGCTTTGGAAGAATTGAAGCAGCTGATTAAGGCTGGCGATGCGGCGGGTATCGAAAAAGCACTCGACCGGGCAAAAGGCGAACGCGAAAAACTTGCGATCTCGACTGTGCGTCATTCATGAGGTCATTCACCATCAGTCCAGGCCGTCCACTCAAGGGAACCACGACTGTTCCGGGCGATAAGTCTCTCACCCATCGGGCGATCATTCTCACGGCGTTGGCCGAAGGAACGAGCACCATTGCCGGGTACTGTCGCGGTGAAGATTGTCTGAATACGATGAGAGCCTGTCAGGCCCTCGGGATTTCGATCGCAGAGACGCCGACCGAATTGACCGTCTGCGGAAAGGGGTTCTGGGGTTTGACCGAGCCGAGTGGGCCGATCGATTGCGGAAATTCCGGGACAGGGATTCGGCTGTTGGCTGGCCTGTTGGCTGGTCAAGATTTCTTCTCCGTCCTTACCGGCGATGAATCGATCCGACGACGTCCCATGGGGCGAGTGGTCAAGCCGCTACGTGAGATGGGTGCCGTCATTGCGGGCCGCAAGGGAGGAGAATTGGCTCCCTTAGCGATTACCGGTGCAGGCCTTCATGGAATCGACTACCGCTCCTCCGTGGCGAGCGCTCAGATGAAGTCATCGCTCCTTCTCGCCGGTCTTTTTGCGCAAGGGCAGACTCGTTACAGCGAGCCACGATTGTCACGAGACCATACGGAGCGGATGTTCCAGTTCTTTGGTATCCCTCTCAGACGAGAAGAAGGCGCGTTGATCTTGGATGGGAGACCATCGGTTGGGTGGCGAGGGGTGGAGGTGACGGTGCCTGGTGATTTCTCGGCTGCGGCCTTTTTTTTGGTTGGCGCGACGATCGTGCCAGGATCCGACGTCACTATTCGAAATGTCGGGATGAACCAGACCAGAACTGGCCTCATCGACGTCATGAGAATGATGGGGGCCGATATTCAGGTATTGGGTTTACGCGAGTCGGCTGGGGAGCCTGTCGGGGATCTGCGCGTGCAGTCTTCCGCCCTGAAGGGGGTGACGATCAGCCATGACCTTATCCCACAAACGATTGATGAATTTCCGGTCCTGTGCGTGGCAGCTGCGGTTGCGGAGGGAGATACCGTCATTTCCGGTGCGGAAGAATTGCGGGTCAAAGAGAGTGATCGGATTGCGACGATGAGTCGAGAGTTGACGGCCATGGGAGCTCTGATCGAAGAGCGACCGGATGGTATGGTGATTCGTGGGTTGGGCCGAGGGGGAGAAAACGGCCGATTGCAGGCTGCCAGCAACGCACAGAGCCATGGAGATCACCGGGTGGCGATGTCGTTAGCCATTGGTGGCTTGACGGCTGAACAGGGGATGACGATCGCGGATACCGGCTGTATCGAGACGTCATTTCCAAATTTTGAAGGCAGGTTGGCAGAGCTGTTGACCTATTCGGTGTGACGGTTTGACTCGGCGAGGGATGAGTGATTATTGCGATTGATGGGCCGGCCGGGGTGGGAAAGAGCACCGTGGCCAAATTACTGGCGAGTCGGCTGGGGTATCTCTATCTGGATACCGGGGCACTCTATCGGGCTGTCGCATGGAAAACCTTGCAGTCGAGGATTCGTCCTGCCGACCATGCACGCGTGGCTACTCTCTTGCCAACCACGTCGATTCATATGCAGTTTCACGAGGGCGCGATGCAGGTGTTGGTCGATGGCTCTGACGTGACTGGGCAACTGCGTGCACCAGACGTGACTGCCGCTGCCTCTATCGTGTCCGCTATTCCGGCCGTTCGTGAATTGCTGTTGCCGATCCAACGACAGATCGGCCAGGGAGGTTCCGTCGTGGCGGAAGGTCGTGATATCGGCACGAAAGTTTTTCCCGCAGCCTCGTTCAAATTTTTCTTGGATGCCGATGCCGATGTTCGAGTGGCACGACGGCATCGTGAGTTGGTCGCTGCAGGGCGCGGGGACTCGATTGAAACCACATCCCATGATCTGTCGGCGCGAGATCAGCGAGATCGTACCCGCTCCATTGATCCATTGGTTCCTGCAGTGGATGCACGATTTATCGACACCTCTACTCTCAGTCCCGATCAGGTCGTGGAGCAGATGATCGTGGCTGTGTCGACTGGGTCGTGAGCGGGATCGTCTACGGATTGTTGTGGATTCTGGCGCGAAGCGTCGCCTGGCTCTGTTTTCGGTACCGTGTTGAAGGTCAGGTTCCTCGCACCGGAGGAATGCTGGTTGCCGCCAACCATGCAAGTTACCTCGACATTCCGCTCCTCGGTTGCGGGATGAATCGAAGGGCCTGGTATTTGGGGCGTCACGACTTGTTTCCTATCCCGGTGTTGAACGGCCTGTTGCAATCGCTCGGGTGGATTCCGGTGAAGCTGGGCCGTCTGGATCGGGAGGCGTTCGGGAAGGCCGTTAACCTGATCCGAGCCGGTCATGTGGTGGTTATTTTCCCTGAGGGGGGACGTACGCAGGATGGACACCTTCGACAGCCCAAGGCCGGTATCGGAGTGATTGTGTCGCAGACGGGATGTCCGGTGGTTCCAGCGTATTTGCGAGGCACCTTCGATGTGCTGCCACCAGGGGCGTCTTGGCCTCGATGCCGTCCCGTGACTGTGCGGCTTGGAGCTCCGATCACATTTGATGCGGGGAAGCAGAAAGAAAGAGCGGAAACAAAGCAGTTTTATCAACAGGTCAGCCGTACGGTGATCGAACATATCGCAGCCTTGGGGGAAGTTCCCGTTCCAACAAGGAAGGACGATATGGCGAGCGATTCGCCGAGCAGGTCGACCGCCGACGCTCACAACGCTGAGTGAGCTCGGCGATTTCACCATCAGCACCCGACGAGAGTCGGAAGAGTAGGATGTTCATATGGGTACGGTATCCAACAGCAGCGACGCGCAGTTAGACCGCAATGCCTTAGCGGCGTTGTATGAAGAAACCTTCCGCAACCTAGAAGAAGGCACCATTACCGAGGGGCGAGTGGTGGCGCTGACCAAGGACAAGGTCATCGTTGATATCGGGTACAAGTCGGAAGGCATGATCCCGAACGATCAGTTCTCGTCGGACGACTTGGCGAATCTCAAGATCGACGATCGGCTCCAAGTCTATATCGAAGAATGTGAAGACGCAGACGGCAATCTCGTGCTCTCCAAAGAAAAAGCCGACAAGATGAAGATTTGGGAAGAGCTCGAGAAGATGTACAAGGACGAGAAGAGTATCGAGGGCAAGATCGTGTCTCGCATCAAGGGCGGGATGATGGTGGACATCGGTGTCAAAGCGTTTCTGCCGGGATCGCAGATCGATCTTCATCCGGTGCGTGATTTAGACGGGCTCGTTGGGAAGACGTTCCCACTCAAGATCATCAAGATCAACCACCGACGAGGGAACGTGGTGGTGTCGCGTCGGGTATTGCTGGAAGAAACTCGCGATAAGAAACGGCAGACAACCTTGGCGAATCTCAAGGAAGGTCAGCTGATTCAGGGAACGGTGAAAAACATCACCGATTACGGATCATTTATTGACCTCGGTGGGATCGATGGATTGCTCCACATTACGGATATGTCGTGGGGACGAGTCGGACACCCGTCGGAACTGTTTACGGTTGGCGATAAAGTGGAAGTGACGGTGCTCAAGTACGATCGCGAGACCGGACGTATTTCTCTGGGCCTCAAGCAAAAGAGCGCTGATCCCTGGACCAATGTGGCTGGCAAGTATCCCATCGGGACCAGAGTCCGTGGTCGGGTCGTCAGTTTGACTGATTACGGAGCATTTGTAGAGCTTGAGCCAGGTGTAGAGGGCTTGGTACACGTGTCAGAGATGTCTTGGACACATGAGGTTCGGCATCCGTCCCGCGTTGTGGCGGTTGGCGACCAAGTCGAAGCGGCGGTGCTTAATGTGGATCCGGCGAGCCGGAAGATTTCTTTAGGCATGAAACAAACCGCCCCGAATCCTTGGGATATGATCGAGGGGAAATATCCGATCGGCACCCGCATTGAAGGAAAAGTAAAGAGTTTGACGGATTTCGGGGTCTTTGTCGGACTGGAAGAAGGTATTGATGGGCTGATCCATATTTCCGATATGTCCTGGACGAAGCACATCAAACATCCTTCAGAACTCTTCAAGAAAGCGCAAAAGGTCGAGGCGATTGTCCTGCGCATCGACAAGGAAAAAGAACGGCTCTCACTTGGTTATAAGCAGCTGACGCGTGATCCGTGGGACGAGGTGATCCCGTCCCGATATCATGTCGGCGACTCGGTGACCGGTAAGGTGTCGAAAGTCGCCGATTTCGGGGTTTTCGTTGAATTGGACGGTGGTGTGGAAGGGTTGATCCATGTCAGCGAATCCGGTCTTGATTCTTCCCAGAAGCTGGAAGAAAAGTTTAAGTTGCAGGAGGACCTGACGGCGAAGATAATCAAAGTCGATCGAGAGGAACGCAAGATCGCACTCAGCCTTCGCGATCATCAACTCGACTGGGAGCGCAAGCAGGTCGACGACTATCATTCGTCGCAGGGCGCTATTGATCAGAGTCTTGGTCGGGCTGTTAAGCAGAGTCGGAAGCGAGCGCAAGCCGACGATCAAGAATAGGGGATTCCTGAACCGGACCGGTTGATACTATGGCGGATGATGTGACCCAGGACGTGCGCCCACCCAAACGCCATCTGCTTCGCAAAGTCGTGTGGCTCTTTGCGGCAGGGGTGGGTGCGATGGTGCTGATGAATCTCCTTTATCCTGACCTCGATTTATCGAGTGAGGATCGGATCGCCTTGATTCGTGTTGAAGGCGTCATCATGGATTCCCAAACGACGGTCAGCGAACTGAAGCGTTTCAGTGAAAACCCTTCCATCAAGGCGATCGTCCTTCGGATTGATACGCCAGGGGGTGGCGTGGTGCCATCTCAGGAAATCTACGATGCCGTCAAGCGAGTACGGAATAAGTCCAACAAGGCGGTGATTGCTTCGATGGGGAGTGTGGCGGCGTCAGGGGGGTATTATATTGCCGCAGCGACGGATCGGATCGTCGCGAATCCAGGGACTTTGACCGGAAGCATCGGTGTCATAATGGAAACCGCCAATGTGGAAGGGTTACTTCAAAAAATCGGCGTGGAAGGGGTCGTCATCAAGAGCGGAAAGTTTAAAGATGTGGGATCTCCCCTTCGCAAGATGAGCGCTGAGGAGAGAGGATTGCTCCAAGGGGTGATGGATGACGTCCATAGGCAATTTATTGAAGCGGTGGCGGAAGGCCGCTCGTTGGAGCTGCAAACGGCACAAGCTCTGGCGGATGGGCGCATCTTCACCGGTCGTCAGGCCAAAGACGTCAAGCTGGTGGATGAACTCGGAGACCTGGATGATGCCATTCAATTAGCTGCGGATGTGGTAGGGATCCAAGGGGAACCAAAAGTCGTCGAACCACGCCGCCGTTTTTCCCTTCGTGAAATGCTGGACTCGAAACTGAGCATGATGTTCCCTAAATTGGATATGCAGCCGGGTGTCAGCCTGAAATACTTGATGGCATTTTAGCTGTGTCTTAAACATGTGGTGATCATCAAGCGGAGGGAAGAAGATATGACGAAAGCGCAAATTATCGAGAAAGTCTCGGAGCAAGTGACCACATTGACCAAGCGGCAGGCCGAAGTCGTGGTCAATACGATTTTTGATTGCGTGCGAGACTCACTGAAAAATGGGGATAAGACGGAAATTCGAGGGTTCGGCAGCTTTCGCTTGCGTGCTCGTCGGATGAAAGAAGGACGAAATCCTAAGACCGGAGAGACCGTCGCAGTTCCGGCTAAGCGGGTCCCATTTTTCAAAGCAGGCAAAGAGATCAAAGAGTTACTGAATCAATAACGACGTGGCGCCCTCATAAGGATTCAGATCGATGTCAGACCCATCTCAACTTCCAGTCACGGATATCCGGTGGACCGATGGTGCCCTCAAGCGTATGGAACGCGCACCAATTTTTCTTCGTGGCATGGTCCGTCGGCTCGCTGAAAAAAAAGCACGGGAATTGGGGTATGAAGAAATTACAGAAGAGGTTCTTGAACGATTTAAGGGGCAGATGATGGGAGGAATGGGCGGTGAAGCCGGCATGACGGCTGCCGCTGAAGCGATGGAGCAGGGGCGGCTCCCATGGACGGCTGCGGCAAAGGAGCGGTTGGCCACCGTGCCGGAATTCATGCAGGCCATGATC
Organism: uncultured Nitrospira sp.; assembly: GCA_902500805.1. Taxonomy (GTDB): domain Bacteria; phylum Nitrospirota; class Nitrospiria; order Nitrospirales; family Nitrospiraceae; genus Nitrospira_D. The sequence goes on along the minus strand of CABVSA010000011.1, from coordinate 35,656 downwards.
AAACAGATTGCGGAGGAGATCGCCAAGGAACGAGGCCATCTCGAAGTGAACGTCGAATTGTTTGAAAAGGTTGAGGCACTCGGTGATATCCGCGAAGAGGAGACACCTTCGATGGAGTGGACGGAGGGCGCCCTGGCGCTCCTTCAGGACAAAGTCAAAGAGTCCCCGCCTATCGCGGCAGACTTTGTGATGGATATGCTGAAGCGCGACACCGAAGACCTCGCCAGAGAGAAACATCTGACGCGTATCGATGAATCAACGCTCCGCGATATCTGGGATACCCCTCAAGCCAAAATTGCGTGGACGGATGAGGCCTGGAAACGGCTTCAGACATCTCCGGACTTTGTTCGAAGTGGAATCAGAAAAGCCGCCGAGCGGCGGGCTCGCAAGCTGGGCTTGAAGGAGATCGACCCAGAACATTTGACGACATTTCGGAATCAGGCGATGATGAAGGCGGTCAAACGTATCCGCTCATTCGGCTATCAGGAGTTGACCTTCGATGCCTTTGAGACCGCGATCAAGAAGACCAAGCGTCTGCAGGGCAATGACCAGGCAGAGAAACGCCTCCAGGAGATCCGCGGCCACTTTGCCGATCCGACAACTAAAAAACCTGAAGGTGGCACGCTTGGAGCTGAACTTATGGATCGTTTTCGCAGGTATCTCAAAGGGGAAGGCACTCTCTAGGACCAGAGTTGCTTTGTACGTCTAGCCCTTTTCTTTGCCTTTCACCCGTCTTATCCCGACTGCCACACTGATAAGACTCCGCCTCAATTTTTCTCGCCGTGATCTTTGCAACGAATTGTGATGGGGCTTCTCCCTTTTGGGTCATTCTTGGGAGGTGCTTGGGTGGGTCAGAAGGTATTGGCGTCGGTACAGGTTCGATTAGCTAACCGAGCAGAGAGCTGTGAAAGCATTTGGACGATGGCTTGGAAGACAGCTTCGTCCATCCTAGATGCCACAGTAAAGCTCAAGAGTTGCCAGGCGCCTAGAGAGTGACGCCTGGTTTCGCTTGAAGAGCGTTATTGGTGTGCTGCCACTTCCTGGGGCCAGAATTTATGGCGGATTTGGGGAAGCGGCTCATTGTCAAAGTTTGGGATATCGTAGAGACATCGGTCGATGGTTGCCACTTCGTCTTCAGTCAGCGGTAAGCTGACCTTCTTTTTCCAGAACTGGTCAAGAGTGAAATAGTCCCCGGATTGCGGCTTTTGTGCCAACAACTCCTGCATCTTCTTAAAACCTGCCGTATCAACGCCGGGAACACGTCCCTTGTTTCGATCATGGCACCAGTTGAGAACTTCAGCAATGCCATACATCGTGATATCAACGTTCATCATCTTACTCATAGAGTCCTCCAAGAAATATCCGTTGATCATAACGTAAACAGATCTCGAAATTCAAAGGCCGATGGGAGGTCATAGAAGATTGCGGGTCCAGATGGGGCATCTGTATACTGGCCCTTCTCCCAGAGCGGTTGACAGATCAATAGGTGTTCCATCGGTCTATCGGCTATGCCTGAGTAGTCGTTGTGCAGGGGCGGCGGTAAGGCTTTGTTCCTTCCGTTCCTGATCCCTTGGACTCGTCTCCCGAGGACGAGATTTTTAGAGTTCTGAACCTTCTGGCAGGGCATCACTCAAACTGTTTATACGGAAATGACATGTAATGACATGTGATGCGAAGGCGGCCATCTACGGTGCGGTGGGACTCTATGTCCTCATGGGAATCGGTTTGTGGGGTTGTTCCAAGGCAGAGCCGTATCTCCCACCTGATCCGTTTTACTATTTTGCGAGTTACCCCGTCGGCAAGAACCCAACGACGATTACGACCGGTGATCTCAATCACGACTCGTTTACCGATCTGATCACGACGAATATTTCGAGCAATACCGTTTCCATCTTACTCGGCAACGGCGACGGCACATTTAAAGACCAGATGCAGCTCCATGTGTGTCAAGAGCCCCGAGCCCTTGCCATGAATGACTTCAATGAAGACGGACATGCTGATGTGGCCTTAGCTTGCTCAGGTGGGGATGAAGTTGCGCTGCTGCTCGGCCGCGGGAACGGAAAATTTGAAGAAGGGGCTCGGTATCCGGTCCATCGAAGTCCAGTGTCACTGGCTGCCGAAGACGTAAACGGTGATCATCATATCGATCTGGCCGTGGCCCTTCGAAACGACAAGGTCAAGGTGTTTCTGGGAAATGGAAAGGGTGAGCTGCGACATGGAGCGCAATATGAGCATGGGGATACTCCGACTTCCGTAGCTCTCTCGGATCTCAACGGCGACGGCAAGATCGATCTGGTCGTCACCAATGGGGGGCCGATGTCCAATGCGGTATCCGTCTGGCTGGGGAACGGGGATGGGACCTTTCGCGACCCCAAGGACTATTCCACCGGCAGGCGTCCTCTGGGGGTGAGTTTCGGCGATTTCAATAATGATCACAATAGCGATCTGCTGGTCATTAATGGAGAAAAGGATAGCTTTACGACCTTTTTGGGAAACGGCAATGCGACCTTTCGACCAGGGAAGGATGCTGGTGCAGATGCCGGTCCAAACTTTGGTCTTGCCCGAGATTTCAACGGTGATCAGCTGGTCGATGTGGCGATTGTGAATCTCCAATCGAGCGACTTGTCGATTCTATTCGGGAAGGGCGATGGAACTTTTCACTATCCCCCGAGAAACTATCGGACGAAATCCGGTCCATTTGCGCTCTCCTCTTTTCGGGTCACTACGACGGGGGAGGAAGAACCGGGTCTCGCCATCGCTGACAACGGAAGCGGCAGCGTGTCCATTTTTCTTCACCGTGGGCTCAAGTCCCTCGCACGGTCTGATCCGAAGAGGTGAGCATCGAGCGATCCTGGTCTATTTCTTGACAGCGTAGGAGCCCTTCGCTAGAGTTGAAAAAGGCCGGATAGACCACGAGTTACGAGCGGAAGAATGGCGCTGCGATCCTTTGCATGGTGGTTCATGATAGGGGCTCTTCTGACACTGTCAGTCTTGATGGTCCAGGGTGGGGTTCGCGACTTATGGGAAGGGACCCAGCCTTCCGGGGGCACGAACGTGTTCGTCTATTTTGGCACTACCCTTCTCGGTGGGGGACTCCTCGCCGGATGTGTCGCATTAATTATGAATCGTATTCGATAACGTAGCAGGCCGTCTTTTTCAGCATCCTGTTTAGAGAGAGCAGGACATGTATGCAATGCCTCAAGTGCAGAGGGTTTATGATGGTCGAACGCCACTATACCCTCATCAACCGAAGAATCTACGCGCGATGCCTCAACTGCGGATTCTGGATTGATCTGGCCGACCTTCTTCGATTTTTTTACAAAGTTATTGATAGCGGGAGCAAAGGTGATAAGGTTCGAGAATCATTCATGTTTTAGCGAGGCGGTGGTATTTGGCACGAGCGGATCATATCCAGCCTCCTCATCGTCCGTGGAACAGCAGACCTGACCTGTATCGGGTCACACTTCTGATCGCATGCTCATTTCTCTGGAATGCCGTTACCCCCCTTCAAACTCAGGCGAGAACTCAGCACAATGTTCAGAATGCAGGTCGATCAATCGACTACGCTCCTCACGCGCTTCACTGGAAGCGTATCCCCGCACATAGCATTCTCCTCAAAGAGTTACGATCGGGACGCGTACTCTTTGAACATGACACAGAGAAACGTCTTTCCCCTGCCAGCTTGACCAAGATCATGTCGGCGTTGGTGATTCTCGAGAAAGCCCGGCTCGACGAGCTGGCAACCGTGAGCAAAAATGCCGCGCGGGCACCAAAGACGCATTTGCGGATCAAGGTTGGTGAGGTCTTCCGTTTGGGTGATCTGTTGAAGGCCATGATGATGGTCTCAGCGAATGACGCCTGTTTAGCGGCTGTCGAGCACGTCGGTGGTGACGAAGAACAGTTTGTGACGCTGATGAATGCCAAGGCGGCCGCGCTTGGACTGGCCGATACGCATTTCAGTAACGGATGTGGGTTTGATAACCCTGATCATTATTCAACGGCCGAGGATCTTGCCAAGCTCAGTGTAGTTGCCATGCAAAACGCAACGTTCCGAAATCTAGTGAAAGCTGAGCGTGAGATCATCACACCGGTCAGCGGCTATCGCGCCTATGTCTTGCACAATACGAATCGGTTACTCGGTCGGATTCCCGGCGTGGAAGGCGTGAAGACCGGGTTTACGTCCAAGGCAGGCCGGTGCCTCATCGCCAAGGTGTCGCAAAACGGGAGTGATTTGTTACTTGTTATTTTGAATTCGAATCGTCGATGGACCACCGCAAAGAGCCTGATCGATTACGGGTTTCGTCTGACCAATACCATGCACTAATCGCTGCCCTTCTTGGATTGTCCCGTCCGCGCGTCCGGCGGATGTTTTTGAGAGATCCGATCGCAAGTTTCCATCAGAATCCCGCCGCACTACCTCATCGTGAACTGATTTCTGCTCCCATCGGATCGAATTTCTGCGATTCGGCCTCCGTGTTCTCCTTGGCTGGCGCCATTCGCACAGATCTCTTCCTGTTCTGCCGGACACTCGTCCCGGGATTTGCTCTACACCCTTTACGCCTCACCCCTCACGCATCAGCTAGCCCGGCTGCGCTATGAAGACATCGATGCCCGCCCAGACTTCTCCCGGTGTCCGACCTTGTAGGTGATCGTGTGGCCGATCATGGTTGTACCAGGTGCGTACTTGCTGTAATGCTTCCGCAAACTCCTTGCTGCCAGAAATAGGTTCAGTTGCGAGCGCTCGTTTCACCGTCCCGATGAATCGTTCGGCCCGTCCGTTTTGCCTGAGACACCACGGCTCACTGCGTTGATGACGGATCCCCAACAGCCAGAGGCCACACCGAAACCAGCGGGAGACGAACACGGCTTCATTGTTCGTCCGCAGAAACTGCGGGCGTCCATACCGTCTGACCGCTTCACCCAGTTCACGCACCAGTGTGAGCGAGGACTTAACCGAGAGGGCTTTCAAGCGCAGACTGGCTCGGCTTGCGTGATCGACGATCGCGAGGGCGACATGCGGAGTTCCTCGCTGATCCGTCTTCGACAACAGGTCGCAGCCCCAGATCCGGTTCCGCGGCATCGGCCTCGGGATGCGATGCTTCAGCTTCCGCCGGGCATGGAGGATTCGGTACTACTCTTTCCGGCAGGTGTCCGCCTACTCACGGTCATCTGCCGTCGTGCTGCCCAGCGCCGATTAAAATGATGCGCAATCGTGCGACAGCCTGCCTCCGGCATGAGCGCCTTGAGCCGAATGACCTCGTCCTTGACCCACTTGGGCTTGGGCGGCATGTGACATCTCGGCTGGTGTTCCGGCAGACCTCTTCGTCCCCATGGTCCACATGGGGTGGACCGTGTGAGGTGCTCCCATAGCGAACCATACCACCGACGACAGAGGTGGATGAGTCGAACGAGCCATCGCGGCATCGCACAGTCTCCTTGGTCAGGACTCGTGGTTCTGCTGCGTGCATCGTTAAGGCCAGAATGGATGCTGCGCAGTCGACGGAGCCGTGCTTACTGTTTCCAATTCTCGATGGTCAGGGTAGGAATGCGCTGGAAGTGGGCGAGGTTGTTCGTGACCACCATGCGCTGAGCCTCCAGTGCCGTGGCCGCGATCAGCAGATCGGCATCGGGCAGCAGCTCGCCACGGTGATACAACTCGGCATAGAGAGTCGCGGCTCGTTCGATGATGCGGTCGGTCAGCGGCAGAATGAGACTGGCCTGGCAGAGGGCGTCAAACGCGGCTTCTTGAACACGCGCCTGCTTGACTTTAAGCCCACGCAGAATCTCATACCGTGTGATCATGGAGAAGGCGAGCCGGTCGTGCTCGGCTAGGTACAGCCGGGCTCGTTGAGTCACGAGCGGATGTTGTTTGAGGAGTTCGGACAGAATATCGGTATCGATCAGGGCCAGCCGCTGCGACATTAGGCGGCGGGCTCACGGAAGAAGTGGCGACGGTCCAAGGCGATGGTCTCGACGTGCGCGACCTGTTCGGCGGTTAACCCCTGATAGACCTGTGCGGCTCGTCGCAGAATGTCATCAGCACTGATCGTCGCAGTTGTCTCCACCGTCACCTGCACTTCAACCTCGTCAGCAAGGGTGAGCGGTTCCAGCGGCTCTAATACCCCGTCATGATAGCGGGCTTTGATGGTCTGGCGCATGATGCGTGGACCCCTCTTTCTTCGACCGATACTGATTCCAGTTGATTCGTCACTCAGTGGTGTTATTGTACCGGAACGAGATGAAAATCTCACTCACATATCCAGAACAACACAGGATAATCAGTGCGGTGCCGGCGCTGGGCCAGGGATCCTTCGCCGTGGGACTCACGGGCACCGAGGGCTTTACCACTCTCGCCAGCCTGTCCGTGACTGGGTTGCCCACGGGCATGACGGCCCTCTACTCGATCGGCACGATCGGCGCGGGACAATCCTCATTACTCACGCTGACGACGAACGGCACAACGCCGACCGGCACGCACCCCATCACGATTGTCGCCACCGGCTCACTGAACGGCGTAACGACCCCGCGCAGTCTCACGGTGAATGTCCAAGTCTTGGCCGCCGGCGCCACAACCTTTGCGGGGCAGGTCTTGGATGAAGAGGATAAGCCGGTGAAGGGCGCGCTGATCAAGATCGGTACGACACAAGTCTCGACCGACGATGCGGGGAATTTCCTGATGTCGAATGCGCCGGTCGGTGCCGATCAAGTCCTGTTCATTGACGGTGGTCCGGCCTCGACACCGGGGAAGAGTCTGCCGGTGATTCCCTACAAGGTGATGATCGTGGCGGGACAGGCGAATGTGTTGAGCTTCGTGCCGCATCTGCACTTTCAGAAGACGACGGGGATGGTGGATATTTCCAATACGGGGGTGGAACGGATCGTGACGGATCCGGAGTTGCCGGGCTTTCAGATGAAGATTCCTGCCGGGGCGCAGATCATCGGGTGGGATGGGCAGCCCAATACCCAGATCTCGGTGCGGCGCGTGCCGATCGATCGCATCCCTGTGCCGCCACCCCCGGCTGGGCTCTATACCACTGCCGCCTATATGGACTACTTCGGTAAACCCGGTGGCGGGACGGCCTCCGAGCCGATTCCGGTGACGCTGCCGAATGATCTCGATCTGCCGCCAGGCGCGCAGGCGGAACTCTGGTTCTACGATGAAGCCCCGGACGGCTCCCGTCCCAATCAATGGGCCAAGTACGGCACCGGCACCGTGTCTCAAGACGGCAGTCAGATTGTCCCGGATATCGATCCGAATACCGGGAAGCAATATGGCCAGCCGCGGTTCTGTTGCGGGATCAATATCGCGGGGATCATTGATGCGCTTCGAAGTTTCTATTTCGGTGGCGGCTGGCGCAATACGGCGGACGCGTTCTTCGGGGATCCCGTGGATGCGGCGACGGGCCTGCTCGTCGTGAACAAAACCGACATGGTCCTTCCGGGTCGCCTGCCGGTGACGCTGACGCGGACCTACCAGACCAATGGAGCGGTGAGCGGCCCCTTCGGGCGTGGCACGACGCACACGACGCAGGTCGTGATGTTGGTCGAAGGAGACCGGCGGTCTATCCAATTCGGCGATGGCCGACGCTTGGTTCTGTCCCTTCAACCGGACGGCTCCTACCGCAATCTCACCGACGGCCTGCTGCAAGGGGCGGTGCTGACCTCTCCCGGCGGGGTGCCGACGCTGCGGTGGAAGGACGGCTCGACCTGGGCCTTCGGAGTCACGCTCTCCAGTCAGTTCGGGGTCACGAATCTGGGCCTCACGCAGCAGCGTGATCGCAACAACAACACCATCACCAATACCTGGAGCGGCACCAGGATCACGACGATCACCGGCCCGGACGGGCGACAACTCCTCCTCGACTATGATGGCAGTAATCGCGCCACGCGGGTGACCGATCCCATTGGGCGCACCGTGCAATATGCCTACGACGGGCAAGGGAATCTGGCCACCGTCACCGATCCCGAAGGCGGGACGACGCGCTATGAGTACGACAATAACAACCGGATGACCCGCATCACGGATCCGAAGAACATCACCTATCTCCAGAACTTCTACGGCTCCAGTGGACGGGTGCTCCGGCAGATTCAGGCGGACGGCAGCGAATTCCGGTTCCGGTATCAGGTGAGCGGCGGGACCAGGAGCGGTCCGGGGTGCCCGGTCCTACCGCCCGGGACGGCCATCCCCTACAGCACCGTGCTCGTAGGAGGAGCAGCGCCTTGTCCCACGGTGGATTCGTGGGAGAATTTCCAAGCGGGCTACAGCATGACGGGCGGGACAGTGCTCGCCACGACCGTCGTGGATCCACGAGGGAATACGACGATCACGAGATTTAATACCCGCGGTTATCCCATCAGCACCACCGATGCCTTGGGGCAAACCAGCACCACGGTCTACAGTGCCGCGAATCAAGTGCTGAGCAGCACCGACGCGCTGGGTCGGACGACCAGGTACGAATATGATGCCGCAGGAAATGTGAAAAAGATCATTGATCCCAATAATCAACCGACGCAGTTTGAGTATCATCCGACCTGGAACCGAGTGACGAGGATCATCGATGCCTTGAACAACATGACCGAGTTCACCTACGACAACGCGAACGGGAATCTGCTTACGGTGAAAGATCCGCTCACGCATGTGACGACCATCGCCTACAATGCATTCGGGCAGCCCACGAGTGTGCAAGGCCCGATTGCGACGGAGCCACCCACGACATTTGCCTATGATACGAACGGGAATCTGATCTCAACTAAAGATCCTTTGAACAACGAAACCATTCGGGCATATGACGCCGTGTCGCGACTGACGAGTCTGACGGATGCCCGAGGCTTGCAGACCCAGTTCCGCTATGACGGGCTCAACCGAGTGACGGAAATCGCCGATGCCAGGCAGGGCCTCACCCGCTTTGCCTATGATCCGAATGGGAATTTGCTGACGGTGATCGACGCCAAGAATCAGCAGACGACCTACACGTACGACAATATGGATCGGCTGGCCACGCGTAAAGATGCATTAAATCGTCCAGAGAGTTACCAGTACGACCTGGCGGGAAACTTGAGCCAGTTCACGGATCGGAAGAATCAGCAGACGACGTTTGAGTACGATGGGCTGAACCGACGGACGAAGACGATCTACGCGGATGGTACGAATGTCAGCGCTGCGTACGATGCTGTGGGCAACGTGACGAAGCTCACGGATAGTGGAACGGGCTCAATTGACTGGACCTACGATGTCCTCGACCGCGTGCTGCAGGAAGTGACGCAGCAAGGTACCGTGAGCTACACCTACGATGCCGTAAGCCGCCGCCTGACGATGCGGGCCAATGGCCAACAACCCATCACCTATGGCTACGATGCCAAGTCGCAGCTCGCTCAAGTGACACAAGGCAGCCTCTCCGCCACCATGACGCATGACGCCGTGGGTCGGCGTACGCAACTGCAGCGCTCTAATGGGGTCTCGACCACCTACAACTATGATGTGGCATCCCGTCTGCTCGGAATGAGCCATGCGAAAGGGGCGACGGTCCTTGAGCAGCTGACCCACACGTTTGATCCCGCCGACAATATGACCCAGGTGAGTCAGCTGATCCAGAGCGCGACCGCCCTGCCGCCCGCAATCACGGCGGCCTACGATGCGGTGAATGCACAGACCACATTTGCCGGACAATCCTTCGAATACGATGCGAATGGGAATCTGTGGAAAGAGAAAGATGGCACCGGTTCCGTCGTGCGGACATATGACTGGGATGCGCGGGATCGGTTGATCGGCATCACCGGCAACACCAGCGCCACGTTCAGCTACGACGCCTTAGACCGTCGGATTGCCAAGACGATCAGTGGGACAACGAGGACCTATCAGTATGACGGCGCCGACATCGTCACCGAATCCGGTGCATCGAATGCCAGCTATCTGAGTACGCTCAGCATTGACGAGCCACTGGTCCGCCAAACCTCCAGCGGAAACGAGTACTATCTCGCCAATGACCTTGGCTCGACGGTGGCCCTCACCAACGAGGCGGGCGCCGTCACCACGACCTACACCTATGGCCCATTCGGCGCCACCAGCGTCACGGGCACCTCGACCAACCCGTTCCAATTCACGGGACGAGAGAACGACGGGAATGGTCTGTATTACTACCGCGCACGGTACTACAGCCCCTCACAGAGCCGGTTCCTGAGTGAAGACCCGTTGGAGTTTGGTGGTGGCGATATCAATCTGTATGCCTATGTTTGGAATTCGCCTGTCAATTTTCGTGATGCGTTTGGTCTAGCGGTTAGAGCTCCGGGGCATATTCCGCCTGGTTGTGAACCGCCTAAGATTGGGGAACGTAAGGACCCTATACAGCGAGGCTTGCACAACCTAGGCTGTGCCGATTCGCTCCTCCCAGCCGGTGGGCTTTCTAAGGCTACCGCTGTCGTGAAGGCGGCAAACGCTGCCAAGAAAGGACGTTCTTCAAAGAAGTTAAATCCTGATCCTTCTGCCCAAGGTCCGCATTCGACTTATAGGAGAGATCCAAATACAGGGCAGGTGAACCATTACGAAACTTGGAAGCCACAATCTAACCCTCGAGATCCAAACCCGTGGGAGTCTCAGAAACGTTTTGATCGTACAGGAGCCAGTCACTACAATAAAGATACAGGGCAAAGTATTCCTACTCCGCACGTCCATGATCCTTCGGCGCCAGGAGGAGTGCGATCTGCGCTACCAGGAGAAATTCCGCCATGAGCCATTTGGAAGAGCTGTCGTCTTGGTTTAGGGCCCAATGTGACGGAGATTGGGAGCATGGCGACGGGATTAAGATTCGTACGTTGGACAACCCAGGATGGGAAGTTGATATTTCTCTCGCAGGTACGAGCTTGGAGGATATCAAGTATGATGCGATTAAGATAAATCGCTCCGCAATGGATTGGGCTCATTGTTTTGTTAGGAATGAAATGTTCTGTATTCGGTGTGGACCTGAGAACCTTGAAGAAGGTATCGGGTATTTTCTAGCGTTGACACGAGGAACTGTTCCCTATCCGCCTTCCGACTCACGAGCGTAACCGATCCGCGTGGCTTGCAAACCCAGTTCCGCTATGACGGGCTCAACCGAGTGACGGAGATTGCGGACGCCCGGCAAGGCCTCACGCGGTTTACGTATGACCCCAACGGCAACCTGCTGACGGTGTCCCGTCCGCGTGTCCGCCGAGGGTTTTCATGAGATTTACAGGACAATTTCCCACCAAATCTCCTCTCAACGTCTTGTGAGACCGGATTTCTGAGTCTGCCTACGCGAATTTCTTCTGTCTGCTCTCCCTTTTCCCATCTGCCCACCTCGGTTCGAGCAGTCAGATCCCTTGCCACTCCGGACAGCCTCTTGTGATGGTGCGTACTCGCTCCTTGCTTCTTCCCCGCTACCCCGGCCTCGCTCTGAAGACATCGATCCCGGCCCAGACTTCCGCTGGCGTTCGGCCTTGGAGATGATCGTGCGGCCGATCATGGTTGTACCACTGTCGAATCTCTTTCAGCCTGCGATCAAACTCGCGACTACTTGGTAGCACCTCCTGCCGTAACTCCCGCTTCACGGTTCCAATGAACCGCTCCACCCGTCCGTTTTGCCAGGGACAGCCAGGCTCGATGCGCTGCTGACGAATGCTGAGCAGCCAGAGGCCAAATCGAAATAGACGAAACACCAACACGGCTTCATTGTCCGTCCGAAGAAACTCTGGTCGCCCATAGCGTCGTACGGCCTGCACGAGTTCCTGGAGTAACGTCCAGGACGATTTGTCTGCGAGCGACTGCAAGCGCAGACAGGCCCGGCTGCCATGATCCAGAATCGCCAATGCGACGTGCGGAGTTCCACGCTGATCCGTCTTCGTCAACAGATCACAGGCCCAGATCCGATTCCGCGGGATGGGTCGTGGTACGCGATGCTTCAGTTTTCGTCTGGCTTCGTAGATCAGATACTGGTGCCGCTGACAGGTGTCCGCGACATGGGTCTTACTCACGGTCATCTGCCGTTGGGATTGCCACCGCCGATTGAAGTGATGCGCAATCGTGCGACAGTCTGCCTCTGGCATCAGCGCCTTGAGTCGAATAATTTCATGACGGACCCACTGGGGTTTCGGCTGGGCGAAGACCTTGTACGGAGTGCCTGTCCAAGACGAGGTGCCCACCGGCGCGTTTCTATCCGATGCAGAACATGTCGCCTGAGTCAGCGCTAGATTTGCAGTCCCATCACGGACAGCTGTGCCAGCCATCGTGTCATGGTGCCCTTCTTTCAGGTGTAAGGAAGTGGGGGCAGGGTGGAGTTAGCGACGCCTGAGCAGGCGGGCAAACTCGGCAGCTGTGATGACCGGCACGCCACTGTAGTGGGGGGCCTCGAAATCCTTGTCCCCCGTCACAAAATATTGTGGTGGGGGGATCGTGGCGAGCAGATCAAGGAAGGGGCGATCCTGCTCGTCGCGAATCACGGTCGTGGTGGGACGGGGAATCATCAGATCGGCGTGCAGCCGCAGCTCCGCAAGAAACGCGTCGGGCGTGATCGCGGAGTGGGTCAAGTACCGGCGGACGGCGGGGCGTCGGAGTACCTGCGCCAATTCCGCTACGGTGGCCTCGCTCATCACGGCCACAATCTGACCCGCTCGGAGAGCATTGAGGATCTGGGCAGGTGGGCTACTCACGGACATCAGCCCAGAGACGAGGATATTGGTATCAAGAACGACGCGCACGCTCGGCTCGCACTGCGGCCACTTCGGCGGCAATTTGATCCGGAGACAGCGGACCGAGTTCGTGGGCGGCGCGGCGGACCTTCCGGATCATCGTGGCGAGTCGCTTGCGGCTCGCAGCGCGAGCCGGAGATTCCAAGATTACAACCTCGGCACTCCGATATGCGACGACGGGCTTGCCCCAACCCTTGACCCAGGCCGAGGGAATGACCACGCCGTCTTTCGTACATTTGACCGCTTTCATCGCTGTCCTCTTTCCTTCCGGTGTCGCAGAGTATAGCATGCCTGCGTGATGCTCGCCTACCCGTCATCCTGCTTCCTCACGACCACTGATCCGTTGCACCGGACGACCGTGATCCAGCGGGACCCCCCAAGGGAATTCGCTCACAATCACCCGGCCCAACGGTGCCGTCACCACGATGACCTATGACGCCAAGGGCAATCTGCTCACCACCACGGAACAGAGTATTGCGGCCACGACCAGTTTCGTCTTTGAGCCGACGTTTAACCAAGTGACCCGCATCACGGACCCAAAAGGGAGCCAGACGGACATCACCTTGTGATGCGAAGGGCAATCCCTTGCCGATCACGGTGTCCCGTCCGCGTATCCGGCGGACGTTTTTGAGGGATTCGGTGGCAGAGTTTCCTCCAAATCCTGTCTCAGTATCTCATCCTGAACAGATTTCTGCTCCCGTCTGAGCTAAGCTCTGTGCTCAACGCTCCTGTTTTTGTCCGGTTCCCATCGGTTCGAGTAGACGGATTTCTTATCCTGGTGGGCACCTCTTTGAGCCCCCCGTGTGTTCTCGCCACTCGCCTTGTGACCCTAGTCTGGCTTGGGTGTAAACACATCGATGCCCGCCCAGACCTCGGCAGGTGTGCGGCCCTGTCTTGTAGCGAAGGGAAGGAAGAACTGGCTATCGGAGGTCCGCCTCCAATGGGAGTGGATCAAGACCTAACAAGCTGACGAGAGAGGAAGGCGGACGAATTAATGCGGTTGGGAAAACTCTATATTGATGTCTTTCCCCAGATAGTTCACCTGAAACCCTTGCGTGTCATAGGCCATGATGGCCCCCATCACGTTCTCATCGCCGTATTCTTCCTTGCCTAGTAATTTTCTGATGTCGTCAGGGCTTTCGCTGTTGAGGACATTGCGAAAGATTCCTCTTGTCCGATGGGCAAATCGGTTATTGATGAACAGCAAGTCGACCTTGCCGTCCTGAATCCGTGCACCGGCCATCGGACCAGTCGGTTTGCGCTGGTCGAGCAGGAAGATGAAGGTGGCTTCCTGTTCGACTTTAATTCCAAGCGCCTTCCGATTTACCAGCATCTCAAGGGTCTCGACGGCTTTGCCCTCTGGATCGCCGAGTTTGACACCAAAGAGGGACACGGTGCTGCTCGAAATGGCCTTTGGTTCTGTGACGTCGTGTTCACTTAACTCATAGGGTTCAGCCGGAGCGAAGCCGGAGATGGAGAGAAGGCCGATGAATACGACGAGTGCGAAATACTGTGAAGTTCTTTGCATGATATGGTCACTCTCTATCAGGGTGCTAGGTGGTCTCTTGCGGTCGTCAGGTGTTCGATCAGGAAAACCTATTCGATAAATTGTAACGAATCATCTGCTGTACGTGCAAGAAAGCCGTGCAGGGAGGCGCGGTATTTCTACGAACCTCAAAGGGTATCCTTGTTGTTGTGGATCATGACGAGACTTGTGTGTCCAGCAACAGGCTTCCGAGGTGTCGAAGTCGGAGAAAGTATGGTTGGCACTCAGCATCGAGCTGGTCGGTCAACTCATCTAAGTCATCCAAGCAGTCCTTCAGAATGGCCCGTCGCTGCTCATCGAGGTCACCCGGGCTGTCGAGATAGTAGACGACACAACCACCAATCACGGTGTCGATCGTCATTAATGGCCCTTGATGTGTGCTTGAGAACTGAGGCCAGTCATCCGCACAATGGTGTTCCCATGCAGTGATAATCGCGTTACGATCCACGAGCGGTTCCTTGGTCAAACGATCGGCTGGATGCCTGCACCCTAACGCAGGGACCGGTCGAGGAGCAAGTCATACGTGAGGAACTGAAAGAGGTGTCTGCAACCAAACGGTTATTCAGGGATAGAGCCCACGTTGGAGATGCGCCTGGGCCACCTGGTCAATCCCGCTCATGAGGGCCGCCATCCGCATGGACACGCGTCGTTCATTGGAGAATCGAAGGGTCCGGTGAAAGGCAGAGGTAATGATGTCTTGCAGGCGATTCTGGATGTCAGCGGCGCTCCAGAAAAAGCGCTGGAGGTCCTGCACCCACTCAAAATAGGAGACGATCACGCCGCCCGAATTCGCGAGAATATCAGGAATCACAAAGATACCCTTGTCGGCCAGGATGCGGTCGGCCTCCAGTGTCGTCGGACCGTTTGCACCCTCGGAGAGGATACGGCACTTCAGGCGATCGGCATTCTTGCCGGTGATTTGTTCCGACAGGGCGGCGGGTACAAGGACGGTGCACTCCAGTTGAAGCAATTCCTCGTTCGTGATGGCGTCACCCAGCTTGGTCTGATTCAGCGGTTGATTGAGGTCGCGCTGCATCAGCTGTTCAATATTGAGTCCTTTTGGATTATAGATTCCACCAGAGACATCGCTGACCGCGATCACACGTGCGCCATGGTGTTGCATGATGCGAGCGGTGTGTGCACCGACGTTTCCAAATCCCTGCACGGCTACAGTCGCGGTCTCAATCGGTAGATTGAGATGGCGACAAGCCTCCAATGTGACATATACGACACCTCTGCCGGTGGCTTCCTCACGGCCAAGACTCCCTCCAATAGAAAGCGGTTTACCGGTCACGACTCCTGGAACCGCATAGCCGACCTGCTGACTATACGTATCCATCATCCAGGCCATGATCTGCGCATCGGTGCCGACATCAGGGGCCGGAACGTCCTTATCCGGTCCAATTAGTGGAAAAATTTCTGCGGCATATCGCCTGGTCAATCGCTGAAGTTCACCAGATGAAAGACTCTTGGGAGCCACCTGCACCCCGCCTTTTGCACCGCCGTAGGGAAGCCCGGCGAGTGCACACTTCCATGTCATCCACATAGCGAGGGCGGCTACTTCGCCAAGGCGTACATCCGGATGGTAGCGCACGCCTCCCTTCGAAGGCCCTCGTGAGGAATCATGTTGAACACGGTAACCGGTAAAGACCTCAACACGTCCGTCGTCCATTCGCACTGGGAGACTGACCACGAGGGAGCGTTGGGGGAGTTTCAGCCGCTCATGGAGATTGGTATCAAGCCCCATGGCCTCCGCTGCTTGATCGAACTGGGCCACTGCTAAACGGAAGGTTGGTGTATCAAACTCCTGCATAGGCCTCCTTAAGGGCGATCCATCCGCGCGTGTAGACCGGTTTATCATTCCGCACTGGTTTCAGAAAGAGAAAACACCTCTGTGAAGGTTTGAGCCAGTACCTGCTTGACGGCATCAACTGAGATCGGAGCGTGGCGCAGCGCTGCCATTGATGTGACCAGACAGTCGGTCAGTCCACAGGGGTGGATCCGGTGAAATGGAGTCAGGTCGAGATCGACGTTGATGGCCAAGCCATGCAAGGTGACCCCACGTTGGATCCGTATTCCGATAAAGGCAATTTTCCGAGGTTCTGGGGTCATCACCCAAACACCTGGCTTTCCCTCGAGGCGACTGCCGGTGATATTCCAGGAACCGAGTAATCGAATCACGACGTCTTCGAAGAGTCGGACGAGCTGTTTCGGCCCGGTAGCATGGCGATCAACCTTGAGAATAGGATACGCCACAACTTGCCCAGGACCGTGATACGTCACCGAGCCGCCACGATTCACCCGGTGCAGCTCCGCGCCTGATTGACATAATGCCATTTCATTTCCACCCCAATCAGATTGTCGGGTCCGTCGTCCCAGTGTGTAGACCGGCTGGTGTTCCAGGATGAGAACAGTGTCTGGTTGTAGGCCGAGAAACCGGTCCTCGTGCAGGCGACATTGCAAGTCCCATCCTGCGAGATAGGGGACCGGTGCAGAGAAAAGACGAACCACACCTTCCTGTATCTGGCGACTATTCCCCTGTGGAGTCGTCACGGGAGTGGAGTGGATCATAAGGTGGCAGACCCTAGGGAGCGGTGCCCTTTTAAAAAATAGTCAGATCCGCACAGATATCGATGCCGGACAGTGGCGGGAGATGCGAGAATACCAGGCCTCCGCATGGTGAAGTCATTCTGGCATAACTCACCATGCGGAGGGAAGGCAGGCTCTATCGAAAATCGAGCTACTCTAAAACCCTTCTCGGCTTTTTGTACATTCGAATGTCTACCTGATCGCCGCGAACAGTTCCTTAATCGCTGGGGTCTTCAGTTTCTTCAGCGCCTTCGCCTCAATCTGACGGATCCGCTCTCGTGTGACAGACAGGCTTTGCCCCACCTGCTCGAGGGTACTGGATTCGTCATACCCTATGCCAAATCGTAGCCGGATCACCGTCTGTTCGCGCGGGGTGAGCGTGCTCAAGATATGATCGAGTTGTTCCGTCAGCTCACTCCGGTGGACATTGGCGTCCGGTGGGACGGCCTGATGATCCGGAATGACATCGCCAAACTGGGTATCCCCATCACCGATCGGCGTCTCTAAGGCCACCGGTTCCTGGAAGGCCTGTACCGTCTCTCGGAGTCGCTCGGGGCGCATGCGGAGCACATGAGCGACCTCTTCCAGGCGGGCCGGTCGTCCCAATTGCTGACACAGTCTCCGCATCACTCGAAGAATACGGTGCGAGGCTTCGGTTTGATGAACCGGAACGCGGATCGTTCGAGATTGGTCCGCAAGCGATCGAGTGATCCCTTGACGGATCCACCAGGTCGCGTATGTGCTGAACTTGAATCCCTTTCGATATTGATACCGTTCCGCCGCCTTCATCAGCCCGATGTTGCCTTCTTGCACGAGATCCAACAGGCTCAACCCTCGACCGGTGTAATGTTTGGCGACGTCGACGACCAAGCGAAGATTACACCGAACAAGCTCATCCTTGCCTTGTTCTAAAATCACTCGTGCAGTGCGTATTTCGCCCAGCACTATCTCCAATGGTTTCGCAAGGGAAGCCGGGGGATGAAGGTCGGCACTAGATGGATGGAGCACGGTATTCAAAGCCTTCTCTGCACTGTCCAACGCAGTGGCAGAGAGACCGCTTAGTCGTCGGACCGATAGGAGCAGCTTTGCACTCTCTGCACAAGCAGGAATCCGTCGAGCCTTGAGTAACGTTCTCGTGGCTTGCCGTAAAGCAGCTCGAATGCGCCTGGTTCCCTGATCCACCCGCTTGGCAATCAGGATTTCTTCTTCGCGCGACAGGAGACCTCGCTCACCGAATGAACGGAAGTATAACGATTCCAAGAGAAATGGACTGGCCGCCTGACTCGCTCGCGTGGCCGGTCTGGATTTTCGCTTCGAGCGGGACGCCTCACCCGTGCTGCGACCAATTCGGCCTAGCATTCCGCTTGCCCTGGCGTCGTCGGCATCGACATCGGAGGAAAACTTCTGTTGCACGTCTATCTCTTCTTCGACCCGCAATTCTTCTTTCATGGCGCCACCCTTCCTATGAGGTTGAACATCCTCTTTCGCTCACTCGTTTGAGCTCGGTTCAGCCGAAAAGATTCATCCAGATCAGGCCGTATGCAGTGGTTCAAAGAAGCAAAAGAGATGCTGGCTGGAAGATGAGAAATGAAGAAGGAGATCAGCTCGATAAATCGAGAAGATTAACGTGAGTTAATGAGAACAATTGAAGGGCACTGTCGCATGAATGCGGCATCTATGTGGAATTCGCATCAGCTCTCGACCGAAACGCCACACTATTTCGATAAGAGACCCTTAATGAAAGGAGCAAGCGTATCGATGGGAATCGGAAAGATTGTCGTGGAATTCTTTTCGGCGGCGATTTCTACCAGCGTTTGGAGATAACGGAGTTGAAGGGCGGCTGGGTTTTGGCTGATCACGTTGGCGGCCTCTGCGAGCTTCTGTGCGGCCTGAAACTCTCCTTCCGCATGGATGATTTTGGCACGACGTTCCCGTTCAGCCTCGGCCTGTCGAGCGATGGCCCGTTGCATGTCTTGCGGAATATCGACATTCTTCACCTCAACGGCTGCGACCTTCACGCCCCATGGTTCAGTCTGCTGATCGATGATTCGCTGTAGCTCGGCGTTGATGTCGTCACGCTTCGACAGCAGGTCATCGAACTGGCTCTGCCCAAGCACGCTGCGCAAGGTGGTCTGGGCAATCTGCGAGGTAGAATATAGGTAGTCCTGAACCGCTAAGACTGCACGCTGCGGATCCACCACCCTGAGAAAAATGACGGCGTTCACCTTCACCGAGATATTGTCGCGTGTGATCACATCCTGCGAAGGGACTTCCATGGTAGCTGTTTGAAGATTGACCCGTACCATCTGCTGCAGCCCAGGAATCACCAATCGGATTCCCGGGCCTTTGACGGTGTGGAACTTGCCGAGAACAAACACCACAAGCCGTTCATACTCCATGACGCGTTTAAAGCTGGCATAGAGCAACGGGCCAAGTAAGATAAACGGGATCAGTAACGACATAACAGCTCCTTGTCTTCGGGCGGGTCATTGATGAGGTGGGGCTACGGTCGCGGTCAATCCCTCGACCGACACCACCTCCGCGGACTCCCCTTGTCGAATCGGATGCTGACTGATCGCCTCCCAAATTTCCCCATGGACCGTGATCTGGCCGCGTGGGTTTAAGTCTGTCTTGGCGATTCCGATCGAACCAATCATTGCCTCCGCTCCGGTGACCGGTTTGCTCCGACCAGTCTTGACGGCCATCCATACCACCGCTCCGATCAAGCCACCGGCGGTCAGGACCGTCGGCAATATGAATGACAGCGACACTTGGAGGTAGGGCGCATCACTCTTGATAAGCAAGAGGCCGCCCAAAGTCATTGCCGCCACGCCACCTAGTGCCAGCAGTCCATAGCTGGTGACTGAGATCTCGAGCAACAGGAACACCGCACCGAGGATGACCAGGAGCGCTCCAGCATAGTTCACGGGAAGTGACTGGAGTGAATAGAAAGCCAGAATCAAACTGATGGCGCCGATGATTCCGGGCAAGATCGCTCCGGGACTATAGAGTTCGGCCATGATCCCGATCGTCCCGATCGACATCAGCAGATAGGCGATGTTTGGGTCACTCAGGATCTTGAGCAATTCGAGACGTGTTCCCATTGGGAAGTCATGAAGCGTCGCGTCATCGGTTGAGAGCGTGAGCGAACCGTTTGGAAGATTCACTTTCCTGCCGTTCAACTGTCTCAATAGGGCAGGCATGTTCTCAGCCACGATGTCGATGATCTTCAGCTTGAAGGCTTCTTGTTCTGTGACGGACACGCTTTTACGAACTGCCTCTTCAGCCCAGGAGACATTACGTCTGCGTTGGTCCGCGATGCTTTTGATATAGGCCACGGCGTCGTTCTCGACCTTTTCCTTCATCGTGCTGTCCATCTCCCCTCCGCCCATGGCGACCGGGTGGGCGGCTCCGATGTTGGTTCCGGGGGCCATCGCGGCTACATGGGCGGCCATCGTGAGAAAGACACCGGCAGAGGCGGCGCGCCCTCCTGAAGGAGCGACATAGACGATGACGGGAGTGGTGGATGCGGTCATATCTTTGATCATCAAGCGCATGGAGGTGTCTAGCCCTCCGGGCGTGTCCAGCTTCAAGATGAGGGCGTGGGCACCCGAGGTTTGAGCGAATGTGAGAGCATCGTGCAGATACTCCGCCGCGACGGGGTTAATGACCCCTTCATAGGTTGCTACCACGATCTCAGAGCCATGAGCGGGGCTTAGGGAAAGAATCGGACAGAAGGCCACACAGAGACTCACAATCGCTGCTGTGAGGCTAGGCCAACGTGAACAGCTCCTGAGCCGACTTTGAAGAAGCATTGTCGGAAGTATCTAAGGATAAGAAGATCTTACGAGCCCCTCACTACGCTGTCAAGGAAGAGCCATTGGTTGCAAACCGAGGAGGGAACCACCTAGAATGCGCGCCATGTCTCAGCTTGCCAACGGCGACCGCATCCACCTCGTCGATCAAAAAAAGCGTCAGTATGCCCTCACGCTGAAGGCGGGAGAAACCTATCAATTCAGCGGGCAGAAGATCGCCCATGACGCGCTCATCGGCCGACCTGACGGGTCCATCGTGACGCTCTCAGGCGGGAAGAGGATGATGGCGCTCAAACCGACCTTTGGCGACTATGTGCTCAAAATGCCGCGCGGAGCACAGGTTCTCTATCCAAAAGATCTTGCCATTATTCCTATGTGGGCAGACGTCTATCCGGGAGCGAGGGTCTTTGAAGCTGGCACCGGTTCAGGGGCGTTGACTATGGCATTGTTGCGTGCCGTGGGACCAGAGGGTCTCGTGGTGACGTACGAGCTCCGAGAAGACTTTGCACGGACGGCGCAGACGAATATCGCCCGCGTGATGAATCCGATGAACTTGCGTACGTTTAGGAAAAGCGCCTATGAGGGTATCGAGCTCCTCGACGATGGGATTCCCTTCGATCGAGTGGTGCTTGACTTGCCGGAACCATGGCAGGTCATTCCCCATGCCGTCAATGCGCTTCGATCAGGCGGGATCTATCTGAGCTTTGTTCCCACGATTCCGCAAGTGATGCAAACCGTTGAGGCACTTGAGCGGACAACTGTGTTTGGGATGATCGAAACCTTTGAGACGTTGCTGCGGACCTGGTCGATACAGGGCAGGAGCGTGCGGCCTGATCATCGGATGGTGGCGCATTCAGGATTTCTCACGGTGGCAAGGAAAGTGGAACCGGGTTTGTTCCGTTCGATAGCCAGGAGAGAGGATTCTTCCGATGGAGCCCAGGATGTGACATCCGAGGATGTAGAAGAGGAGCAGAGCGAATGAACAGGTTGAACGGCAAGGTCGCTGTGGTGACCGGAGGGAACGCCGGGATCGGCGAAGCAATCGCGAAACGTTTTGCCGATGAAGGGGCGTCAGTGGTGGTCACCGGGCGTCGGCAATCGGAGTTGGATCGGGTGGTGAAGATCCTTCAGCAGGGCAACGGGAAGGTCCTGGCTGTAGCCGGGTCGGTCACGGACGAAAAGCATGTGCAAGATGTGGTCAGGAAAACCGTCGATAGCTTCGGTCGAATTGATATTCTCGTGAACAATGCGGGGCTCGGCGATTTTGGGAAGCGGTTGCATGAGACCGACGATGCGACATGGAGCATGGTCTTGGATATCAATTTGACCGGTGTGTTTCGAATGACTCGGGCGATTGTTCCGCAGATGTTGAAACAGGGACGTGGCGCCATTGTGAACATCTCGTCTGTTGCCAGTTTGGTCGGTATCCCTGGGTTATCAGCCTACACCGCGTCCAAAGGCGGACTTGATGCGCTCACGAGGGCGCTGGCCATCGATTATGCCAAAGACGGGATCCGGTGCAATGTGGTCAATCCTGCTCTGATCAATACTCCCATGGCGGCACCGCTTATGGCGAACCCGGAGATGCTCCAGTCGCTGCTCTCGCAATATGCCATTCGCCGTGCCGGGACTCCCGAGGAGGTTGCCAGTATGGTGTTGTACCTTGTGTCTGACGAGGCTGTATGGGTGACTGGGGGAACATTCACGATTGATGGCGGGATGACGGTCTACAAGGGATAGCCGGTGCGATGATAGGGACAAGAATGGACATTGATGCTCAAACCCAGTTTTGCGGGGTGATTGGCAATCCAGTCGGACATTCTTTGTCGCCTGCCATCCATAATGCGGCGTTTCGTGCATTAGGGCTCAACTTTGTCTATCTGGCCTGGCAAGTGGAAGCAATCGGTGATGCCATCAAGGGACTTCGTGCTCTGGGAAATTTCCGAGGGGCGAGCGTGACAATTCCTCACAAGGTGGCAACGATGCAGTTTCTTGATTATGTGGAGCCAACCGCCAAGCGGATTGGTGCAATCAATACCATCGTGGCGGAAAAAGGCAAGTTGACCGGGCGCAACACCGATGCGACCGGTGCATTGCGGGCACTACGTGAAGGCGGAATTGAGCTGACGGGCCGACACATTGTGGTGCTTGGCTCGGGGGGGGCGGCACGAGCAATCGCCTTCGCATTGGCGGCGGAGTCCGGCGCGGAACAATTGACGTTGCTGGGAATTGAGGAGCTAGAGCGGACGCGCTTGGCCGAGGACATTCGTCCCACGACAGCGGTCACGGTAGAGGATTCTTATCTCGATGAGGCCGCTCTGCGTCGCGTTCTTCCTGACGCGCACGTCCTGATTCATTGCACCCCGGTCGGTATGTCTCCCAAAGCCGACATGACTTGTGTCCCGGCGTCGCTTCTCCACGCGGGGCTCGCTGTCATGGATATCGTCTATAACCCGCGGGAAACGCAGTTGCTGAAAGATGCCAAACGGGTGGGGTGCAAGACGATTCCAGGGCTAGAGATGTTTCTGAACCAGGCGGTGACACAATGTGAACTCTGGACCAATCAACCCGCTCCGGTTGCAGTGATGCGGACGGTCTTGGAGTCGCATTTCCGATGAACGTCGTGCTGATCGGCTATCGTGGTACGGGGAAAAGCGCGGTGGGAAAGGTTGTAGCAGCTCGTCTCGGTTGCGAATTGCTTTCTACCGATGCTGAGATTGTAAAGTCGGAAGGGCGAACCATTCCCCAGATCGTTGAACAGCATGGCTGGGAGTACTTTCGTGATCTCGAAACCAAGATGTGCCAGGAACTGGCCAATAAGGAAGGGTTGGTGCTCGATACCGGTGGGGGTGCCATTCTCAGACCACAGAATGTCGACATACTGAAACGCACGGGAAAGCTGTTCTGGCTGACGGCGTCAGTGGAGACCATTGCCAGGCGAATTGGGTCCGACACGCAACGACCCTCTCTCACCGGCACCAAATCCTTTATTGATGAAATCCAAGATGTGTTGCGAGAGCGTGTTCCGAAGTATCAAGCGGCGGCTGATCGTGTGATTGAGACGGAGGGAAAGTCCGTCTCACAAGTGGCCGATGACATTCTGTCATGCCTATAGTGCTCTTAATTGCTTCTCTCAATCTTGACAAGTCTTGCCGGAACATGATTCATGTTGAGACTGGTTGCGCCCGTAGCTCAGTTGGATAGAGCGCCGGGCTTCGAACCCGTAGGTCGCAGGTTCAATTCCTGCCGGGCGCACCACAGATTAACTGAGTTCTCAGAATCTCCCAAGCTCACACGCCTTCCTGGTTCAACAGGGGGTGCAGGCCCTCATCCATTCCAACACGGATTGAGCTCGATCCACAGTTTTTGATAACCCGTCCTAGTCCGGCCGCCTCCGATCGGCTGGCTGCCTCCCACACGGAGAGGCCTCCCCATACGAGTCGTTTTTACCGAGTTGTATTCCTGCAAAATCACACAAGTCCGAGTTGCCTACTTCCCTCCCCCCCCTTTCGACGTAACTCTTTCAGATCTAGTTGGAATGATACTCCCTGGTACAGTTCTCTTAGCCCGATTGTGAGCACAAACCAGGAGGAGCCACGATGAATTGTACACGTTGCCAAGGGTTGATGCTGGATGAGCGCATGATCGATATGGAAGGGGGGTACGGCGAAATGTGGAGTGTGAGCACACGCTGTGTCAATTGTGGTCATCGAGATGACGCCGTCATCCAGCACCATCGTCAGTTGTCCGCCAAACCGGTGATGGCGATGATGGCGGCTCACGAGGCGTTCAATCTGGATTGGGACTCAGAGGAGGTGGAATCGTTGGCCGCCTAATGAAGGGGTGTGTAAGGTGCAAGTTGCAGAGCACGAAAGGGATACGGTGATGAGGCCACGCACGATTCTGGTGATCGAGGATGACGCGTCGGTGCGGGTGTTGTTGGCGCAGATCCTTGAGGATGCGGGGTATCAAACCTACGAGGCCGCCAACGGCCGAGAAGGGCTTGAGCAGTTCCGTGCGAAACCCATGGATTTGGTCATTACGGACTTGGAGATGCCGGAAATGAATGGGTTGGACCTCATCTTGGAACTAACCCGCGCGTTTCTGGATGTGAAGGTCATTGCCATGAGCGGACACTCTTCCGATGAACTGCAGACAGCCAGACTGCTTGGGGCGCGGCAGACCTTTGCGAAGCCTTTGGATCTCTCCATGTTACTCCGCGCCGTGCAGTATGAATTGCTGCATTAGCTACCGTATGAGCCGGAGCCTGGTCTCCAGTCGCGAGTACAGATTTCCTCTCTCGCGCCATATTGACCGGATCTGAATCAGAGATAAAGTAGGATCTTGCATTGCACATGGGCGTCACGATTCGCCTATAGAGTGTATCTGTCGCCACGAGGTAGCAGAGTTGCGGAAATCCTGCCTTGATTTTCTCTCGGTTACCTGTGTAACGTCCGAGTGGGGGACCTTTTCGGCAGATTGATGCGGTTAGCCGTATCATGCAATGGGTCGGTCGAAGGGTGGGTTCCTGCGGGTGCGTAAAGCAGTCCCTAGGTTTAACAGCGGTTACAACAGGTTGTGGGTATGTCGAGATTGGTCTCAATGGGAAGCGGCATAGACCAGGCGCTAAGCATGATCTAGACTTAACCGGGGACAGGGTAATCCCGTGGGCTGGTTTGTCCGATATAGCAGTCAGGAAACGCGGGCGGCTATGGACGTTGGTCAGCATGTCAGGCAAGTATGGACTCGGCAATGTCCTTGTTGTGGGAGACCTCTTCAGAAAATCGATCCAATGAGTCCATGGGTCTGTGTCTGTGGATGGCGCAGTTGATGCATCGAGCAAGAGGAGGGACGAGGTATGATCCCTGTTTTGCACGACATGAGGGCGGCATTTTTCCTGGTGATTGCTCTGGCCAT
Organism: uncultured Nitrospira sp.; assembly: GCA_902500805.1. Taxonomy (GTDB): domain Bacteria; phylum Nitrospirota; class Nitrospiria; order Nitrospirales; family Nitrospiraceae; genus Nitrospira_D. The sequence goes on along the minus strand of CABVSA010000011.1, from coordinate 10,087 downwards.
GCTGTTGTTTATCTGCGCACTCGCCGGCATGGGAGCCGTGTTGCGACCTGTCCGCTGGGCTGATCGTAGCGGCTCTCGCTGAACAGGACGGTGGTCTCTCAGCATAGTGGATTGCGTCGACTGCTGCGTGTGTACCTCATTAATCGAATGGTTCCTTCTCTCCGAGCCATCCCATTCTATCCCTCTAGAGAGATCATTCCCTACCGAACCGGTCATCCGGCTGGATATGAAAAATTGTTAGGCATCCTGCGGGCAATCGGCTAAACTCCTGTTACTGCATCGCTTTATCATCATTGGCGATAACTGTGCTTGCAGGCAGAGCGAAGGCGCATGCTGAAATCATTACTGCCTCAAGTGGTGATGAATGACGGGGCTGAGTTGTGAGTATAGAAGGCCATAAGAGGAGAAAGGCTATGACCAGAGTGGTAATGAAGGTGGGGGTGGTGGTGGCTGTGGGATTTCTTTTTTTGTCGAACCAGGGGTGTAGTAAGAAATGGGTACAGTCCGAGAGCGAAGGGGGGTCCGGAAGCACCAGCTCAAAGGCTCCGAGCATTTCCGGTGGAAGCTCAAGTGGGGAACTCAAGGGGTTTTCTCGGAATCCCGTTGAGGAACGCCTTTCGTCGGGCGGACAAGGTGGACATCCAACGAGTCTAAACCCGTCAAGCTTTCCGGGGCGGCAGCAAGCGGAGTTGACGAAAGAAGAGCGCGCTGCTGTCGAAGCGGGGTTGCAAGATGTATTTTTCGGGTATGACCAATGGACATTATCCGAAGCAGGCATGGAGGCGCTCAATCTCGATGCGCACTATCTGAAAGATCATCCTGGTGCTGTGCTCAAAATAGAGGGCCATTGTGATGAGCGGGGGACGAGCGACTACAACATGGTCCTCGGCGACAAGCGTGCCAAAGCAGCTCGCAATTATTTGCAGGAATCAGGGGTCAGTCCCAATCAGCTCGCGATCGTGTCGTATGGGAAGGAACGACCGTTCTGCAGCGAGCGACAGGAATCCTGCTATCAGCAAAATCGACGAGGACACATATTGCTGTCGACGAAGTAAGAAGCGGCGTCTTGAAGTGAGTGTCGCGCGACTCCTTGATCCTGCTGGTCACGCGGTTCTGATGAGGAATCGTCCCTGTGAAAAAGCTGAGTTCATTCTTCAAATCAAAACCGGTTGAAGTTGCCCAGGAACAGGCAGGGCCGGATGAGCGCCGAGTTCAACCGCGGTTTACCGCCCAGTTTCGCAGTACGTTTTCAGGGAATAAACAGGAAGGACAGGGACGAACGGTCGATATTTCTGCCGGCGGCTGTAAGATTGAGAGTGAGATGAAGGTCGAGCAAGGCGCAAAATTCGAATGTCGCCTCCACATCCCAGGTCTTGACTGGCCGTTACGAGTAGATGAAGCAATCGTGCGGTGGGTCGGTACAAATAGCTTCGGACTCGCCTTTTCGCGCATGGCTCCAGACGAGTTGGTCAAGCTGACATCGGTTCTCACCGATCTCGAACGGGACGAGTAACCTCCCTCCCCCCGTCTCGTGGATTTGTACATTCCATCCACGTCTGTTCCCATATCTGGTTTGTCTCTTCACCCACCGACGTGGGGAGCCACAGCTGCCCGTCCTCCGCAGTAGTCTGCTACGGAGGACGGATCACGCCGTGGGGCTCCACTACTCCCAAACGGTTGACACAGCCACCACAACTATCAGAAAGTACGAAGGTCTGCGGTGCCTCGATCACGAGGCAGGTTATTCGAGAAAGGAGTTGAGAGTGGAACAGCGGTATGCAATCACGGTGAAGTTTGTGGTCGATGCTGATTCAGCAGAAGACGCTGAGGAAATGGTCGAGACGGCCTGTGAAAAAGCGTCGGCCTCGTTCCCGGAAATGAGTTACGAAGGGATTGAGGACATTGAGGAAGATGAAGAGGATTAGCCAGTCTCTGTCTGCCGTAAAGAATCCCACACGTCACTTGATTCAATCACACCATGGGCAATGAACCACGAGCGATCCTGTCAGGGCAGGATGTTGCCATCCTTGCCGGCGGCTGCTTTTGGTGCCTCGAAGCTGTCTATGACCAGGTGCAAGGCGTGGAAGCGGTTGAGTCCGGGTACATCGGCGGGGCCATGGACAAGCCGACCTATGAAGCGGTGTGTGGGGGGCAGACCGGCCATGCCGAAGCCGTGCGCATCACGTTCGACCCCGCTGTGATCTCGTACCGAGAACTGCTCGAAATCTTCTTTGTGGTTCATGATCCGACCACACTCAATCGACAGGGTAATGATATTGGCACGCAGTACCGTTCAGCGATCTTTTACGGGAATCCAGCTCAGCGCCAGACGGCTGAACAGGTCATCAAAACTGTGACGGACGAAAAGCTGTATGGGGCTCCGGTCGTGACGCAAGTAGTCGCGGCAACACAATGGTATGAAGCAGAAGTCTACCATCAGGAGTATTTTGTTCGGAACCCGCTCCAGGGGTATTGCCAATTCGTGGTGGGGCCAAAAGTGGCGAAGTTTCGTAAACAATTTGCCGAGAGGCTCAAGACCTAACTCCAACAATTCTACTTTCTACTTCCCAAACCATCTCATCAGCGTATCCCGCACCGTTCCCAAGACAGCCGGTTTTTGAAAAACCTGATGAAGGCTGAGTCGTACTTCAGCATGCACCGGACAAAACGGCCATTCTGCAGTCGGATTCCCTTGCACTTCTGCTGTGATGAAACTATCTGTTCCATGCGTTGAGTTCTCGATTACAATTAATGGGCTGTTGGGGTCGAGTAAACAGGTCTCGTCAGGGTGAAGAGAATGGGACGCAATCGGTTTGGTGAATCGCGCGCGCTGTTCGCCGTCCGAGAAGACGGTGTCGCCTTGTCGAATGGGGCCGGTCGGGGAAAATGAGTACAAGACAAGCGGTGCGAGCAAAATAATCAGCATGGCCATGCCGATCGACCACAGGGGTGGCTCAGCCTGGCTCTGGTGATGTGCATTCTGAGAATCGTGTGCCATGCGTAGTGAGATCGTAGCGAATTTAACAATCGCGTAACAACTCCGTAGCATCATCTTAACGTTTGCCATCTATACAGTCCCTCGTTTCAGTCTCGGATCAACTAAGGGAGGTAGATGAATGAAGGGATGGAGGTTGGTAGGCGCCTTGTGCGCGATTAGTTTCGGCGTATTCCTCACGGCCAATGTGGCGCAAGCCAACGTGGAGGATCTCCTGTATGAAAAAGGACAGATTACGAAGGAAGAATGGCTCAAGTTGAAAGCGGAGCATGAACGAGACGATGCGATCATTGCCGAGAGGGCCGCGATCAAGAAGTGGTTTGACAAGATCAGCATTCGCGGCTACGTTCAAGCCCGCTATACCTACCTGCCCGGAGATAAATCCATCCGGAGCGAGTATGATAACACCATTCGAGACAATACCGGATTCGCCTTCCGCCGGGTCCGCCTCGTCTTTTCAGGCGATATCACGGACTGGCTATCGTTCTATATTCAGCCTGAATTTGCAGGCACCGTGCCAGGCACGACCGGGGATCAGAGTAATCACTTTGTTCAACTTCGCGACGCCTATGCCGATGTCTTTATGCCCATCCCGTTCCTGTTCTTTGAGGAAAAGGAATTGCGGGTTCGCGTTGGGCAATCGAAGGTCCCCTTTGGGTGGGAAAATCTTCAATCTAGTCAAAATCGACTCACATTTGACCGCAGCGACGGGATCAATAGTGCGGTGAACGGTGAACGCGACCTTGGATTTTTCCTCTATTACACGCCGAAGGAGACCAGGAAGCTATTCAAAAAGCTGGTGGACTCGGGTCTCAAAGGAACCGGTGACTACGGTGTCCTGGGCATCGGGGTCTATAACGGCCAAACCATCAATGTGAACGAGCGAAACGACAACAAGCATGTCGTCCTGCATGCCACCTATCCAATGGAATTACCCTATGGGCAGATCATTCAGTTCGGCGTTGATGCCTACCGGGGAACATTCAACGTCGGTACCCCGTCAGGCACAGGTCTCCCAGCAGCTCCAACAGTCGAAAATAGCGGGAATATTCTCGATGAGCGAGTCGGTGTCCATTTTGTGCTGTATCCGCAACCGATCGGATTCCAAGCAGAGTGGAACTGGGGTAATGGTCCACAGTTGAACGCGACCAGAACTCGCATCGAAGAAGGGGACATTCAGGGCGGCTATGTTCAGGGGATGTACAAGTGGGACGTGAATAAGCCCTGGTTGACCAGCCTGATTCCCTACGTGCGGTACCAGGAATACAGCGGTGGAAAGAAGCACCGGACCAACTCGCCATTCAATGTTGTGCGGGAGTGGGAAGTTGGAATGGAGTGGCAGATCGCGAAATCGTTAGAGTTCACGATTGCCTATGCGCGGAGCAGACGCACGGACACTCAGACTGCGCCCTATAACATTCGTGAAGGCGATATTGTCCGGACCCAGCTGCAATATAACTTCTAGGCACGAAAGGGGCAGGCAAGGGCCTGCCCCTTTCGTGCAGCCTGGATGTAAGGCGGTTCGCCGAGATGTAACACGTCTGTAATATTCGCGTAATGTAATCGCAATCAGATAAGAGTAGAGTGGGCAGAAAGAAGGGATAGTGATGATGAAAGGACTGTTTATGAACAAATCGACCAAATTTGGTCTCTCCTGTTTTGCGTTTCTTGGAGCGCTTGCTTCGACGATTCCCTCTGTTTATGCCGATGATCACATTGTGTTAGACCCAGCTCTAAAAGGGTATGTGAAGGTCACCGGGGTAACCGGCAATGTCAACAGTATTGGTTCGGACACGCTCAACAATCTGATGACGCTCTGGGCGGAAGGCTTTCGCAAGCAATATCCAAACGTCAAAATTCAAATTGAAGGCAAGGGTTCCAGCACCGCACCGCCGGCTCTGATCGAAGGCACGGCCCAGCTTGGGCCAATGTCTAGAGCCATGAAAAGCACGGAGATCGATTCTTTCGAGAAAAAGTATCGATACAAACCAACAGCCTTCCCGGTGGCCATTGATGCGCTGGCAGTGTATGTCAATAAGGATAATCCTGTCCAAGGGCTCACGATGGCGCAAGTGGATGCGATCTTCTCCAAGACGCGGCGGTTTGGGGCACAGCAGAACATTGAGCGGTGGGGGCAACTCGGGATTACAGGCGAAGTGGCGGCATCACCGATCAGCATTTATGGTCGTAATTCAGCATCAGGCACCTACGGGTTCTTTAAAGAGTTTGCCTTGAAAAACGGGGATTACAAGGATGAGGTCAAGGAGCAGCCAGGGTCAGCATCCGTTGTGCAAGGCATTACGGAAGATCAAGCAGGTATTGGGTATAGCGGGATCGGCTACCTGACCTCCGGTGTTCGGGTTCTTCCGTTGGCCGAAAGAGAGGGAGCACCCTTTGTAGAGCCATCGCAGACCAATGCCATGAATGGGTCCTATCCCTTGTGGCGCCATCTGTTGGTCTACGTCAATAAGGCGCCAAATAAGCCGCTTGATCCGCTCGTGAAGGAATTCATCAAGTTTATTTATAGTAAGGAAGGGCAAGCCGTCACCATCAAGGACGGGTTTTTCCCACTGCCACAGAGCATCATTGAGAAGGAATTGTCGAAGGTCGAATAGGCCTGCGGCTTCGATCGTTCGGTGTGTAGGGTGATCGTCCTGAAGATGATGACCACGCAGACTGTTTCGATGTGTGTACGGTCTGAATGTTGGAAGGACAGACGAAAGTCAACGTATGAACGTGCCGCCGCTCACTCCAGCACCAGCGCTTCAAGGAGAGCCCTCCCCTGGTCGGGGTCGCATGTCGGCCCCGACCCTTATGGAGGGGCTTTTTACTCGACGCCAAATTAGATCACTGACCGATGGCATCACCCGCTTCATTATCAAGGCGGGCGGGGTCAGTATTATCCTCTGCATTATCGGGATGTGTGTCTTTCTCGTGAAGGAAGTGATCCCACTTTTTCTTCCGACTCAGGCGAGCCTCAGGGAGCCGATCACTTTATCTCAACTCAAGAATCCGGCGGCCTCAACCCTTGTTGGCATTGACGAACACCAGGAGCTTGCTTATGTGTTGCGGGATGACTCTTTGGAGTTTGTCTTCCTCGGGGAAGGCACGGCTGCCATATCAAAGGTACCATCGCGGGGCTTATGGCCGGACGGAACGGTTACTGCATTAACACGAGCCTTAGGCAAGGGGCACAATCTTGCTCTCGGTACGGGAGACGGCCGCATCGTCCCCGTCACGATCGAATTTACGCAGGACTTTCACGACCAAGAACGTTCGATCGCTCCATCGGTCAAGATGGGAACTCCCATTGCTGCGGCACCGACTCCACAGCCAATTACTAAACTAGCCTATCAGAGTACGGATTCCGAAATGCGCGTCGCCGCGCTCCTGCAAGATCAGCATCTCTGGCTGACCACCAGTCGCAGCGTCTCCCGCCCTGATGGAACGACCGCTGCTTCAACCACACAGGTTGATCTGACGTCTAACATCCCCGGTCGGATCACGGCGCTCACCCTTGCAAGCCGGGCAGAGCTTCTTGCTGTCGGTACGGCCGACGGCAAGGTTTACCATTTTGATCTTCGGGATGCGGCCAAGCCTGTTCTGGTGGAGACGACACAGGCGTCTGATCCGGATCAGGCGATTACCGCGCTGGCCTATCTGATGGGAGACCGGAGTCTTGTCACCGGTGATGCGGCAGGGCAGGTGGTTGTGTGGATGCCTGTGCGTGAACATCCAACAACGAACCAGACCAAGATGACGGCGATCCATCGGTTTGCTCCTCACCAGAGCGCCGTCAGCGACATCACGATCTCCCAGCGCGATAAGGGGTTTATCACGAGCGATGCTGAAGGAGAAATCCGGCTGCACCATTCGACGTCTGCGCAGACGTTACTCACGCTCACTCCGCGACAGGGCGGGATCCGCAGCACCTATTTTTCACCGAAGGCGGATGGGGTAGTCAGTGTGACCGACACGAATCAGCTGATCCACTACCAGATTGACAATCCCTATCCGGAAATTACCCTGGCGACTTTGTTCTCACCGGTGATGTATGAAGGTTATGAGCGACCGGAGCTGGTGTGGCAGTCCTCAAGTGGGTCGGATGACTTCGAAGCCAAGTTTAGTTTGACGCCGCTCATCTTTGGCACGATCAAAGGGACTATCTATGCGGTGCTTATCGCGGTTCCCCTGGCGGTCCTAGCCGCGATCTACACCTCCATGTTCATGCATCCGGATTATCGCGCCAAGATCAAGCCGATCATTGAAATCATGGCGGCACTCCCGACGGTGGTCCTCGGATTCCTGGCCGGGCTTTGGTTTGCCCCGGTGCTGGAGCGAAACTTTCCCGCGATGGCCGGGATGGTCCTGTTGACCCCCTTTGCCGTTGCTATTTCCGCCGGGCTCTTTCTCCTGCTGCCTGCGTCCCTTCGGAATCGAATCAGGCCTGGTGTCGAAGCCTTCCTCATGATCCCGGTGGTCATTGCCGTGGTCTGGGGATGCCTGGCGACGAATGGCTGGTGGGAGTCCTTCTTATTCGGTGGTCACTATAAACCCTGGCTTCAGGCCCATCTGGGTCTGAATTATGACCAGCGCAACGCAATTGTCGTCGGTGTGGCCATGGGCTTTGCGATTATTCCAATCATCTACAGTATTTCGGAAGAGGCGCTGACCAATGTTCCCAAGAATCTGATCGCTGGCTCCTTGGCGCTCGGCGCGACGCGTTGGCAGACATTGATCTACCTCGTTCTCATCTCAGCCAGTCCAGGAATTTTTTCAGCCCTTATGATTGGACTCGGCCGAGCGGTTGGAGAGACCATGATTGTCCTGATGGCGACGGGGAACACGCCCATCATGGACTGGAGCTTGTTCAATGGATTTCGGACGCTTTCCGCGAATATTGCGGTGGAAATCCCTGAGGCGCCGCACGGAGGGACCCTGTACCGCACGCTCTTTCTGGCAGGGTTGCTTCTCTTTATCGCAACCTTTCTACTCAACACGGTCGCGGAACTTGTTCGACAGCGGCTTAGGGAGAAGTATAGCCAATTCTAGAGACAGAAGCGGTCAAAAGACCAGAAGTCGAGATGGGGCGAAAGAAACCAGGTCTCCTGCATAGAGCCGGCCATGCCGGTGAACGAGTGATTCAATGAAACAGTGGGTCAGACATTTTATGGCAAGCGGGGAGCTCTTCATTTGGGGCTGTGGGGCGGGGCTGTCCTTGTCGCTTCTGATGATCGGCGGACTTCTTGCTCTTATCCTGATGAACGGGTTCGGGTATTTCTGGCCGGCGGATCTTGTTGAATTAACTCTGAAGGACGGTAAACATGTGATCGGTCAGTTGGCTGGAGAGGAAATCGGTCCCAAGGGGATTCCCCGTATCAGAGTGAAGATCGGGAATCGTGATCTGTATGGATTAGACTATCGATGGATCAATACCGACCAGATCACCGAACGGGCTCAGCCATCTGATCTCGTCATGATGGAGCGGCGGGAGTGGGGCAATTTCTATGGACGTCTCCTGACGATTACCAAGGAAGACCAATCCGTAGCTGAAGGGGCGGAAGCGGTTTGGCAGTCCCTTCCGGCTCTGATTCGGCAGGCGGAAGGAAGTGAAGCAGAGAGTCTCTACACAGTACTTGTTGCCGATGCCAATGGTAGAGAAAAATCCATCGGACTCAGCCAAGTTGTGCGGGTCTTACGCCCCAACAATCTCTCAACGTGGGAAAAGCTGTGGGTCTACGGCGGCAACGTCTGGATGGTCCTGACTACGGAACCACGAGAGGCCAACACGGAGGGCGGAATTTTCCCGGCCATTTTCGGCACCGTGCTGATGGTGCTGATCATGAGCCTCATAGTGACCCCCTTCGGCGTGATCGGAGCCTTGTACCTCAGAGAATATGCCCGTCAGGGTGTCATCGTGAGGACCGTCCGCATCGCCGTCAATAACTTGGCCGGGGTTCCTTCCATCGTCTTCGGGGTGTTCGGGTTAGGGTTTTTCGTGTACGGTGTCGGCGGGACGATCGATGCCCTGTGGTTCTCCGACCGGTTGCCGACTCCGACCTTCGGCACAGGAGGTATTCTCTGGGCCTCTCTCACATTGGCGCTTCTAACCGTTCCCGTCGTGATTGTCGCGACGGAGGAGGGGCTGGCGGCTGTGCCACGGGAGTACCGCGAAGGGTCGATCGGCTTGGGTGCAACCAAATGGGAAACCATCTGGAAGGTGGTCCTTCCCACAGCACTGCCAGGCATTCTGACCGGACTGATTTTGGCGATGGCCCGTGCGGCAGGAGAGGTCGCTCCCTTGATGTTGACCGGTGTGGTGAAACTGGCGCCGGCGATGCCGATCGACTGGACCTGGCCGTTTTTGCATTTAGACCGGAAGTTCATGCACTTGGGGTTTCACATCTATGATGTGGGGTTTCAATCGCCGAACGTCGAAGCGGCCAAACCCATGGTCTATGTGACGACCTTGGTATTGATTCTCGTTGTGGTGGTGCTGAATTTGACCGGAATCGTCTTGCGCAATCGGATGAGGAGGAAATATGCTGGATCAGCAGTATGACGTGAAGTCCAGTGTCCGGACCATTCCCCAGGCTGTTTCCTCATTGGAGATCGAGAGTATGGACTATCCTGATTCTACCTCACAGTCTCAGCCTGGCGTTTCTGGCAAACCGAAGCTTCGGGTAGACGGCTTTAACTTTTATTATGGCCTTGTCCAAGCTCTATTTAAAGTCGACATGGCTATTCCTGAACACCAAGTGACGGCGTTTATTGGGCCGTCCGGATGCGGGAAGTCCACATTGCTCCGCTGCATGAATCGTCTCAATGACCTCATCGAAGGGGCGCGGCATGAAGGAAATATCCTTATCGACGACCTGGATATTTTCGATCCCATAATCGACATCACCGATCTGCGAAAACGCGTGGGCATGGTCTTTCAGAAATCCAATCCCTTTCCGAAGTCGATTCATGAAAATGTTGCCTACGGTCCGCGGCTGCAAGGTTTGAAGAACCGGGCGGTGTTGGATGAGATCGTCGAGCGCAGTCTCCGAGGGGCAGGTCTCTGGGAAGAAGTGAAGGACCGTCTCAACA
>CABVSA010000010.1 GCA_902500805.1 uncultured Nitrospira sp. | reverse complement strand
GGATTGAGACGATCAAACAACAAGTGATGAGTCGAACAACGCTCTGGAAAGTGGTCGAGCAATTTAATCTGTACCAGGACCTTCGCAAAAATACACCAGCAGAAGAGATTGTGAAGAGATTCATCAAGGATATCGAAGTTGAAGTGATCAGCGCGGATGTCGTGGATAAGCGTACGCAACATGCCACCAAGGCAACCATTGCCTTTACCGTGTCTTATCAAAACCGAACTCCCGAATTGGCTCAGAAGGTGGCGAATGAGCTGACAAGCTTATTCTTGGGAGAGAACTTGAAGAGCCGTGAACGACAAGCACAGGAGGCCACGTCGTTCCTGCAGCAGGAAGCGGAAAACCTGGCACGTCATATCAAGGAAATCGATGAACGTATCGCATCGTTCAAACACCGAGCGAAGGGAGCGCTCCCGGAATTAATGCCGTTGAATCAGCAACTGCTGAATCAAGCCGAACGTGAATCGATGGATGTCGATCAGCAGATTCGGACTCTGGAGGAACGCAAAACCTATCTCGAAGGGGAATTGGCAACAGTAAAGCCGAATACTCCCATCCTATCCGTGACCGGGGAACGTATTCTCGATTCGACGGAACGGTTGCGCGGTCTTCGAGCTGAATATGCCGGTGCCACCGCGAATTTATCTCCTGAGCATCCTGACATCGTGAAGATGAAACAGGAAATCGAAGCGTTGGAGAAGGAGGCAGGGGCGACATCCGATGCCGATGAAGCTTCGAAGCGGCTTACCGAGGCACGTACAGGGCTGGCAGCGGATTCAGAACGATTGGGGCCCGAACATCCCGATGTGCTACAGGCTCGTAGAACAGTTACAGGCCTTGAACAGGAAGTGTATCGACTTGGAAGTGTGCCAAGGAAGGTTGTCAATCAACGGCCCGAGAATCCAGCCTATATCAATCTGCAGGCCCAGCTGAATTCCGTGACGTCTTCGTTGGAGGGACTGCGAAATACTCGCACCGATATCAAACGGCGACTACAGGGCTATGCAACGCGTCTGGAGCGCGGGCCTGAGATTGAGCCGGAATATTTGGTGCTCATGCGAGATCGAGATACTTCCGGACAAAAGTATCAAGAAATTCGCTCAAGATTGCTGGAAGCAAAGGTATCAGAAGGGCTGGAGGTCCAGCGAAAAGGGGAACGGTTCTCGCTCATTGACCCGCCCAGTCTCCCCGAGAAACCGTATAAACCAAACCGGTTCGCGATCGTTCTTCTTGGATTCCTTCTCGCAGTGGGTGGGGGAGTTGGCGTGGGAGCAGTCGCGGAATCACTTGACCATTCCATCAGGACGCCCGAGCAGCTTGTGGCCCTGACACAGCAGTTTCCCCTCGCGGTGATTCCATTCATGCCGAACGAAGAAGACGTGTCCCACGTCAAGCTCAGGCGAAGGGTCGTGCAAACGGCGGGAGTCGGCATGGTCGCAACGGCAATCGTGTTGGTACACGTCTTTGTGACCCCATTAGATGTCCTCTGGTTTTCTGCATTGAGACGATTTGGGGTGGAGTAACCCGGAAGGTTATTATGGATCGTATCCGTGCCGCACTTGAGCTATATAAGGACTGCAGGGGTTCCTCTAGTCGTGGTGAGACCTCTGGGCGAACGGCGACCCAGTCGGTGCCGCCCCCGATTACGTATACCAAGACCAGATCGCTGAGCATTCCACACACCGTTTTGCGTGGGCATCGTGTGATGGCCGCACACAAGAAGGGGGCATTCGTCGATGCCTATAAAATCCTTCGAACCCAAGTCACACAGCGACTTCGTGAAAACGGATGGAATGTCGTCGGTGTAACGAGTCCTGGGTATGGAGAAGGGAAAACTTTGACGGCCGTCAATTTGGCGGTCAGTCTCGCCATGGAAACAACGCAGACCGTGTTGTTGGTGGATTCGGACCTTCAAGACCCCACGGTACACCAGGTCTTTGGCTTGAAAGATTGTCTTGGCCTGGCCGACTACTTGCTTGATGATCAGCCTGTGGAGGATCTGTTGTTGCACCCTGGCATCGGGCGGTTCGTCTTGTTGCCCGGAGGACGCGCGATCTCAAACTCCACGGAAATCTTGACCGCACCGAAGATGGTTGCGCTGGTGGAGGAGTTAAAGCATCGCTATCCCTCTCGAATCGTAATTTTTGATCTCCCTCCATTGCTCCATACGGCTGATGTCTTGGCGTTCTCTCCGTACACGGATGCGCTTCTGATGGTCGTTGAGGAGGGAAAGACGACGGGCGAGGAATTGCAGCGTGCTCTCTCGTTGGTCAAGAACTCACGCCCAGTCCTAGGAACGGTCTTAAATAAGGCTGGACGATCGTCCTTGACCCTTGCGGACATGAAGGCCATGCTGGCCACCTAGCCTGCACTATCGTGCCTAGATCGACTGATCCCTATGTACGAATCCTTCTATCGACTCAAGGCTAAACCATTCGCCCTCCTACCGGACAGTAGTTTTTTGTACCAGGGTACAGGGCATCAGGCGGCCTATAGTCTATTGGAATATGGCATTCTGAGTGAGGCCCCGTTTATGGTGCTGACGGGCGATCCCGGTGTCGGGAAGACCTCCCTCCTCCAGAAACTCATCGCTGAGCATGGTACTCGGCACAAAATTGGGTTGGTGACTAATGCGCGGTACGATATCGAACAGCTCTTGCCATGGATTCTGTTGTCCCTCGGATTAAGCAACAAACGACTTGATCCTATCGAAGCCTACCACCTGTTTTCTGAGTTTCTGTCACAAGAGTCGAAACGGTCTCGACGGGTCATTCTCGTCATCGATGAAGCTCAAAGTTTGGGTGCCGAGTTGCTTGAAGAGTTGCGATTATTGTCGAATATGAACGATGGGAAGACATTAAGACTGCAGATCCTCCTCTCGGGTCAGCCCGATCTCTATACGCTGCTTCAACGGATCGATATGACTCAATTCGCACAGCGAATCGTCGTCGACTATCATCTCAAGCCATTGTCGGAAACAGATACGGCAAATTGTATTCGCCATCGACTCCATGTCGCGGGTGGGCGTCCGACGCTTTTTACTGATCAGGCCTGTGCGCTTGTGCATCGATTGAGCCAAGGGAATCCACGACTGATTAATCAGGTCGCAGATATCAGCTTGACCTATGGATACGCTGAACAAGCACGAACCATTACCGCAAAGTTGGTCGCTCAGGCCGCCATTGACCGGATCAAGGGGCAAATTCTTCCGCTCGCTGCCACGGAAGAATTAGTTGCCCTTGCATCGGCCCCGGATGAGCCCGCAGAACACCAAGGTTCCAGCCGAACGCTCTCATTGGAGCTAGTTCTCGATGAACCTTCCGAAGCCGCTTTGAGTCAGTCTTCGGAGGAGAGCTATCAACGAGCCATGGTCTTAAAAGAGCAAGCGCAATTCAAAGAGGCCGTGGAACTCTTTCATGCAGCTGCGAGGGACAAGTCCCTGTGGTTCAAGGCCAATGCGCAGGTTGGTTTTTGCTATGTCAAGATGCGGGAGCCTCAGGCGGCGATCCAAGCCTTTTGCACCGCTCTGGATGATCCGATGGCGCCGCCGAACGAGATCACGGATGTCCTTTACTGTTTGGGGCGCAGTCTTGAATCCGTTGGAAAGGTCGATCAGGCTGGAGAGGTGTATGACCGGATCAATCAGTCCACTCCATCTTATAGAGATGTCCCCAGTCGGTTGAGACAACTGGGAACGTCTTCGAAGCGATCGGAGAAAGTCGACGGTCAGGCTCCAGCCAGACATTCTTGGTTCAGTGGAATGATTGACAATGTGCAGCGTTTTCTTATTGGCAGCCACAAGTGATTGTGTTCCACCATTCAGTGTGATCCTCGAAGACCTTCATGTCTGATTCATCACAGGATATCTCCGATCTGTCCGTCAGTCCCGCAGAGCGCTATGAGCGAGGCCTTGCGCTCAAACAGGCTGGACTGCATAAGGCTGCGATCGAGCAGTTTGAAATGGCTGCTGTCGAAGCCGCATTGGTATTGAAGGCGTATGCACAGATCGGACTGTGCTATAAACTGGCTGGTTGCTATGAAGAGGCTGTCCCGGCGTTTCAAAAGGCGTTGAATGTAACGACGGCCTCATCAAAGGAAACCGTGCAGATCCTCTATGTTCTTGGTCGCACGCTGGAATCATTAGGGCGTATTGCGGAAACACTTGAGGCCTATCGGTGGATTCGACGGGAAGATCCGGACTATCGGGATGTGGCAGAGCGGATTGAATGCCTAAGTATCAGACGTCCGGCTGTTGTTACGAAGAAGACCTAAGGCCTGGGCATATTTGGTAGGGGCTCTCAGTTCGTCGTCAAATCCTCGCCGTTGCCGGCTGATGAGTTTCCTGCGGCTGAGATCATCGACGAGCGGGAATGCTTGATTCCAGGCCAATGTGGGTAGGTCTCACAGGAGTGTCTCCAGAAGAATGCGCTGACGCTCCTGGACGATCATGAGCAATATCGCTGAAGTCTGCTAAACCGTTGTCTCCCCTCTGCATCCCTAAAGCGTATCGAGGATGTCAGTTGCCTCAGCCGGTGTGTGGTATTGGCGGAGTCCGACTGGAGTCTGTCGGCACCACGTGCATCTCGGTTCCATCAAGATGTGGTCGTTCAAAGACCGTTTTCACACGTCCATCACGAACGAACGGTGTCAACCGGATAAGAGTGGATCCGCTGCCGGCCGAAGGTTGGACCGTTTTGATCGCTTGGAGGCATATGTGACGTAAGGTGGTAGGTTGGGCCTATTCAGCAAGGTATAACCTTGGGAGTGACCATAGGTGCGGTGCAGCGTTAACAGTGGGGGGCTCTGTCATGATTTCTTTGGTTCCATCGGCACGCCGGTGACCTGAACACGCCGGCGGAAAACCTGTTCGAAGAGATCGGCCCGGTTCTTTGCGGCCCAGAGTTCCATCTCTGCATCGCCCGTGAGGTGTACGTCAATGGTAATCAGCTTTCCAAGCTTGAGCTGCACGCGTTGGACCAGAGAGAAATGCGTCCGGTCAAGTCCGTCCGCGATTCGTAACAGTGAGGCGAGGATCTTGACGGTGCGTTGGAGGCGAGGCGGCAGGCCGTTGAATTCTTCGTGTTTGAACGTTGGCAAGGCTCGTCGGTGGTAGCGGGCGATATTGGCGACCACATCAATATCCTCAGCCGTCAATCCACCAAGATCGCTGTGTTTGATGAGATAGTACGCGTGTTTGTGATGTTGCCTGGGATTGATGTGATACCCCACGTCGTGCAGGATGGCGGCATATTCGAGCCAGGTACGAGCCTGTTCTCCAAGGTGATGCTCGCGTTTGGTTTGGTCAAACAGCTGCAAGGCCAAACCGGCCACATGGAGCGAATGGCCTTCTGGGGCATGGCAGCGACGAGCTAGACCGATCACGTTCCGGCGGCGGATGTCAGGAAAATCCTGTTCGGCCTTCAACCCTTCGCGATGGCGGGCGATAAAGTCATAGATGATTCCTTCTCGAATAGCCTTGTCACAGAGCGTGATCTCCTGAAGGCCGGATAGTTCGAGCAGACATCGCAGCACGACGGTCGTAGGCAACAAGGTATCAACTCGTTTGGGATCCAGACCTGGAATCGTCAAGCGGTCTTTCACCGATGAACGGGCCAGCTCAGCTTCAAGGCTGCGGATATGCTTCAAGAGCACAGTTGCCAGGTTGTGTTGTGGCAGCGGGCGACCCGTTTGACGGAGATGGACGACCTCGCCCACGTTGCCGGCCATGCCTGAGGTGGCAACGAGTGAGTGAAACTTCTTCATCTTAAAAGATCCAAAGACATCACGGAGGTGAGTTGTCACGACGGTTTCGAGCTCGCGCATCATGGATTGCGATGGCGGCGTCTTTGGAAGGCATTGCTCGGTGAGCCGGATTGCCCCCAGTTTGAGGCTGGTGCCGTGTATCAGGCCGTCTCGATTCCCCACGATCAACTCGACCGATCCGCCGCCGATATCAACGACCAACGTCGGTCCGTCCGGGAGGGCGATACTGTGCTTGACGCCGAGAAAGATGAGCCGGGCCTCTTCCACCCCGCTGATCACACGTACTCGCAAGCCGATCTGTTCCAGAATCATCGCAACAAACTCGCCACCATTTTGGGATTCACGCACTGCGCTGGTTGCCACGGCGATGATACGTTCGAACCCCTTGTTGCGGGCAAGCGTGACCAATGTCTTGAGTACGTTCATCGCGCGTGCCATGGACTCGTCGGAAAGGCGTTTGGTGGCGAACACACCGTTGCCCAAGCGGGTCATGTCCTTGAACCGATCCAGAATCTTGAAGCTGGCATCAGGCAGAATCTCTGCCAGCACCATGTGAATGGAATTCGTTCCGATATCGATGACGGCGAGCTTGGACACGATACGACCTTTTCTGCAGGCTAGTAGGGACCTTAATGAACCACAAGCGGTCTGTCAAGAAGGAGAGTGTGAACAATGTGTGACAACTGCGAGAGAATCTACCAGCGTGGCGCAGTCCTATCTGATGGCCTACTGAACGACCAGATGAACACTTCGATTTTTCTGTCGACACTCGTTGTTGTGTTCGAAGCAGAGCGGACGATCCTTCCCATAGCTGGTCGTTGAAACGTCTATCAAGACACCGAGTCGCCGAAGAGAGGACTTGACGTTCTTGGCCCGACGCTCGCCCAGCACGAGATTGTAGGCGGATGTGCCGATGTCATCGCCTCGTCCCTCCAAGATGAGGTGGGTGATGCTGTCTTGCTGCAGCTGTTTCGCATTGGACTCCAAGGCTTGTAGGGCATCCCCTTGGATTGCCTCTTGATCAAAATCAAACAAGATGTCAGCCAACATTCCAGAATCGAAGCCGGTGGCGTTTCGTGCCGTCAGTTCGGACTGCATGGCAGGATGTGTACGTGAGCCGGTGAGGTGGGCATCATTCGGAGGGATCTCCTTAATCGCTGGTTCAGCGATCCGTTCTTCCTGCCCACGCAGATCTTGTCCAATGAGGGAGCCCGATTTAGAAGAACATCCATGCATCAGCAGAACGGTCAGGCCGAAGAGACTGACGAGCGTTACACTGCGTACCGGTGTCATAGGTCTGCCTTTGAGTGAAGGGCATGCCGACCGTCACTGAAGGAGTGCGTGTGCGGCTTCATAGATCGGCCTGGGCTCGCTGATCGGTGTCCAGTTCAAGACGGCTAATGAATCTTCAACATACGATGGCGTTCGCATGCCGTTGAGGACGCAGGTCACTCCAGGTGTGCTGCTGAGTATCCAGAGCATGTTCTGGGAGAGAGAGGTGGCGCGCGGTGCGTCCGGCAAGAGCGGGCCAATGGCGCGGGTGATTTGTTCGGTCTGGGCTCGACTCCGCAGGGTTGCTTCATGTCTGAATGCACGGAGAAGAGTCAGGAACTCAGGAATATAGCGTTGCCGCCAGTGCTCCCACTGCTCAGCAGTGGTCCCGGAGAGCTGGCGCGAAAGCAGTTGGAGAATCTGATTCACTCGGGGAGCAATCATGTGATGCTCAAGCTGTTCCCAATGTTCGAGCCCTTGGATCTGTGGAAGGATACCGCGCAGCTCCCCGGCCCACTTGAAATAGTCGCTCGGCGACATCTCAGTTCCAGTCGATTGGATCTGTGGGGCCAGGGAGGCTCGGTATTCCTGCTCAAGTGCCTCGATGGTGCTCAGTTGCTGAGCGAGCGCAATCGATGTGTCCTCAAGGGGAAGTTCTGCGAGTCGGATCATCTTGTTTCGTGCCACCATGGCGTTCAGCGGCCGATTCACCAGCACGGCAATGTTGTGCTGACGGGCATAGGCAAGAACGGTCTGTGCGCATAATGGGCCTGTATTGGCTCGTGTGGCTGGCCCTGATTCGAAGAGATTCATCGGGCACTGTACGACCTGAAAGTGATGGGGAGATGCCCCGAGGGAACGTGCGGCTTTTTCAGCTGCTTGCACCATGAGCGAGAGGGATGTCCCTTCTGGATCATCGGCGGACGATGCGATCGTGTTCGAGGATACACCATAGTGTTGAAGGCGTCCAGCCGCCACCTGGGTCTCAAAATAGGCAAAGGCTCGCTGCAGGCGATCGTAGAACTCGGTACGCAGCTTCTCGATATCTGCAACGCCGCGATGCAGAGCCTCCAAGAGAAAATATTCCGGGTTATGAAGCAGGCAGACGTCGAGCGTAGTCAGCCCAAGGCGATCGAGTGAGGATGTCAGCTGGTCCGCCAAGAATTCCGGATGAATGCAATGCCAAATCCCGTCCCCGTACTTCACCACGTCGGGGTACGGGTGCCCAGTCTTTTCCTTCGCTTCGGCGATCTTCAGATTCTGTCCTTGGAGGTACCCAATTTTTGAGATCACGATGATCTCATTGCGCTGAACCTCACCGGATGCAACAAGTTCAGCCAGCACGGAGCCCACCAACCGTTCGCTGTCTCCGTCCGTGTAGTTTGTAGAGGTGTCGATAAGGTTGCACGAGGTTCGTAGAGCCTGTATGAGAGCAGCCCGATGCTCAGCATGCTGGGTGTCGACCCGATAGGTGCCGAACCCAATCCTTGTCGTGGTGAGGCCTGTCGTACCGAGGGGTGTCAGCCCCTGTGCCAGATGAGCCTGTCCGCTCCGCAACAGTACACGGGATGCGTAAGTCGCTGTACCCTGTGTGGTCGCTTGTCCAGGCAGCAGGGTGCCGCTCAGCATCCTTGGTTCATTCTGCAAGTTCAAGGAGGTGGACTGATCGGTTTGTAAGGCCTCCGTCACAAGACGAGGATCCGTGATCGGCTGTCGGCAGGTGTAATTTCGGCAAATGTAGAGGCTGGGCATACCGGAAACGGTTGCCCTGTCTTTCAAAAGAGGCAAGGATGACGGTGTCGATGGTGAGCTTACCGCGATAATGCGATTGGGCAGATAGCATTGGGCCACGGCCTGTTGAAGCGAGCTGAGCGATCCCTGCACGGCATTACCGATAAGAGCCAGTTCCACCGGACCTTCGGTCAAAAAGTCAACGACCGCAAGACTCTTGGCAAATGCGCGGGGATAGCGGGTCATCTGCCGGCCGTAGGCTCGTATTGCGGCGGTCGCGGCGCGGCGCCAGTCGTCTCGATCAAAGTGAAAGGACAGTCGAGCTAGGGCAGATGCTGCCACCGCGTTGGCGCTTGGCGTCGCACTGTCTGTCCCCTCACGGTGGCGCAGGATGAGTGCTTCGTGCTGTTTCGCCGTGGTGAAGAATCCGCCCTGCTCCTCGTCCAGAAAATCCGTCATGAGGTGGTCGGCTAATTGTGCAGCGGCATGGAGATAGGATTCATCGGCGCCGGCTTCGTAGAGATCCACCAGGCCTTCGGCCAGGTAGGCATAGTCTTCCAGATAGGCGTCGAGATGTGCGCGACCGGCTCGTGAGGTGCGGAAGAGGCGTCCATCGGGCTTGGCATGGTGTCGGAGTAAGTAGTCGGCTGTCTGGGTAGCCTGACGGAGATATCGAACGTCGACAAAGACTCGCGCGGCTTCAGCCATGGCCGAGAGCATCATCCCGTTCCATGAGGTGATGATCTTGTCATCAAGTCCGGGAGGGACACGCTGCCGCCTGGCTTCATACAGCAGGGGCTTCACCCGTGAGGCGGTATTCAGTAGCTCATCTGGTGTGAGCTGGAGTTGTCTCGCCACTTCCTCAATGGGTTGGAGACGATTGGGGATGCTGGTGTGTTCCCAATTGCCTGATTTCGTGATGTCGTACAAGGCGCACAATCGCCGACTGTCTTCGTCGTTCTGGAGCACCTCCTGGACCTGAGTCGGAGTCCAGACGAAAAACTTTCCTTCCACGCCTTCTGAGTCGGCATCAGTCGAGGAGTAAAATCCCCCTTCAGGCCCGGTCATTTCACGGCAGATATAATTCAGCACATCAGTCGCCACGTCGCGATAGCGTGGCGTCTTGGTGACTTGGTAGGCTTCGACATACACACGTGCCAGCAGCGCGTTGTCGTAGAGCATCTTTTCAAAATGAGGGATCAGCCATCGGGCATCCGTCGAGTAACGCGCGAAACCGCCACCGATATGGTCGTAGATCCCACCGGCTGCCATCATATCGAGGGTCTTGGTGACCATGGCAAGTGTGTGAGCATCGCCCGATCGTCGATGGCTGCGAAGGAGTAATGATAATCCCATGGCGGGGGGAAACTTCGGCGCTGTTCCGAATCCGCCATGGGTTTCGTCGAACTCGTCTTTGAACTGAGTCACCACCTCTTCCATGACTGCTTCACTGATCGAGACAGGAGAGATGTGCTGCCGTGAGCCTTGCAATTGGGCGGTCAACTCTTTGGCTTGCTCCAGGACCTCTGAGGGGTGTGTCTCCCAATAGTCGGCAATCTTCTTCAACACGGAGCCGAAGCCGGGCCGCCCCCAACGGTCTTCAGGGGGAAAGTACGTGCCGGCAAAAAACGGTTGCTGCTCCGGTGTCAGAAAGACGGTCATCGGCCACCCACCTTGCCCATGATTCATGGCGACAGTGGCAGCCATATAGATCTCATCGAGATCAGGTCGCTCTTCCCGGTCGACCTTGACGCAGACAAACCACCGATTCATGAGTTCTGCAATGGTCTGGTTCTCGAATGACTCCCGTTCCATGACATGGCACCAGTGGCAGGCAGAGTACCCGATCGAGAGGAGAATGGGACGCTTCTTCTCTTTCGCAAGCTGGAGAGCTTCTGGTCCCCAGGGATACCAGTCAACCGGGTTGTAGGCATGTTGAAGCAGGTAGGGGCTTGTTTCGTGGATGAGCCGATTTGGCTTGCCAGTTGTGGAAGACGATGACATAGGCTCAACCTAGCACCGTGACGAGAAGAGCGTCAACGGAGATGAGACGCGGGCAAAATGTCTCTCGTGAAGTGTGAAGCGTATTTCGTCACTCAGTTTTTGGTTTCTTGTTTCAAGTTCCGGGGGAGTCCTCCCATGCAACGTGAAACCAGCAACCTGAAAGCCTTGTACCAGATAGAGGGTTCGGGTTCACGAACGACCGGTTTATGGTAGGCTTCATCAAGAGGAAGGGGAGGACCACGGTGTCTCTGAGTGAGATTGGCCCATATTCGAACTACCGCTTGACGGTTCGACTGGAGCTGGCGAATAAACCAGGAATCTTTGCACACGTTGCGGCGCTGTTAGCGGAGGAACAGGCGAATCTCGGAGCGGTCGACCTGGTGTCGGCGACCAAGACGCGCATGGTGCGGGACATTACGTTCGACGTCCAGAATGAAGAACATGGTGAAAAGGTTTTGGCACGGTTGAATGCGTTGCCCGATGTCACCGTACTATCGGCTTCCGACCGGATTTTCCTCCTTCATCTTGGTGGCAAGATTCGGGTGGAGAGTAAAGTGCCGATCAGTACCAGAAATGTGCTGTCAATGGTCTATACGCCGGGAGTGGGACGGGTTTCTCAGGCCATCGCGAAAGAAAAGTCCAAAGTGTATACCTTTACGAGCAAGGGCAATACTGTCGCGGTTGTCTCGGATGGATCGGCTGTACTGGGGCTTGGGAATCTTGGTCCGGAGGCGGCGCTTCCGGTCATGGAAGGCAAGGTGATGCTGTTTAAAGAGCTTGCCGGGATCGATGCCTGGCCCATTTGTGTGAGTACGCAAGAGCCGGATGCCATTGTTCGAATCGTCCAGGGTATTGCCCCTGGGTTTGGCGGGATTAATTTGGAAGACATCAGCGCACCGCGTTGCTTTGAAATTGAACAGAAGTTAAAGCAAATCCTCGATATCCCTGTGATGCATGACGATCAGCATGGCACGGCCGTGGTATTGCTCGCAGCGTTGACGAACGCGCTCCGGGTGACGGGCAAGCAATTGGATCAGGTTCGGATCGTTGTCAATGGGCTTGGTGCAGCTGGTACGGCCTGTTGTCGCATCTTGCTGGCGGCCGGTGCGGCGCATGTACTGGGTTGTGACAAGGAGGGGATCATCCTCCTCGGGGAAGCTGAGCAACTTCGAGCATGCCGAGCCGATCTTCGTGCCTGTTTGACCAGGGACCATCCGAAGGGCACGTTGCGTGATGCGTTAAGAGGTGCCGATGTCTTTATCGGACTGTCTGTCGGTAACGTGGTGACGGCGGACGATCTCGATTTGATGGTGCCGGATCGAATCGTCTTTGCGTTGGCAAACCCGGATCCCGAAGTGCCTCCGGAAGTCGGCAGCGCCCACAGCGCGATCTTTGCCACGGGACGCTCGGATTATCCGAACCAGATCAACAATGCACTGGCCTTTCCGGGGATCTTTCGAGGGGCGCTCGATGTGCAGGCGAGCGAGATCAACGAGGCGATGAAGTTGGCGGCGGCCCAGGCCATCGCCCATGTGATTCCGGAGCATACGCTCGGTGAGGATTATATTATTCCCAGCGTCTTCGACAAGGAAGTCGTTCCCCAGGTTGCGCGGGCCGTGGCGGCCGCAGCACGTGCGAGCGGCGTCGCCAGAAGACGGGCACGAGCGGATGAGCCACCCCTCCCTGATTAGTGTCGTATTCTTCTATCGGGCTGGTTTTGCAAGGTTTCTTGAGCCTTCAGACCGGCGCATCCGCTGTGGTAGAATGCACCCCTTGGAAATCAAGGGAGTGTCATGCCGTTCTCAACCGCCAAATTTTTGAAGTTCCGAACAGGGATGCAAAAGCGGATCGGGTCCTTGCGCACAAAAACCGAGGAGAGTCTGGACGTGGCGGTCGAGACCATGATGGAGGAACGGGTAGACGGGTTTTTTCAGGTGGAACATGGCCTGGAGGAGGTCATCAAGTCGCTGGTCGAAATTGAAGAAGAGTTGGAGGTCATTCGGGATCTGAGCGGCGCCATGCGGTTGGAGTCACGGTTGGAGTTCGTCGAGGATCGCTGGGATGAGTTTGACAGTGAAATTCGGGAACGCCCGCGGCGGCGGCGCAAGCGGGTGAGTCTGGCCGACATGTTGAAAGCCGCCAGCGGATCGGGACCCTTGTCGGAGAATCCGACCGGGGTAAACAACGCGGTGGATGCCTATGCCATCATGGGGGTTGAGTTTGGGAGCTCGCTGGCGGATGTGACGGCATCCTTCAGGACGAAGGCCAAGCAGCTTCATCCGGATGCCAACAACGGGGATCGTCGTTCTGAACCAGAGCTACGCCGGATGTTGGAAGCCTACCAATTCCTCAAGGAATATCTCAGTCTGAGCAACACAGAGCCGATGCGACCGCCAGATCGTCCCTACAACCCCTCGGAATGATGTATCAGGGATAATGTCCACTCCACCACAGTATATTACGAGTGCCAGTGAGCTCGGCGAGTTGTGCCGGCAACTCCGTGACAGTCCCCGCTTGG
This sequence comes from uncultured Nitrospira sp., assembly GCA_902500805.1. Lineage (GTDB taxonomy): Bacteria > Nitrospirota > Nitrospiria > Nitrospirales > Nitrospiraceae > Nitrospira_D. Next base: position 52,317 of record CABVSA010000010.1, on the reverse strand, counting down.
CGTTGGACACAGAATTTGTCGGGGAAGACAGTTTTGTTCCCAAGCTGGAGCTTATCCAAGTCGCGACCGAACAGACGGCGGCTATTATCGATTTTCCAGCGGTCTTGTCGGAGGGGGGGCTTGATGAATTTTGGGAAGTTGTCTGTGATGAGCGGGTTCAGAAGGTTGTGCATGCTGGGCGACAAGACCTAGATCTCTTTGCGGTCCATGCCGGCCAGATACCGAAACCGTTCTTCGATACCCAGATCGCCGCAGCCATGGTGGGCTTTGGCCCGCAGGTCGCCTATGCCAATCTTGTTCAGCGGGTGCATGGGAGACGATTGGATAAGGCCCATACGTTCACCAATTGGAGTGCGCGCCCGCTGTCTCACGATCAACTGGCCTATGCATTGGAAGACGTGACGTTTCTGTTGGCGATTCATGATCATCTGCAGGCCAAGTTATCCAAACTCGGCCGGTTGCCGTGGGTCCATGAAGAGTTCGCGCGTCTGGAAGGGGCAGTCGGCGAGTCCCGGCGGGAACCGCAGGAACGCTATCAACGGATACGGGGATGGGATCAGCTGAAGCCGAGAGCAGCCGCTGTTCTTCGGGAACTCGCGGCTTGGCGTGAAGGCGAAGCGAAGCGGCGCAATGTGCCTCGAAGCCGAGTCATCCGGGATGAAGTCCTGCTCCAATTGGCGCGGCATCCGCCACGGCACCAGGATGAGTTGCACAAGGTCAGAGGGCTCCACGGTTCGGAGATTGACCGTAATGGAGAATCGATTTTCGCGACGATTCAGGCTGCACTCGCGCTTCCATCGACGGCCTGGCCGGTGCTCAATAAAGAGCGCAAGCCCGAGCCTGAATTCAATGGATTGGTGGAGCTCCTGCAGGCGATCGTGAAGGCGCGAGCGTTGCAGGAAGAGATCGCACCGACGCTCTTGGCTACGACGTCGGACCTTCAAGAGTTGGTCGATGCCAAAGTCAACCGATCGACGTTGGAATTGCCGCTCCTCAAGGGGTGGCGACGAGTCTTGGTCGGAGATCTTTTGCTCGGGGCCTTAGATGGGAAGCTGGCCTTTACCGTTGACCCAACCACACGCGCGATTCGGTGGTCGCCTTTTGAGCCGACCACCGAGTGACTAAGACTTCATCGGAGTGGCCGCAGGATGTTCAAAAAGGCCTTCCAGCAAGGCCGCAGCGAGTGAAGAGGCGAGGCATACTTTGTTTTGTATGTTGAGCCTCTGAGCGATGCGAGAACGAAGCTGGAGGACTTTTTCAACATCCTACAAGAGTTTCTCGATCGATTCTGCCGGCCGTGCCAGAATCGCCTGGTCTCCTTTTTCGACGATCGGTCGTTGAATCAAATCCGGATATTGGACCATCAGATCAAGTAATTCATCGTCGGACAGCTGTTTTTTCGAGAGTCCCAGCTCCTGATAGATCTCTTCCTTGGTCCGAAGCACATCTCGAGGAGAAAGTCCGGCTTTCTTGAGCAGCTTCTTGAGTTGAGATTTTGTGAACGATTGTTCGTAGTAATTGATGGCGGTGAAGGGCGTGCCGCTGTCCTTCAGCCGTTGCACTGCCTGTCGGCAGGTTGTGCACGTTGGTTTGTGATAGATCGTGATATCCGCCATAATACCTCCTTGGTTAAACGTGTCCGCCTTGACGTTGTTTTTGAGTCCATGGTAGATCCCAACCAGTCGGGTTTCAAGTGTGAGGTTTCGGGTGTTGGGTTTCCGAATAACTTAAAATCTCACACGTCAAACTTGAAAGAGGGTTCTGCTATGCCCTGGGTTGGAACCAGTTCTGCCGGCCAATTTGCCTGTGCGATGTCCTCTCAACGAACCCTCAAAGACCTTCGCATCAAACGCAGGGGGCAGCCGGTGTTTGTCCAGGGACATGTGTTGACTCGCAAAGGTCAGGAAGCTGCCTTTGAAGCCTTCAACGACCGCCTCGCTGTCGTGAAGTTCAGTGATGAGGCGCTGGTAGGATATGATCCGAGTGAACTTCTCCTTCCGACCGAAATCGATGACCAGGGCGTTCCCTACTTTGAGATTCGTCCTTGCCGGTCCTGTGACATACTCTTTCCTCTCACGCCTGAAGAATGCGAATCCGATCCTGAACCTACGCAGTGCCCCGACTGTGCAGCCTGATCGGCATTGTCTCCGGCCGCCGGCTCGTATCTCGTCGTGTGTTCCTTCGATCCTGAGTTTCGGGTTTCATGACCCGAGTTTCAGGTTTCGAGTTTCATGTTGTCGGAAAATTTGAAACCTGAAACATGAAACTCTGAACTCCGCATCTGGAACTTGAACCCGTTTGCCTCAACCGCTTCACACCTTCAGAAAGCGATGCGAGAACGACGCTGGAGGACTTTTTCAACATCCTGTGGGATGTTAGTCGACAAAGGGAGCAACATCCAAGGCCTTTTTCAATAGACAATCTCCCTCAACCCCCTGCAGAACCATCGGTAACATGGCGCCATCAATGGCGCGCACGGTGTGGACGCGAAACCCCTCAGGGGTTTTGTATCCTTCCAGCTTCAAGGCATGACAGAATTCTAATTGCTTCCAGGCCAAATTCGACAGGATCTGATCGGAGGCCAGGAGCGTCATATCGGTGACCGATCCCTCGATGGCCACTTTAGCCGGAACCCGGGTCCTGTCCCTTGGAACCTCGCTCACGACGGCGAAGGCAAGGACACCTTCTTCCGCCAAGGCGGGCAATGTTGGCACAAGGCTTGCGGCCAGGAGAAGAGGGCTTGCCATGAGGATGGTCACTCGGTTCATCGGTGTCCGAATTCCCTTCCCATATCTTGCCGGCTGTCCACGTTGGTGAGGGTCTATCTACATGTGAAGTATGCCAAGCAGCATGGTCCATTGCAAGAATGACGCATCGCGGTGATTTCGGTATGATGTTAAGAAGACCGGTCGCATTCATCTATTCTTGTTACGTCTGAGGGAGGCCCTATGCCACATGATTTTATGCCAGGTCTTGCCGGAGTGCCGGCCGCCACCTCATCAATCAGCGATGTCGACGGTCAGCGTGGGATTCTTGAATATCGTGGGATTCGAGTGGAAACACTCTGCTCGAACTCATCGTACCTGGAAACAGCCTATCTCCTCCTGTTCGGCCATCTGCCTTCGAAGAGCGAATTTCAACAATGGACGGACGATGTTATCCATCATCGGCGCATCAAGTTTCGCATCATCGATCTACTGAAGTGTCTCCCCGAAACAGGGCATCCCATGGATGCGCTGCAGGCAGCCGTGGCGGCACTCGGGATGTTTTATCCTGGTCGCAACGTCAAGGACGTCGAGAACAACTATTGGAGCGCGGTCCGACTTGTGGCGAAGCTGCCGACGATCGTGGCGGCCTGGGCGCGTCTGCGTCATGGTGACGATCCCATTCCGCCACGGGATGATCTCGGGTTCAGTGAAAACTTTTTGTATATGCTGACGGAGTCAGTCACGGCGCCATTGTGGGGGCAAATCTTCGATGACTGTCTGATTCTTCATGCTGAGCACACCATGAATGCCTCCACCTTTACAGGGCTGGTCACGGCGTCCACGCTTGCCGATCCCTATACCGTCGTGGCTTCGTCGATCGGTGCCCTGAAGGGGCCTCTGCACGGAGGAGCGAACGAAGAAGTGGTGATGATGCTGAAGGAGATCGGCACGATTGAGAATGCACGGACATATGTCGAGCGAGCGCTGCAGAATAAGAAGAAGTTGATGGGGTTTGGCCACCGCGTCTATAAAGTCAAAGATCCGCGGGCTACGGTCCTACAGGAGCTCTGTAGGCGGTTGTTTCAAGAATGTGGCACCTCTCCACTGTACGAAGTAGCCCTGGAGGTCGAGCAGACGGCGGGCGAATTACTGAATAAGAAGGGCATCTATCCAAACGTCGATTTCTACTCCGGCATCGTCTACGACAAGATGGGAATCGATGTCGATCTCTTTACGCCGCTTTTTGCCATGGCACGGGTGTCGGGCTGGCTGGCCCACTGGTTAGAGCAGTTGCGAGAAAACAAACTATTCAGGCCAGACCAAATCTATGCAGGAGAGCATAACCGGCCCTATATTCCGTTGAGTCAGCGGTAATCCCTGTATTCTCAAGGCTCTTCCGGCTCTTGACTTCTCCCTGGATCGATTTATCTCTTGACCAAGCAGGTGAATCGGCGCAGCGCTAGCGCAAACAACAAGCAGTCTAATCAAGGAGGGTGCTATGACGCTCGTACGATGGGATCCGTTTCGAGAATTGGAAGAAGTGTCAGATCGGTTGAATCGCATGTTTGCCCGTCCGGCCACGCCGCGTACCACTGGTAAGGAAACCATGGTCGTGGCGGATTGGACGCCGTCGGTCGATATCAGTGAGACAGAAGGGGAGTATCAGATCAAAGCCGAAATCCCTGATGTGAAGAAAGAGGACGTGAAGGTGACGCTGGAGGACGGCGTGCTCACGATCCAGGGTGAACGGAAATACGAGAAGGAAGAGAAGGGGAAAAAGTACCATCGGATCGAACGCTCGTACGGGAGCTTCGTCCGGACCTTCTCGCTGCCCGATGTGATCGATGAGGAGAAGGTCAAGGCCGAGTTCAAGGATGGGGTGTTGAATCTCCATCTCCCGAAGTCGGAGAAAGCGAAACCGAAGGCCATCGACGTGAAGGTGGCGTAAGTCGGGTCCAATTGATCTCTGAGAGCAATAGCCCGCCTCCCCAGGCGGGCTATTGTGTTCTTGTCGAACTATACGGTTCCGACCATGGCGGCTAGGGAGGGTGACTGACCGGTTCCGTCACTGTGACGGCGGGTGGCGTGTTCTGTTATGGTCGCTTCCGTCGTCGAGATTGGTTCCGGTAGAGGTCGAGGAATTCGGCCGGTGAGACCACGGTCATCCCCTGCCGTTTCGTTAGAGGGAAGTGTTTTGAGTTTCCTGTGATCACACAGACGGCGTCACCGGCGAGCGCTGCCTCCAAGAAGGGCTCATCTGTGGGATCAGGAAGTTGGCTTGCGAGAGGAATGCCTGCCACGCCGAGTCCATCCATTCTGATCTGTTTGAGCAGTGTCTGAACCTGTTCGGGCTCAAAGTGAAACTTAGCTCTGGTCAGGACATCTGCATATTCCGTCAGGATTCTGGCGTCGATGCAGACGCATAGGGCACCCGACGCGATCATCCGAACGATCTCACCGGGAGGGCCGAACGGAGATAAAAGCCCAGCCACCAGGACATTGGTGTCCACCACCACTTTCACCGCCGGCGCGCCTTGCGGGATGCCCGGATTTCAGTAGCGATTTCTGCGGGTGACAACTTATCGGTACCGGCCCGAACTGACTGGCGCTGCAGGTGTTCTACAGCGGCCACTGCTCGGGCACGTCGCACCGCTGCCAGTGACTCTTCCAGCGTTTCTTCAGATACGGCGGTGAGAATGGCAATGGGCTTCCCGTTCGAGGTCAGGATCATGTCTCGCTCGCGGGCGAGCTTGTTCCAGACTTGGCCTGAACGTCCGCGCAACTCTCTGACTGTAATGAATTTCATAACGTCCTCTCGTGTGTGACGAAAGAGTACACGATTGAAAGCAGATGGTCAAACGGAGCTCTTCATTCCGGCGGGTGTTCCGAACGCGGCCTCATGAGAAAATGGAGAGAATGCGGTTCATCGAATCGAGCGCTCGTACGGGAGCTTTGTCCGGACCTCTTCGCTGCCCGATGTGATCGATGAGGAGAAGGTCAAGGCTGAGTTCAAGAATGGGGTGCTGAATCTCCATCTGCCGAAGTCGGAGAAATCGAAACCGACGGCTATCGGGGTGAAGGTGGCGTAGGGTTGCTCTCAAGCGGTTTTCTCAAGCAACGGCCCGCCTGGAAAGGCGGGCCGTTGTCGTTTCACTCCTCAATGGCGTCATCCTTGTCAAAAAGACGTGGTTTCCTGATTTCCTGGAGGGATCCCACCAGCGCTTTAGACGGCTTATCGTCGAAAGCAACGAGACAGCTAGACTGGCAACTACTCTGCATCAGTCCGCAATCTGTCGCTCACAAACAACGTGGGTCGGAGCCGGCGCAGGCGTTGTTGACTAATGTCACGATATTCGAGCTCGCGAACGGACTGGCTCCCTGCTGTTTGATCGTAGCATCGGTGTAGCCCCAACTGGTCACTCCTATCACAATGTTTGGAGTGGCATAGGTGCCTGCTGGTCCGGTACCCACGGGCTGAATGCCAAAATTGTTGAGCCATGGTCCACCGCTTGCCCCGCCTGTCATCAAAGACCCAATGATTGTGTTGCTCATGAGTGTGGTCGATGCGACAAATCCCTGTGAGTCGGTTCTTTGCATCAAAAGTCCTCCGTCAAGGGCGACGGGATAGCCGAGTTGTGTCACTTGCGTAAGGCCCGCACTGGTGAACCCCCACTGGTTCCACCTGTAGCCATACCACCCCGTACTTGTGCCGGGATAGGTGGGATTTGTTTGGGGAGCTAATTCGATGACCGCAACATCATCTTTGCAGACCACACCGGGAGCCGTAGGGGCACATTGAGTCGCCGCACCGTTGAAATATCTGGTTGGGACCCATACTCGCGACGCGGACCATACGCGGTAGGGAGCTTGCCCTTGCCGATACCCCGGGACAAATTTAAAGTTTGTAAAGAGTTTCTTCGTTCCATAGTCGGTGACACAGTGGGCTGCGGTGACAACCAGACCCCGCTTGATCAGTGAACCGGAGCACACAAATGTGTCAGAGCCGATCTTGAAGAATAGTTTGCCGGTGGCTCGATAGGGATACATCGTATTCGTCGGAGTCGGAACGTTCGTCAGACCTGAAGCAAGATCCGCTCGTGCGGTTGTAAAGGGATAGTTGGATTGGCCGAACTGTTGGGATTGGAAATCCAGCCCCTCCTGGGGATCACCTGCGAGCAGCGGAGTGCCAAGTTCGACAGGATCGGTGGTCCCATCACCTTCGAATCCAGGGGCTTCACCGATATCGCCATCGGCGGAGGCTTGAGCGGGTGAGTGGAATTGATTAACCAGATTTTGAATGAGATCCTGTTCCGCCTGTGCCGAGACGCTCATGGGAGCTTTGGGAAGGGTACGTACCCTGGCTGTGATAAAGTCGAGCTTCTGTGTATTCCCTGGAGTGACCTTCACCCCTGTCGCGCCGCCTTTGGTGATGACTTCTTGAGCCTGTACGGATGTGGCCGCGATAGTCAGGGTACAACCAAGTATCATGATCAGTTGTGTGACAGAAGATAATCTTTCCCTCATCTACTTCTCCTTCTTATAAGCTGCCGCGATTATGTATGTCGTCGTTACACACCGGTCGCCGCATGTCGGACTACATCATCTCGTTTGAATAATTCGTTCTGGGGAATCCTGCATGATGCACCACCCCTCGCAGGTATCTCTTGCTCATGTGAGGATCTATCGATAAGCAGGCAATCCGTAACAGGATGCAGTGGGTTGGACAAGGATGCAGGAGATGTTGCCGTTAACTGCGAGAGTCATTGCACGAATAGCCAGTATCTCGTGACATCCTCGATGACGTGATGAGATGCGATCAACGAGGGGATTGGTCCTGATCATGCTCTTACACAATTCAACAGTCTAAATGTTTTTGACCAGCGAGGGAAGCCCCTTAGAGGGATGCAGGTCATGGCAGGATAGGAGGAGACGATGCGGTACTGACAGAGGCTGATGCTGAGCGGTGAGCTGTGGAGTGATTGGGTGAACGGCAAAAGAAACGGCGCAGTTGTCTGGGGGGAGAGATTGCGGTCCGAAGTCATTGTGTCAGAAGCGCGATTCTTCCTCTGATGGTTTCTCCGGGTGCAGAGGGTGAGTTCGTCTGAGGGCGAAGGTGTCGAGTGCCGGGATTAAGTGAATCAGTGAGGTTGGATCTTGCTGTAGTGCATGACGGACACACTCTCAGGGGCTCCAGGCCTCGTTGAGCCTTCACCCCCGGCGGATTGTGTGAAGTGGTTTAGTCAACGTGTAGATTTCAAATTTCCACTTTCTGGTCTACCTACCTTGAGACGTTGAACATGAAACCTGAAACTTACAATCGCAGGAACGAGCGATGGTTAGGTGAATCAAAAAAGATACTGCATCCAATTAGATACAAGTCTCTGCGACCTGAGGGTGAAATCTCGAAAGGGTCACGATCAACTTCATCTCAACACGAGAAATGAAATCCTGCCATAGGCCGCTCCCAATCAGGTGATTCTGTTCTTTTGCGGCATGATGAGTTGCCATGGCAAGATGCCGATGGGTACGTCTCAGCTATCGAGCGATGACCGGAATGCCGTTTGCAGCGATACGCGCCGGCATTCACACGGTGAATAAAGCAAGATGCGTGCTGGTTCCCGCGCTACATGTTCCGAACAGAAATTTCTTCAGAAATGGAATTTCTACACGATTTTTCTTTCCGCGATGAATGCGACTGTTGTAAAAACAGATCGCGATTCGAAAGGCCGATGCAAGGGGCCGACGTGGCGGGTTGCCATGGGACTTGTGCATCGGCTGTGCTTCTGAGTGCGGTTGAAATTCGTACGCCCAAGAATTCCGTCCTAGACATGATTCGTGTTTGGATGATCAAAAAAAGGAGTGACCGATGCACGATGTGACGGTGGGTTCAAGAATCCGAAAATGGGTCGCAGGGTTACAACGGGGGACGCGGCCAGCTGCGGCACCACGGCCAGAGTCAGAGTACACGGTGGAAGCGCTGGAAGGCCGCATCTTGCTCGCGGCCGATTTGACCGGTCTCGTGACCGCCCATACGCTGGCGGATCCCAGCGTGCCGACGAACGTTGAAACGGCGACGGTTCAAGTGAAGAACCAAGGAACAACGGCGGCCACTGTGTCGACGCAAGTCCGCGTCTATGCCTCGACCGATAGTACGTTCAGCACGTCGGATGTCTTGCTCGGCACGACGACCACCACTGCCCTCAGTGCCGGATCGTCTCGTAATGTGCTGGTCAACCTGGCGATGCCCAATACCTTGGCCGCCGGGACGTATAAGTTACTCTCGCGGGTGGATGCGACCAACGTCGTGGCCGAAGGTACGGTTGGAGAGGCCAACAATGTAAAGGTGGGGCCGACCTTTACTGTGGCCTGGCAATTCGGGGCGGTCCCAGGGCGAACCGGCAACACCGTGCTCACGCTGCGTGATGCCGATGGCACCGCCGTGACGTTTCGACTGACGGGCCCAGGCGTGGGCACCGTCGTCAAAGACGGCACGAACTGGGATCTGAAGCTTACCGGTACGACGACCACCTCTGCGGTTTTGATTACCACCAGCGGTGGCAATGGGCGGGTGCTGCTGAATGATGTGAATGCCGTGGCACCGCTCGCCTCGTTCACCGCTGCGACGACCGATGTGAACGGGACGGTGGCGATCAATGGGACCATCACGACGCTCACGCTCGGCGATGTACTCGGCGGGAACGTTGCCGCCAAATCCATCACCACCTTCACCGCGCGCAATCTGACGAACGCGAAGCTCTATATTGGAACGACGTTGGGGCAAGATGGGAAGCTGGGCGGGACGAGCACCAATCTCGATACCTATGGCCTGGGGCGTCTTGGTGCGCTCGTGTTGACCGGCTCAATGACCGGGAGTACGGTGCGGGTCAGCGTCAACCCGGTGGATGGGACCTTTGGCAATGGGAATGACCGGTTTGTCACCGGCACGCCCACTGGGATCGGCAGCATCAAGATTCAAGGGACACTGAGTGCGGACAGTCGTTTCATTTCGCCGACGAAGCCAACGACCTATCTGCTCGCGGGGCAGACGAAGAGCACTACGGGGGATAGCCACTTCGTGACCAATTTGACGAATCTAGCACCTATCGCGGCGAATGATGCGTTTACGCTGTCAAAAGGTGGGGCGTCAGGGCTTGTCAAAGACATCAACCCTGGTCCGGCTGGTTCCAGGCCGATAGGTTTTCCCCCTACCAATTTAGTGACTGATCTCGTGGATATCAATGGCACGCTTTATTTTACGGCATTTAAGGATGGAATTGGCAACGAACTCTGGAAGAGCGACGGGACGGCGGCTGGCACGGTGCTGGTGAAGGATATTGTGGCTGGGACCAGCGGCTCGGACCCTATGCATCTCACGAATGTGAATGGTACGTTGTTCTTCACCGCCCAAACGGCGGCCCATGGGCGGGAATTGTGGAAGAGCAACGGGACGGCGGCTGGCACGGTGCTGGTTAAGGATATCAATCCTGGGGCCGGGTCTGGGTTCATGCGTGTGCCCAATGCCTTTATCAATGTCAACGGCACACTTTACTTCGCTGGAAATAATGGGCTCAATGGCCACGAACTCTGGAAGAGCAACGGCACGGCGGCTGGGACGGTCATGGTTAAGGATATCAGTCTGGGGTTGGGAGATGGACTCTTCGTTCTGCCGGATTTCACCATCGTGAATATCAATGGCACGCTCTACTTCGCAGGATTTAATAACTCTAGTGGCTTAGAACTTTGGAAGAGTGATGGGACAGCAGCGGGTACGGTACTGGTGAAAGATATTGCTTCTGGGAGCAGTTCGAGTCCAAGAGAGCTGACTGCTGTCAACGGGACATTGTTCTTCGCTGCTGATGATGGAGTAGGAGGGTATGAGCTCTGGAAAAGCAACGGTACAGCTGCGGGGACTGTTCTGGTCAAAGATATTTGGACTGGGTTTCAAACTTCGACTCCTACCCAGTTCACGAATATGAACGGCACGCTGTTCTTCACCGCCGATAATGGTATCAATGGGCGGGAATTGTGGAAGAGCAATGGGACGGCAGCGGGAACAGTCCTGGTCAAGGACATTAATCCTGGGACACCCAGTTCACTTCCGGCGTTCCCCGATACCCTAAGTAACGTAGGTGGAAAACTCTTTTTCAGGAGTACCAATACGTTTGGCTACTCAGTCTTGTGGGTTAGCAATGGGACCGAGGCGGGGACTGTTGCACTGACTTCTCCTGGTGGTCCGGGAAGTTTTGCCACTGGGATTATCAATGTCAATGGAATAGCTTTCTACACTACTGGAAGTGAACTATGGAAGAGTGATGGCACAGTGGCCGGGACCAAGCAGGTCATGGCTGGAGTACAACTGGAGGAACTTATCAATGTGAACGGCACTGTTTTCTTCCGTGGTTATCAGGCTAGCACTGGGTATGAGCTTTGGAAGGTCGGGGGGCAGGCCAATGCTCTTCTCAACGGCAATGTCCTGTCCAACGATCGCGATCCGAACGGCAATCCGATAACGGCTGCGCTGGTGACTGGTCCGACCAAGGGCACGCTGACGTTGAATGCCAACGGCACGTTCACCTATCGGCCCAATGCAGGATTCATTGGTACGGATACCTTCACCTACCGAGCTAGCGATGGTGCCCTCCAGTCCAACCTGGCGACGGTGACGATTACCGTGACGGCGTGAGGAGAAGACGTGAAGCGTGATGCGTCGTTCGTGAAGCGGGAAGCGCCACGCGAGAAGCGTGGGAGTTTGAAGTTGTCTGAAAGCTTGAAACCCGACACTCGAACGAGAAACCTGAAACTTGGGACTCGGGGCAGGAAGTGCCCTTCGATAATGCTCAGGGCCATGAGCTTGTCGAACGGCTGAACGGTGAAGCGTATCTCGTGAAGCGAGACAAGGGGACTGACACCCGTCCCGGCGTTTGCGCCTGGTGTTGGTCCCCGTCCGAACGCGCCTACCCGATGAAGCAAGGTGAAGCGTCTCTCAAGAGGCCTGGTTTGCAAGTATTGAGAGAAGCGTTGGACTAGCTGACGCGCCTGTTGAGTTTTTTGGTCCTGCTGCGTCGAGGTGTGACGGGAGAGGATGGTATGAACAGAGCGGGCGACACTCCAAACCGTACCGCGAGCCGGGCAATTTGACGGACGTTCAGATCGCGTTTACCGGAGAGGATTTCCGACACCACACCCTGGCTGCCGATCTCGGGCATGTCGGTTTGCGCGAGGTCATGTTCCGCCATCAGGCCGCGGAGAATGTCAGGTCCTGAGGCGTCGGGTATGGCAACGTGCGTGTCTTCGTAGGCCTCGATCGAGAGGGCCAAGGTCTCAGCCAAGTCGGCGAGGGGGTGGGTTTCCTGCTCGCCGATTTCGTCCAGAATGGCATCGAGGACGGTCACTGCTCGGTCGTATTCCTCTTTAGTATGCAACCGGCCCAAAGGAATTCGTTGACGAATGCGACGGTACTTGGTGTTGACGTCGTGGATGTATTTAGCGAGCATCAATCAGGTTCTCCAGGCGCCTCGGTCGTACTCGGCATGCGTGAGCACATGCCGGATGTAGACCTTCTGCCGGTTGTAATGGATGGCGGTGATAAGCCGAAACTTATTGCCGCCGATATTAAACACGGTAAACCGGCCTACTTGATCCGCGGATGGGAATGTGACCCGCAGACCGGCAAAGGACTCATAGGCGGTCTTTCGGACGATCGCAAGCCAGTGTTGCAGCGGAGTCCGCGCATCCGGATGAACCTTTGCGAATTCGACCAGTCTCCTCCGCGTGATGACGTGCACGTTGCAAGGGTATCTCAATATGAGATTGCTGTCAAGCAGTCGGAGGAACTAGCGTGTGGTTGCGGACGTCGGGATCGCCAGTGAGATGGGATTTGCGAAAGTGGTCGAGGAGTTGATGCCGAAATCATGAATGAACAGGTCAGCTCACAGCGTGTAAGTCAGAAGGTGGAAGCGAACGCGTCTGTCGCCACGCTGGCGCAAGCCGATGCAACCCAGGAGGAGGCGCTCTGGGCTGCCTTTGCCAAGGCCACTACCATTGAGGACTTTTGCCGGAACTGGCTGGCGTTGCAATGCCGAATGATCGAGGGCGTACAGGCGGGCATGGTGCTCTTCGGCCCGGCTGATCGTGGTCCCTTCTCTCCCGTAGCGATCTGGCCAGTAGAGCTTCAGCATCTGACACAGCTCACCCATACCGCTGAGCGCACGTTGGCAGAACGGCGGCGTCTTGTTGTGTGTGGTGAGCCGACTGAGGGAGGGACGCAGAACGGCCCCAGCGAACTCGGCTATCCCATCGAGGTCTGCGGTTCGCTCCATGGCGCCGTTGTGCTGGAAGTTACGCCGAGATCAGGGACCGAACTTGAGAAGCTGATGCGACGGCTGCAGTGGGGGGCTGCCTGGCTCGAACTGTTGTTCGCGCGGGAAACGGTGGCGCTCGAAATACACACACGTGAGCGAATTCAAGCGGCGCTGGATCTGGTCGCCACGGCCGTCGGGCATGACCGGTTTTACGCCTCAGCCATGGCGTTGGTGAATGCGCTGGCAACAAGCCTTGCCTGCGACCGGGTGAGTCTCGGGTTCGTCAAGAGCGGCCACGCCTGCGTGGCCGCGGTGTCCCATAGTGCTGAATTCAAAGCCCAGACCAATGTGATTCGTGGGTTGGCCGAAGCGATGGATGAGGCGATTGATCAACGTGAAACGATCGTCTTCCCTCCGCCGGCAGAAGGAGCATCGGTTGTGATGCTGGCCCACGAGGCGTTTGCCAAAGACCATGGGAGCGGCGCACTGTTGTGCGTGCCGTTGGAAGCGAGCGGGCAGGTCGTCGGCGCCCTCTTGCTGGAACGGCCGGAGGAACGACCGTTCGACGACAAGAGTGTGGTGCTCTGCCGGTCGGTAGCGGCGCTCACCGGTCCGGTGCTGGAGATCCATCGTCGTGACGATCGGTGGATCGGGGCCAAAGTTTGGGATGCTCTCACTCGCTATGGTCACGACCTGCTGGGCCCCAGTTATGTGGCGTTGAAGCTGACGACCGTGACTCTCGCAGGCCTCGTGCTCTTCTATCTGCTAGCGGAGGGCGACTATCGTGTCTCGACCAAGACGGTCTTGGAGCCGATCGTTCAACGGACGGCTGCGGCTCCCTTCAACGGCTATATCCGAGAGGCGCCTCTTCGAGCTGGCGACATGGTGCGTGTGGGCGATGTCCTCTGTACGCTCGATGATCGAGAATTACGGCTTGAACGTCTGAAGTCTGCGAGCAAGCTCGAAGAGTATCGCAAGGAGTATCACAAGGCGATGGCCGAGCGGGAGGCCGCCAAGGTCGAGATTGCCACCGCGCAGATGCATCAGGTGGAGTCGGAACTTGCCCTCGTTGATGATCAACTCGCACACACGCGCCTGCTGGCGCCGTTCGATGGGATCATCGTCAGCGGAGACCTGAGCCAGTCGCTGGGTTCACCGGTTGAAAAGGGCAAGGTGCTGTTCGAGATTGCCCCGCTCGACCGCTATCGAGTGGTGCTGGAGGTCGACGAGCGCGACATTGCCGATGTGCAGGTGGGCCAGCACGGGCAGCTGTTGCTCTCGGCCTTTCCGTCTGACCCGGTGGGGGTCACGGTTGCCAAGATGACACCCGTCTCGACGGCAAAGGATGGGCGCAATTTCTTCCGTGTGGAAGCGGCCCTCGATCAGCCGCATGACCGCTTGCGTCCGGCGATGGAAGGCGCAGGGAAGATCGAAATCGATCGGCGTTCGTTGATCTGGATCTGGACACATCAGGTTGTGGATTGGATGCGACTCACTCTCTGGACGTGGCTACCCTAATATGGGAACGGCTGTGAAGCGCATTCGGCGGAGGAGTTTCGTGTTTCATGTTTCTGGTTTCAGGTTGGGGAACGTGCCGGTCACTTGAGACATGAAACTTGAAACGTGAAACTGTATGTCTGAAGCGTTATTTAGTCCCTCCTGGTATCGCGTAGCGTCCCTGACCCCGCGGCTTCGTAGTCATGCTGTGCTGCATCGGCATCGCTATCGCGGACGGATTTGGTATGTACTACAAGACAGAGCGAACGAGCGATTCCACCGGTTTACTCCGGCCGCGTTCGCCTTCATCGGCCTGATGGACGGCACGCACTCCGTCCAGGACCTATGGGAGCGTTGCTCGACCAAGCTTGGAGACCATGCGCCGACTCAACCGGATGTGGTCCAACTGCTGAGTCAACTTCATGCCGCGGATGTGTTGCAGTGTGACATTCCTCCAGATACATCCGAGCTCTTGGCTCGCCATGATAAACAGCAACAGCGGAAGTGGCAGAAGCGGTTGATGAGTATCTTCGCTTGGCAGTTTCCCCTCGTTGACCCTGAACGGTTTTTGCAGCAGGGGGCCCCGCTTGTCCGCCCCTTCTTTTCCTGGTGGGGTGCGGTCCTCTGGTGTCTGATCGTCGGCCCGGCTGTTTTACTCGGTGCCGCGCACTGGTCCGACCTCACTGCGGATCTGATTGATCGTGTCACCGCGCCGCAGAATCTTGTCCTGTTATGGCTGCTCTTTCCGGTGATCAAAGCGCTGCATGAATTCGGCCATGCCTTCGCCGTAAAAGTGTTCGGGGGTGAGGTGCATGACATGGGGATCATGCTCCTGGTCCTCTCACCGGTGCCCTATGTGGAGGCCTCCGCCTCGTCCGCGTTCGCCGATAAATGGCAGCGCGTGGTCGTCGGAGCCGCAGGGATGATCGTGGAATTGGTGCTGGCCGCGATGGCCGTCTATGTGTGGGTCAGCGTCGAACCGGGTACGGTCAGAACGCTCGCCTACAACACCATCTTTATCGCCGGCATCTCGACGGTCATCTTCAACGCCAATCCACTCCTGCGCTTTGACGGCTATTACATTCTCGCGGACTTTCTGGAAATTCCGAATCTCCGTCAACGTGCCAATACGTATCTCGGGTATCTCTGTGAGCGATACCTGTTCGGGCGAGACGATGCGCCGGTGCCTCAGGCGACCCAAGGCGAGCGGGCATGGTTCATCACCTACGCCGTGTCATCCTTCATCTATCGGGTGGTGGTCGTCGTCGCCATTCTCCTCTATCTCACGGCCCAGTTATTTTTCTTGGGTGTCATCTTCGCGGTCGTGACGGCCGGCACCTGGTTTGTGCTCCCGCTTGGGAAGGGCATCCACTATTTGTTCACCAGCCCCAGGATCAGACGGGTGCGTGGGCGAGCCGTGGCCGCCAGCCTGGCGCTGGTCGCCGGGGTGATGGTCGTGCTGACGCTTCTTCCGGCGCCGTTCCGGACTAGAGCCGAGGGTGTGGTGTGGATTCCCGATGAGGCCTTTGTGCGAGCTCAGGTCGATGGGTTTGTTGAACGGGTCGTGGCGGCGCCTGGTTCACCGGTCCACCCTGGCGATCTGCTCGTGGTCTGCTCAGACCCCGTGGTCCATACAGATGTGAAGGTGCTTGAGGGGCAACTGCGAGAGATCAAAGCGCGGGTGCGAGAGCAACTCGTCGACAACCTGGTGAAGGCCAAAATGCTGGAAGAAGAGCAGCGGTACATCGAAGAGCGTTTGGCTCGGGCGAAGGAGCGACAGTCGGAACTGGAAATCAGAAGTCAGGTGGCAGGGACGTTCATTCTTCCGAAGGCTGAGGATCTGCCAGGGCGATTTGTGAAGCGAGGTGATGTGCTGGCTCATGTCGTGGACCTCAAGACGATGACCGTCCGTACGGTTGTCGATCAGGGTGATATTGACTTGATTCGGCATCAGACCCATGCCGTGGAAGTGCGACTGACGGAGCGGTTGACCGACCCGATGCTGGCGACGATCTCACGCCTGGTGCCGGCGGCCAGCGACGAGCTGCCGAGTCCGGCCTTGGGCAGCGAAGGTGGGGGACAGGTGCCGCTGGATCCACAGGATGCGAAGGGGCACACGGCGATGAAGAAACTGTTCCAGATCGATGTGGCGCTGCCGCTGCAGCATGGCCTTCTCAACGTCGGTGGGCGCGTCTATGTGCGATTCGATCACGGACGAGCATCGTTAGCAGCTCAATGGTATCGGCAGGGACGTCAGCTCTTCCTGGCGCGATTCAATGTTTGATCTGGCGCGCGAACGCACGGCGTTACACAGTGCTTACCCGGAACGATCTGTCCCCCAGGAGGGTTGGTTCGACCGGCAAGGGGCTCGCGTGGTCAGTCCACTACTGCGTCGGCATCGAGTGCGACTGTGTCGAAACACAACGATTGTCGAACAGGTGGCCACGCAGGGCCGCGAGCTTGTAAGGCTGTCGGATGAGCAGCTCACTGAACGAGCGACGCAATTGCGTCAAAGTTTGCGGCGGGATGGTCTTTTGGAGGAGCGGGTGTGTCGATCCTTCGCCCTGATCCGGGAAGTGGCGCACCGCACGCTCGGGCAACGGCACTATGACGTGCAGATTCTTGGTGGGTGGGTCTTGCTGAACGGTTGCATCGCGGAAATGGCGACGGGAGAGGGCAAGACGCTCACCGCGACCTTGGCCGCGGCAACCGTTGCGATGGCTGGGGTGCCGGTCCATGTGATCACAGTCAACGACTACCTGACGGGCCGGGATGCCCGTGAGATGGCTCCGCTCTATGAGATGCTCGGACTCAGCGTCGGAGCCGTGATCCATGAGCTCAATCCGGTCGCGCGACGGAGTGCGTATGGCTGCAACGTGACGTACTGCTGCAATAAAGAACTGGCGTTCGACTATCTCCGAGACCGGTTGGCGGTCGGGCGGCAGCCGAATCGTATCCAACTTCAATTGGAGCAACTGTACGGCGATGCGGCGCGGGTGCGGCAGTTGGTCTTGCGGGGCTTGTGTTTCGGCATCGTCGATGAAGCCGATAGTGTATTGGTAGATGAAGCGCGGGTGCCCTTGATCATTTCCGGGGTCGGGGGTGACGTGCCGGAAAGGGATATTTATGAGACGGCGTTGACGCTGGCTCGCGGCTTGGTGAGGGGGCAGGATTTCTCTCTGGACGGACGAGAGCGAACCATCCGGCTCACGTCAAGCGGGCAAACCACACTCACCACTCGGGCGGTAGGGCTCACAGGTCTCTGGTCGGGACCGAGGCGGAGGGAAGAGCTGGTTCGGCAGGCGTTGACGGCGCTCCATCTGTTTCAACGCGATGTGCACTATCTTGTCCGCGGTGAGAAGGTGCAGATCATCGATGAATATACAGGACGTGTCATGGGAGATCGGTCCTGGGAACATGGGCTGCACCAAATGATCGAGTTGAAGGAAGGATGTCCGGTGACGCCGATGAACAGGCCGCTGGCGCGCATCACCTATCAGCGATTTTTTCGGCGTTATCTCTGGCTTTCCGGCATGACCGGCACCGCACAGGAGGTGGCCGGTGAACTATGGGCCGTCTATCGACTTGCGACCGTGAGGGTTCCGACGAATCGCCCGCTTCAGCGCCGGTGGATGGGGGAGCGCTTGTTCGCCACGGCGGACCAGAAGTGGGAAGCGGTTGTGGAGCGGATCCGAGCCTTGCGGGAACAGGGACGCCCGGTTCTTGTCGGCACAAGGTCGGTTGAGGCCTCTGAGATTCTGAGTGAACACTTAACCAGAGCGAAGATTGGGCATGTCGTACTCAATGCGAGGCAAGATCAGGAGGAGGCTGGGGTCGTGGCCGCAGCCGGTGAGTCCGGACGAGTCACGGTGGCGACGAACATGGCGGGGCGCGGTACTGATATCAAACTGCTTCGTTCCGTGGCCCAGGCCGGCGGGCTGCATGTGATCGCGACGGAACGGCACGAAGCCGCACGGATCGATCGGCAGCTCTACGGGCGGACCGGCCGGCAAGGAGATCCCGGCAGTTACGAAACCGTGACGTCCTTGGAAGATGAACTGTTGGTCGCCTCTCGGGGGGCGGTCATCCGGTGGGTTGCCTCACTGCTCCTGAAACCAGGGACACCCTTGCAAGGATGGCCAGCGCAATGGCTCGTGCGTGTGGCCCAACGGTCGGCGGAACGGCTGCATGCCCGTATGCGCCGGGAATTGCTTCAGCATGAAGACCAACTCGAATCCACGCTGGCGTTTTCGGGACGGGTGGAATGATGGGGGCGAATGCGATGGTGAGGATGGATTCAGAGTCGTTCGTCAGATCTGTCAGGAACGGGTTGCGTCCTTGTGGCTCCGTCATACGGGTTTCACTCTGTCTGGTTATCGGGTGGTGTGGCGGGCTTACGGCGAGTGACGCCTCCGACAATCTGGCCTGCATCATGAAACCCTTTATGGAAGTGTCCATTGGATCACCGGTCGAAGGCATCATCCAGACGGTGCATGTCGAACGGGGCGATTGGGTGACGAAGGGGCAAGCTGTGGTCGCACTGGAGGCGAGCGTGGAAAAGTCCACGGTTGCGCTGGCGAAGGCGAAGGCAGAAGCGGAGGCGACGATCAAAAGCACGCAGGCCAAGATGGCCTTCAGTGAAAGAAAGCTTGGTCGGGCGACGGATCTGTTTAAGTCAAACTCCATTGCAAAGCATGAACTCGATGAAGCCGAGACGGAACGAAATCTTGCGGACATTGCATATCTAGAGGCGACGGAAAGGAAACAGATCGATGGACTGGAGTGGCAACGAGCTACGGCGGCGTTGCAGCTCCGTACCATTTCCAGCCCGCTGACTGGTGTCGTCGTCGACCGGCTCTTGTCTCCCGGTGAATTGGCCGGCAAAACGCCGATCTTGAAGTTGGCGCAGATCAATCCGCTGCGCATCGAAGTCTTTGCGCCGTTGAGCCTGCTGGGGAAAATCACACTCGGCATGAAAGCGGACGTACATCCGGAAGGCGGCGGCTCAGCCACCTATCAAGCGCATGTGACCGTGGTGAATCGCGTGGTCGACAGCGCGAGCGGTACGTTCGGGGTTCGGTTGGAAATGCCGAATCCCAATAACGCCTTGCCGGCTGGACTGGCCTGCACCGTGAAATTTCAGACGGCGAAATAGGAGGGAGACTCGATGAGAGGCAGAGCGCCATCTCGGGTGACGGGCCGAGGGGTGGAATCATCGCGGGGACGAACATGGGGGCTCATTATTCCTCGTCGAGCCCTCATGGGTATTGTCGTCCTGACGTGGCTGTGCGCGACCGGTATGGCGGTACGGGCGCAAGAGGGTGTTGCGCTTCCGCTGCCGCCAGAGAATCCGCCGGTGCTGAAGATGTCGCTGGCGGAGGCTATCGAGTTGGCGCTCGGCAAGAGTCCCAACATCCGTTTATATCGAGAAAAAATTGAGGCCGCGCGCGCGGCCACCCGCACGCAATTGGGTGCGCTTCTTCCGAATGTGGCCGCCGCTGGTAAGTACAACCACCAAACGTTTTTCCTCGGTACCATCGGTGGAAGGCCGGTGAGGACCGACCCATTCGATATCGTCGACGGCCGCGCCTCCTTTACTCAGTCCCTGTTCAGTTTAAGTTTGATCGAACGGTGGCGGGCCTCGCGGTCCGCCCTACAGGTGGCCGAGCTGGATTCAGCCACCACCGAGAACGACACGGTGGCGAAGGTAGCTCTGTCCTACTTCGAGGTGCTGCGCTACCAGGACACGGTCGATGCGCGAACGGCCAATGTGGCCCTCTATGAGGACCTGGTGGCGTTCGTCAAAAACCGGCAGGTGGGTGGGATGGCAACCGGCCTCGACGCGGCGCGATTGGAATCACAACTCGAGAATGAACGGCAGCGCCTTGAATTGGCCAAGGGCGAGGTCGAGCGGGCCAAGTTCATGCTGCTGAACTCCATCGGGATCGGATATGACCTGTCGCTTCAACTCACGGATTCACTGAAGGCCTACGAAGGGGCGCTTCCCTCACTTCACGGTGCGTTGGAGGCAGCCGGCACCGAGCGACCTGAGCTTAAGGCCCAGGTGCAACGGATCAGAACGGCGGAATTGGGTCTGCGTTCGATCAAAGGGGAGCGGCTTCCCTCGCTGTCGGCGGAAGGCAATTACGGATTGATCGGCAATCGATTTGAAAACAATACCGGGACCTACAACGTCGGAGTTCAGCTGTCGATTCCGATTTTTGACGGAGGACAACGGGAAGGCCGCATCGGGCAGAGTGTGAGTGAATATAACCAGGAGGCCTACAAACTAGATCTGGTGAAGAACCAGATCGGGATGGAAGTTCGGGACGCGCTGGTGACCCTGAAGGCCTCACTCGAACAGCAGCGGATCGCGAAAGATGGTCTCAAAGCCTCCATGACCGAAGTGGGGCTGGCTCGCGAGCGTATCCGAACCTTGAGCTCGAATACATTGGAGTTGTCGAATGCGTTGTTCTCCCTTGTCCGGGCGAAAGACAACATGATTGATGCCCTGTTCCGCGTGCATGCCTCGCGGGTGAATCTTGCCAGGGCGAAAGGACGAATAGAGGAATTGCGCAACCCGTAAGCTATCTCTGTCAGTACGCCTCAACATGAGCTTCTCAGCCTCTGTGCGGTAGGTGTCTTCCGCTGTAGGCAACGAGGCGTGTAAAGTACAAACCGTTGTTCGTGAAGTGTACTTCTGTTAGCCAGTTTCGAGTTTTGGGTTTCTCGTTTCAAGTTTGGGGAGAATGCTCCCACGCAACGTGAAACTTGAACCCCCTACCTGAAACAATTGTTCCAGATGACGAGATACGCGTCACAGTTCATGGACGATGAATATTTCCTCCGCAGAAGTGTCCTCGCCTTGATGTAGGTTGGGCTATTCAGTCCAAGGACCATCCTGATCCAATCAGATCTATGGGGTAGGGGCATTCTGCTGGATTGCAACGGTGGTGAAATCGAGTAGAGTGCCGTTGGTACTTCGTGTCTCGCGGTCACCCGAATCTCCAATAGGTGTCGTGCGTCGTTCGCCGTGCAGGCGCTGGGAAGGGAGGTAGGTAGGTAGGTTCTCCGTTCGATTGTTGAACTGGTTCATACACTTGACCGGTTTGAGGAGGTGAGGATGAAAATTCTCTGCTACGTGCTGATGACGGTTGGGATGGTGCTGGCGCTTGGAGGGGTCGTGGCGGTCTTCAACTTCGATCAGCCTTCGGACATGTTTTCATTGGTCTGGTGGATGATCGTCGGTGGATGGTCTCTTGCCTTGGTCGGGATGAGTATCGACATTCTGCAGCTATTCCAGGTTGTGACACCCAAAACCACATTTGCGTTTCAGCCAGAGGTCGAGAGCGGCAATCGGGCTGAACAAGACGTGACTCAGATGTGAGAGTTAGCGAGCAGAACCAGACTCGTCGGGTACGGTCTCGCAACTGAGCGCTCGTGTCCAAAACAATATGGTGAGATTGCTGGCCATGAGTCTGGTATCTCAGTGCCTATTACCCTCCACCCATGCCGTGCGCACTCTTCAGCCGTTTCCCTCCATATAATATCTTAGCTTGCAGAGCCTTCTGATTGCTGGTTTGGATGAGCATACTTAGGCTGGAGATATTTCCCAGAGGCGATTGGCCAGCACTGCCAGTCTGTCGACGATCAGACTGTGATGAGTGCGAGTTCCGCAGGGATGTTTCTTTAACGCCTGCTGACGGCTCAGCGGTGAGTTTGCCGTCCATGCACTTGTGAAAATCGACGTACTGAGTTTATCATGGCGCCCGCAAGGAGTATGACACCCTTACAATAATGGAGTGCCACGCATGAAAACGAATCAGAGTCTTCCCGCGTCTGCAACCAGGATGGAACGCGATACGATGGGGGAGTTGGCTGTTCCCGCCGAAGCCTACTATGGAGTGCAGACTGCCCGCGCCATCGAGAATTTTCCGATCAGCACGCTTCGGATGCCGCGATCCGTCATTCGGGCCATGGGCATGATCAAACGGGCGGCTGCGACCGTGAACCACGCCCTTGGGTTGTTGGACAAACAGCCGGCGGAGGCGATTAAACGAGCGGCCACGGAAGTGGTCGATGGCAAGCTGGACGTCGAGTTTCCCGTGGATATTTTTCAGACCGGTTCCGGCACGTCCACAAACATGAACACCAACGAGGTTATCTCAAATCGTGCCACGGAATTGCTTGGTGGTGCGCGAGGCAGCAAGCTGGTGCATCCGAACGACCATGTCAATCTCGGCCAGTCGAGCAACGACGTGATCCCCACGGCCATTCATATCGCCGCGTCGGAGATGATGCAACATCAGCTTCTTCCTGCCTTGACTCGGCTGCACAAGGCCTTGAAGAACAAAGCGAAGGAGTTCGACAAGATCGTCAAGATTGGACGGACGCACCTCCAAGACGCCACCCCGGTTCGCCTAGGACAAGAATTCGGTGGTTATGCGCGTCAGATTGAGCTCGGTATTCAGCGCGTCACACAAGCTCAGGCAGCTTTGAGTGAAGTGGCCTTGGGTGGAACTGCAGTGGGGACAGGGCTGAACTGTCATCCGAAGTTTTCTGCAAAGGTGATGTCGATTATTTCGAAGGAGACCGGCTGTTCATTCAAAGAAGCTAAGAATCACTTTGAAGCTCAATCAGCGCAAGACTCGCTGGTTGAGGCAAGCGGGCAGTTGCGAAACGTCGCGGTGAGCTTGATGAAGATTGCCAATGACATTCGCTGGCTCGGGTCCGGTCCTCGTTGTGGGCTCGGGGAAATCAATCTGCCGGAGACGCAACCAGGGTCATCCATCATGCCGGGGAAGGTCAATCCCGTCATTGCCGAGTCTGTGACGATGGTCTGTGCCCAGGTCATTGGAAACGATGTCACGGTAACGGTGGGTGGGCAGGCGGCGAATTTTGAACTGATTGTGATGATGCCGGTCATGGCCTATAACCTGCTCCAGTCGATCGAACTGCTCGCGACGGCGTCGAATAACTTTTCTGCAAAATGTATTGAAGGCATCAAGGCGAATGAAGAGCGTTGCAAGAGTCTCATTGAAGAAAGTCTGGCCATGTGCACGGCGTTGGCGCCGGAGATCGGGTATGAAGCCGCGGCGAAACTGGCAAAGGACGCCTACAAGTCCGGGAAGACTGTTCGGCAGGTGGCAAAAGAGCAGAAGGTGTTATCAGAGAAGCGGCTTGGGGAGCTTCTGGATCCATGGCGCATGACGGAGCCTGGCGGGCCGGTAGGCAGTGCGGGAGGGTAATGAAAGCGTACAGACGCTATGAGCAGCGCAGTGTCCTGCGGAAGTGTTGATCCGTGGCATAGGCCTGAACCACGTGGGCCAGCAGGCAGTGTGGGAGGTGGTGAGATGAGAGAGCGAGTCTTGTCTTCCAGCAGCGGATCTGTATACTGAAGGACAATGAGTCGAGCCTCGTCCTATTCTCCTTGGACAAGCCGTGTTCTCGTCTTGCTGATCGCCGGGACAGTTTCCGGCTGCGTTACCGGAACTCGTCACACAGCCACCTCTGATCGGACGATGATTCCCACCATGGGAACGCGGGGCATGTCGTGTTGTGCCATGGCGAAGGCAATGCCACGGCAGGCGGCACTCGCCAAAACAGCCGTACGATTTGTTGGGCAATCTCGAATTCAGATCGGGGGCCGAAGTTTCAATCCGGATTGTTCTGGTTTTGTGCGAGGCGTCTATGCGTCGCAGCGCGTCGATCTCTATAGTGGATTAGGAGAACTGGATGGTGGAAACGGGGTGGGACGCATTTACACCCATGTGATGGAGCATGGGCGGATTCATTATGGCCCGACCGTTCATCCAGGGGACTTGGTCTTTTTTCATAACACGTGGGATTTCAACGGAGACGGCTTACCCAACGATCCACTCACACATATTGGAGTGGTGGAGAAGGTCGAGCCCGACGGCACCGTGCTCTTCGTCAGTTCACTGTCACGTGGGATTGAACGCTATCGGATGAATCTGCAGCATCCCGATATCCACAAGACGGCCGATGGGCGAGTCTTCAACGACTTCCTTCGCCGCAAGCGGTTTAGTGACGGCATGGGGACCCATTATCTGGCTGGGCAGTTGTTTGCCGCGTTTGGAACCCTTTCACACTAGCCTGTGGACTATTCTCGCGTCTTGTTCTGTTCTCCTGCACATGAACGATTGTCCTACGTACAATGACGTTCTCTTCTTCAACTCTCAGAGAGCGCGGACTGATGCCGCGTTCGGAAAGATAGACGTGTGATGCCGATGACGACGGAGACAACCGACACAACTCACATCCCATCCGATGTCCTGCAGCGCAAGATTGTTCCGAGCATCGCCAAGGAACTCGGCGTTGGAGGCTCGCAAGTAGCCGCTGCGGTAGCATTGCTCGATGAAGGAGCGACGGTTCCTTTTATTGCGCGATATCGGAAAGAGGCGACAGGGAATCTAGACGACACGCAACTCAGGACGCTGGAAGAGCGACTGCGCTATCTGCGTGAGCTGGAGGAGCGGCGCGCGGCTGTGTTGGCTTCCATTGAGGAACAGGGGAAGCTCACCGACGCCTTGCGCTCGAGTCTTGAGGCGGCCATGACTAAACAGGCCGTCGAAGATCTGTATCTTCCTTTCAAACCGAAACGACGCACGCGCGCACAAATCGCTCGTGAAGCGGGGCTCGAGCCGTTGGCGGATGCCCTGTTAGCCGATCCTCTGTTGATTCCTGAACAGGAGGCACTCAAGTACATTCGCGTGGTACCGGCTTCGGAAGGAGTGGAGGCCGTCAATGTGCCGGATGTGAAAGCCGCACTCGAAGGGGCTCGGGACATCTTAATGGAGCGGTTTGCAGAAACCGCCGATCTCTTGGCCGCGATACGAACGCGCCTATGGAACGAGGGCGTGTTGACTTCGACGGTGATGAAAGACAAAGAAACGGCTGAAGAGGAAAAGTTTCGTGACTACTATGCCTATTCGGAACCCATCAAGAATATTCCGTCGCATCGGGCTTTGGCGCTGTTCAGAGGTCGTACTCTCGGGGTGTTAAAGCTCGAGCTGGGGTTGGGAGAGGGCCTCGAGGCCATGGTTCCACATCCCTGTGTCGCCTTGATTGCCGCTTATGCCGGCATTGCCGATCGTGGTCGACCGGCCGATAAGTGGTTGGCGACCGTCTGTGACTGGACCTGGCGTGTCAAAATGCATCTGACCATCAGTGCGGAGCTGCTCGTGCAATTGCGAGAATCTGCTGAGGCGGAGGCGATCAGAATTTTTGCAAAGAATCTCCATGAGTTGTTGTTGGCGGCCCCGGCCGGGCCCAAGGCCATTCTTGGTCTCGATCCGGGGATTCGCACCGGGTGCAAAGTGGCTGTCGTTGATGCGACAGGAAAGTTGTTGGACACAGAGACAATCTATCCTCACCAACCGCGTAACGATTGGCAAGGGGCATTGGGGACCCTGATTCGGCTGATTGTTCAGCATGGCGTGAACTTGGTGGCGATTGGCAACGGCACCGCGAGCCGGGAGACGGACAAATTGGCGGCGGAGGTTATCAAAGTGGTCGCTGCGCAAAAGCCTGAACATAAGCTGGCTAAAATCGTCGTGAGCGAAGCAGGGGCATCGGTCTATTCTGCGTCGGCGTTTGCCGCGGCGGAGTTTCCTGAGCTGGATGTCAGTTTACGAGGGGCCGTGTCCATTGCGCGACGGCTGCAGGATCCGCTCGCTGAGTTGGTCAAGATCGAGCCGAAGGCGATCGGGGTCGGGCAGTATCAGCATGACGTGGATCAGAAGGCCTTGGCGAGATCGCTCGATGCCACGGTCGAGGATTGCGTCAACGCCGTCGGAGTCAATGTGAATAC
Source organism: uncultured Nitrospira sp. (assembly GCA_902500805.1). GTDB lineage: Bacteria > Nitrospirota > Nitrospiria > Nitrospirales > Nitrospiraceae > Nitrospira_D. The sequence goes on along the minus strand of CABVSA010000010.1, from coordinate 25,978 downwards.
GGCATCGGTCCCGTTGCTGGAACGCGTATCAGGGCTCAATAAAGCCTTGGCTCGAAACATTGTGGAGTATCGCAATACAAACGGACCGTTTCCCAATCGGACGGCGATCCGCAAGGTCCCTCGTCTTGGTGACAAGACGTTCGAGCAAGCGGCAGGCTTCCTGCGCATTCCGGATGGTGACAATCCGTTAGACTGTTCTGCCGTCCACCCAGAGGCCTATCCGGTGGTTGAACGGATTCTGACCAAGTTAGGAACGGGGATAGCCGAGGTGATGGGAAAGTCGGCGGTATTGAAGGGGGTCTCGGCAGAGGACTTTACCGATGAGAAGTTTGGCCTGCTGACGGTGCGAGATATTTTTAGCGAACTGGAAAAGCCCGGCCGCGATCCTCGGCCTGAATTCAAGACGGCGACGTTCCGTGACGGGGTTGAATCGGTGAGTGACTTACAGCCGGGTATGGTGCTTGAAGGAGTGGTCACGAATGTCGCGGCATTCGGAGCCTTCGTTGACATCGGGGTGCATCAAGATGGACTGGTGCATGTGTCTGCATTGGCTAATCGCTTCATCAAGGATCCTCATGAGGTGGTGAAGCCGGGGCAGGTCGTCAAGGTGAAGGTGATCGACGTCGATCTGAAACGCCAGCGTATCGCGTTAACGATGCGCCTTGATGATACCGCAAGTCGTGCGAGTTCTTCAGCACAGTCGAGCAACAATACCGCCGGTACTCAACGTGGGCGAGGAGAATCGGGATCGGCTCAGACCGCACAACCGTCTCAGCCGCTCAGCGCCATGGCCATGGCGCTAGCCAAGGCAAGACAGAAGGCTTAGTGTCTTTCGACATTGACGACCATTGGAATTTACCAAGAACATTTGGACCTCCATTTCTATTGCGAGTTCTGGTTTAGAAGCCTAGGTATCTAAAGTGGTTTCAAGTTGCGCGTGTAAATGGTTCGAACAGCCTCATCTATTTGTTTTGTGAGCTCACTCTGCATGGTTCTGGCTTGTCTGACCCGCACAGCCACAACTCTGCTGATACATGTAATCGGGATGTCTTCCGGGTAGAAACCCTCAACTATTGGAATGAACATCTCTTGCCATGCCTGTTCATCTCTTGTGTGAGTCCACGGAACGAGTTTGTGATGGAGGGATTCAGAGAGAAACAGGAAGAAAGGATTGTTTTCTGTGTAGGGAGGGTTCAGGAAATGAAAATTCTCAAGAGCTCTTTCAACTTGATCTTCGGATAGGGTTCGTAGGTCGAACAGAGAAACCCACCCTCTGTTGCGTGCATAGCTTCGGTTCGATTGTGGGAACGAGTAGGTATAAAGTCCGTTCTTATTATTCCGAATGAAGCCATCTTTGGTAACTCCCAGAAACCCAGCGCGTGTGGTCACATGGAATACATTTCCACGGAGGACCGGTAGCAGCGATTCTTTAAGTCGAGCATGACTAAGAGATAGTTGTTCAATCTTTAGCCGCTTCTGGTTCACTGCATGATCACCAGTGGAGCTTCTTGTTATTATCCGTACCTGATTTTCAGTGCAATAATTCCACACTGGAGCAGGAGGGTGACTGCGTTCGCGAGAATGACGGGTAGCGAATCAATCCAGATGCCGTAGATGAGCCACAGCAGCACACCCGTGCTGAATGTCGTCACCATTCCCCATGACAGATCGCCGGTTGATTTAGACTGCCACGCCTTCACGATCTGGGGAATGAAGGCGATCGTGGTCAATGTTCCGGCTGTCAGTCCCAGCGCCGTGACTCCGTCCACTTCCTACACCGGCCACTTTTCTTCGCGCCAGGCCATGTCCCAGAACATCCATTCGTATCGTGAACTGATGATGAAGGAGTCTTCCATTCGCCGTAATTCGTCTTTTCCGGCTGTCTTGGCCCACTGATCCACCTTCTTTCGCATCCATACCTGGACTTCCGCAAACTCAGGAGACGCATAGAGCATGAGCCAATCACGGTACGGATGGTTCTTGGCCGGTGGGCCTTTCCTCAACAAATGTTGTCCCACGACACAATAGACCCAGGCGCAGGGGAGGGTGACGACGGTGATTTCCGTCGCAGTTCCCGCAGCGGCTACGGCCAGCATATGCCGGGTGTAGGCATAGTTCGTCGGTGCCATGGGAACGGACGTCATCTGTTTTGCGGTCATGTTCCAACGTTTACCGTAATTCTCGTGCAGGCTGCGCTCGACGACGATCGTCTCCTCTGCCAATCTGTTGAAGCGCAGTCCACTCTCTGAGTCAGGGGTCTTGACGGCTGCGGCAGAAAATACACGAGCGAGATCGCCGAGAAATCGTGCATCTTGCAGGATGTAGTACTTGAACTTCTCTTCAGACAACGTTCCATCGCCGAGTGCCACGACAAAAGGATGGGATAATTGTGCATCCCAGATGGAAGTGGCGAGTTTACGAAGGTGACTGGAAAAGGACATAGCAATCCTTTCTACAGACGTACGCCTTGTTCGTGTCTCGGCGCAAAGTACGTAGGTTCTGGTTTTGAGTTGTTCGTCTTGAGTGGTCGCGAAAAACGTAACACTCACAATCTATAATTGCAGGTTTAGCTCCAGACATTCCATTACAGAAACGGAATCCAGGGTCTGGGGAGACGGTTCATCCCATCTAATGCTGCGACCTTGTAGCACTCGGCCAAGGTGGGATAGTTGAAGACCGTATCGATAAAGTAATCGATCTTACCATGAAAGGCCATCACGGCCTGCCCGATGTGGATCAGTTCGGTGGCGCCTTCCCCAATGGCATGCACACCCAAGAGATGTCGAGTGTGCCGATGAAACAGCAGCTTGACCATGCCGGCTTCGTCACCGATCAACTGTCCACGTGCGATTTCTTTATAATGCGCAATGCCGACGCCGTAGGGCACATCGGCCCGTTTGAGCTCTTCCTCGTTCCTCCCGACCATGGAGATTTCCGGAATGGCATAAATGCCGTAAGGGAGGAGTGCGGTATCCATGCGATCCGGATGGCCGAAGGCATGGCTGGCTGCGTGGCGACCCTGTTGCATGGATGTCGAAGCCAGAGCCGGGAATCCGATGACATCACCGGCTGCATAGACGTGAGGAAGCGTAGTTTGGAAATGTTCATTCACGGTCAGTCTTCCACGGGCATCAGGTTGGAGACCGATCGATTCTAGATGCAGGGCTGCGGTCGCTCCGACGCGGCCGGTGGCATACAGGAGTGTAGCAGTGTGAAGCGGCGCATGATTCCTTAAGGAGACTTGGACCGCCTGCTCTCCCTTCCTGGTAATTGCGACCACTTCTTCATCGTGATACAGGGTGACGCCTAATTCTTTCATCTGCTGTTGGAGAGTCTCAATGATCTCGGTATCGACGAATTCCAATAGCCGTGGGCGTTTGTCGATGAGCGTGACGGGCACTCCCAAGGCTGCAAGCATCGACGCATACTCGGTCCCGATCACGCCTCCCCCGACAATGACGAGGGATTTGGGAATATGTCGCAAGGATAGAAGTCCGTCCGTATCAATAATCGTATGGTCATCGAAGGGAACCTCAGAAGGCCGAGCGGGCTCGGTTCCCACGGCAATGACGAAGAAGTCTGCCGTCAGTTCTAGCGCCCCACGGGGGGTCTGTACATGAAGCCGATGTGGGTCGAGAAAACTGGCCGTTCCAAAATACATATCCACTTGGTTACGGGCCATCTGCTGCTGAACGATCTGAATTTCGTGTTTGATGACGTGATTAGCGCGGAAGGCCAGGTCTTCGATCGTGATCGTCTTTTTTAGCCGGTATTCGCCTCCGTAGATGCTGCGTTGTCGAAATCCGGACAGGTAAAGGACGGCTTCACGGAGGGATTTGCTGGGAATCGTCCCCGTATTGATGCAAACGCCGCCGAGGACCGTCTTGCGCTCGAGGATCCCGACTTTCTTGCCGAGTTTGGCCGCCTGAATGGCCGCCTTCTGCCCTGCCGGCCCCGTCCCGATGACGAGTAAATCATAGTGAGGCATGGATTTTAGGAAAGAGGAAGGCTGAGGTTGAGGAGAACAGAAATGCGTGCCCCTCAAACCTCAACTGCTTCTCTCTCAGCTCTCCGTGACCAAGCGACGGGCGAACTGGAAGGCTTCTTCCATATCCGGTAGCTGGGTGAGCTCAGGGGTGATTTGGAGATAGCGAACGGTATTGGTCTTGTCGATGACCATGACAGCCCTGGTGAGGAGGGATGGTCCTTCCAAAAAGAGGCCATGGGTTTTCCCAAATTCAGCTCCACGATAATCGGACAGGAAGGTCACGTTGGCGATCTTAGCTTCCCCGGCGAATCGCTTTTGAGCGAAGGGCGTATCGATGCTGACGGTGATTAGTTCTACCATCCTATCAAGGCCTTTATTCCGCTCGCTCAGAATGTGGGTCTGTTGTTCGCAGACCGGGGTATCGAGCGACGGCACCACGCTGATGATACGGACTTTCCCCGAGCCTTTGGTCTCTGCAATGTTCACAAGGGACAAGTCATTCTGTGCCACCTTCACATCACGGAGTGTATCGCCGATTTTCACCCCGCTCCCGGCGAGTGCCAGCTGGTTGCCCTTGAAGAGGATCTTGTTGCCTTCGCCCGCGACGGCCGTGCCGTTGGATACGGGCATATCTTTGTACAAGAACGTGTTGTGTGCGGTCGTCTGACACCCGGCGAGCCCAAGTGGGAGACAGATCAGCGTAACCATGATAGCCAAAGACCTCATTCGCATAGTGCACTCCTTTCTGATGCTGTAAGTGGGGAGATCCCACTTGCAAGACTGTGTTCAGGGTGACGAGTGAATATACTCGATCAGCGAGCGGTTCACCAGCTCCGGCCGTTCCCATTGCGGCATATGTCCAGCCTTGGGGATGATGACGAGTGTTGAGCCCCGAATTCGATGGTGAAGCTCTGCTCCCACCGCTGCTGGAAAGACTCGATCCTGCTCGCCCCAGATAATCAGGGTGGGGTGCGAGATGTCGCTGATGCGCGGGGCAAACTCGGTTTCCCAGGATGGGAGGGTCTTTTTTATGGCCATGAGGGGTTTGATGATACCCGGGCGTCGGCGATTACGGTTGGAGCGTTCAAGGACGGCCGGTGTCAGGAGGCTGTGGTCATGGATGACCTCCTTCAGGACGGAGTTGGTGGCGAGACCCCCGAACAGCCAGTTCCCAAACGACATCAGCCACCATGGAGCTTGCGATTCCACTGCGCCCCTGAACGAGGGACTGGTGAGTTTGGCGAGAACATTCGATGGTAAGCCATCGATCAACACGAGTTTGTCGACGCGGGTTGGGTGTGTCAGTGCGGTACCAATGGCCAAGCCAGCTCCCATTGAATTGCCGACCAACGTAGCTTTTTCGATATGAAGGGCATCCATAAATCCGACACAAAAGTCCAACATCTGATTCGGTAGGTAGTCAATGTCCGGCTTGTCGGATAAGCCAGAACCAGGGAGATCAAGCGTCAGCGTACGGAAATGTTGAGACAAGTCGTGCTGTTGATGTTCCCATTGCCACATGGATCCGCCAAAGCCGTGGATCAGAATGACGGGTTGTCCTGTACCGACGTCAAGATAGGCGATCCGTTGATCACGGACAAGTACGGTGCTGATCGGGATGCGCGTGCTTGGGGAGCGTTCCAGTGTTTCAAAGTAGGGTGGAATTGGTGGCGGAGTGGTGCATGCGCTCATGAGGGAAGAGACGAAGCCGAGGATGAGCAGTGCCGACCGACAGCGTCTGGATGGGCCGAGGATTGAACTAGTGATGGAATCACTCCAGTTGAATGACCGTCTCATCCGTTTTGACGTTGTCGCCGTCGTTCACCAAGATCGCAGAGACCTTTCCGTCAATCGGTGCCGGTACCCGGCTTTCCATCTTCATCGCTTCGATGATCAATAACGGGTCACCGGCCTTCACGCAGTCATTCACGGCAACAAGAACCTTTACGACGCGACCGGGCATGGGAGGAGCCACATCACCTGGTTTTGCAGGTCTGGGGCGTTTGGGTTTTCCTGCCGTCCCGATCTCCGGAGATTCCGGAACACCGGCGAGCACTTCCTGGATCGGTTCTAGCGAGACTTCTTCCAGCTTATCGTTGACACGGATGTAGTAGGGTTTGCGGCCATCAACCTTGCGACCGGAGCCTGAGACTTTCACATGATAGGTCTCACCATGAACCGTGACATTGAATTCTACCGGAGCCAAATGTAACTCATGTGCAGTCGAAGGGCCTTTTGCTGATCCGACGTCCAACGGCTCTGGGGTCAGGTCACCCTTCTCACGTGCCTCAAAAAAGTCAGACGCAATAGCGGGGAACAGCACAAATGAGAGCTGGTCCTCGGCGCTCTGAGCCGAAGCCGGCAGTTCTTTCTTGGCCTCATCCAGTTCCGGCTCCAGCCGATCTGCCGGCCTGGTCTTGATCGGAGTTTCGTCACCGGTGGCACGTGCCATGACATCGAGATCGGCCTGTCCAGGCGCACGGCCGTACAGTCCCAAGAAATAGTTCTTGGTCTCAGTGGTGATGACTTTGTACCGCTCACCGGTCAGCACATTGAGAGTCGCCTGCGTGCCGACGATTTGGCTGGTCGGGGTGACCAACGGAGGGTAGCCCATTTCTTTTCGCACGCGTGGAACCTCGTCAAGCACTTCTTTCATCCGGTCGAGCGCGTTTTGCTCCGTTAACTGGGCCGCCAAGTTTGACAGCATACCGCCGGGAATCTGCGAGGTGAGAATTTCTGCATCGACTCCGGTAAAATCGCTCTCAAACTGGCGATATTTTCGGCGAACCGTTCGGAAGTGTTCGGTGATCGGTTGAAAACTCGTGAGATCCAACCCTGTGTCGTAAGGGGTGTTTTGGAGTGAGGCCACCAACGTTTCCGTCGCTGGATGAGAGGTTCCACCTGCCAATGGGGAGATGGAGGTATCAAGCATGTCGAGGCCCCCAAGGATCGCCATAAGCGAGGCCATAGACGCCATCCCGGATGTGTAATGCGAATGAAGATGAAGCGGAACCTTCACGGCGGATTTCAGTCGACGCACCAGGTGATAGGCATCAAGCGGAGCCAGCAATCCGGCCATATCCTTGATGCAAATCGTGTCCGTTCCAAGATCTTCCAGCTTCTTGGCCAAATCCACAAACCGATCGATGCTATGGACCGGGCTGACCGTATAGCAGATCGTGGCTTCCGCATGTTTCCCGCAGGCCTTCACTTCACTCACGGCTCGATCAAGATTCCGTACGTCATTGAGCGCGTCGAAGATGCGGAAGACGTCAATGCCGTTCGTCGCCGATCGCTCAATAAACCGCTCCACGACATCGTCGGCGTAATGGCGATAGCCGACCAGATTCTGGCCCCGTAACAACATCTGGAGCTTGGTATTGGGCATAGCCGCCCGCAACGCTCGAAGTCGCTCCCAGGGATCTTCCTTTAAAAATCGGAGACAGGTATCGAAGGTAGCTCCACCCCACACCTCCAGGGACCAATAGCCGACCGCGTCCAGTTTTTGGGCGATGGGCAACATATCCTCGGTCCGCATCCGCGTGGCCAGTAGGGATTGGTGCCCGTCTCGCAGGGCGACGTCGGTGATCAAGACTGGTTTGCCGACGGCCGGCGTGATGGTGAATTCGCTGGGATGTGAGCGGAGCGCCTTTACCGCTTTACTCGTGGGAGCCGATTGTTTGGTCTTTTTTTGCGGTCTCTTTGTTGGTGGTCGTCTTTTTGCCATGATGGGTAGTGTGTTTCTTCAGAGTCAGTGGGTTTGCCCGACGTAGTAGGCTGCGGTAAAACTCGGTTGATGCCGACAATATGGCTGGAAATGCCTGTATGAGGCTAACGTGAGACGACTATCAGGGTGCTCAAAGAGGCTGTCCAGCAAGGCCTCAGCGAGCGAAGAGGCGAGGCGTACACTTCGATACGTTAAGTCTCTGAGCGATGCGAGAACGGCGTTGGGAGACTGTTTCAGCATCCTGTTAGAGCCCTTCGTAGGCGGCGATCGCAGCCGACAGCGCTAGGACCAGATCTTCCGGTGGCTCAAATTCGGGGTACGCATACAAGTCCTGGTGGGTATCCAGGTAGGACGTGTCGAACCGCCCTGCAATAAAATCTGGCTCCTGCATGATCGCTTCCATAAACGGGATCGTCGTTTTAAGTCCACGAATAACGTATTCTTCGAGAGAGCGTCTCATGCGACTGACGGTTTCTTCCCATGTACGGCCTCGGACTGTCAGCTTGGCCAACAGGGCGTCATAGTAGGGCGGGACGGTGTAATCCTTGTAGACCGCTCCGTCGATGCGCACGCCGATTCCGCCGGGAGACAAATACGCCGTCACGGTTCCTGTGCAAGGCAGGAAATTGTTTTTGGGGTCTTCCGCATTGATCCGACATTGAATGGCATGACCTTGCAAGATGACGTCTTTCTGCTGGATGCTGAGTGGAAGGCCCGCCGCGATCTTAATTTGATTCCGTACGATGTCAATCGCCGTGATCTGCTCGGTCACGGTGTGCTCGACTTGGAGTCGTGGATTCATCTCGATGAAGTAGAACTTGCCCTCTTGATCGAGGAGAAATTCCACAGTTCCCGCGTTGTCATAGTTCACTGCGCGGGCGATGGCGATGGCGGCGTTGCCCATCTCTTCACGGAGCTCCTGCGTCAAGATCAAGGATGGAGCGATCTCGATCAACTTCTGATGGCGTCGCTGGATCGAGCAATCCCGTTCTCCGAGATGAATAATGTTGCCGTGCCGGTCTCCCAGAATCTGGAATTCAATATGATGCGGCCGCTCGATATATTTTTCGATGAACACGCTGCCGTCGCCAAAAGATGCTTGGGCCTCGCGTGCCGCGACTTCCATGTTTTCGCGAAGCTCCTCATCGGACCGGACCACACGTAACCCGCGCCCGCCCCCACCGGCGCTTGCCTTGATCATCACCGGATAGCCGGCTTTGTGGGCGAAGGCGAGGGCTTCTTTGACGTTGGTAATGGCACCGTCCGTACCGGGCACGATCGGCACGCCTGCTGATTCGGCAAGTTCGCGAGCCTTGACCTTGCTGCCCATCAGGGTAATGGCATGGGTAGACGGGCCGATGAATGTAATATTAGATGCGTGGCAGAGTTCGGCAAACTCTGCGTTCTCCGAGAGAAATCCGTAGCCTGGATGGATTGCATCTGCACCGATGCGCGTGGCGAGGTCCACGATCTGTTTGCTGTCGAGGAAGCCTTTCACCGGCCCCGGTCCGACCAGATACGACTCGTCGGCCTTCTTGACGTAGATGCCGGTTGAATCCGCTTCGGAATAAATAGCCGCAGTGGCAATGTTCAATTCCCGGCAGGCGCGGATGATGCGCATGGCGATTTCGCCGCGATTGGCGACTAAGATCTTCTTAAACATGTCTTCGCCTGTGGGCTCTCGTGTCGAAAGAAATGGGTATAGAAAAACAAGCGCGTAAGCTAGCATAGGATCGAGAGGCCTGTCGAGAGATGCGAGGACAAATCAGTCAGCGTGCGCCACACAAGAGGAAGGATTGGTCGGTATCGGTTATCAATATATTTAATTAAATTTAGTCGCGACCACTGGGCGAGTCAGGTAGAATTCGCTACTTGATGGTAGCTCAACATCCTGAGCATGTTCGTGCTGAGCTTGATAGTAGTAAGGTCAGATGTTCTTATGAAAGGGATCGGTATCGATGAAGAGGAAGGTGTCTTTAGGAAATGCAGCATGGTTGGGGCGACGAAACGCAACAGTCATTGGTGGCGTTCTTCTGCTCGTCGGAGGCCTCTCCGCTCCTGCCTGGAGTGAAAATCCTGCCCCGTCGGTGCATTGGGGGAGCGCGGCGTTCCCGGATCAATATTCGACCGTCACCTCGGGACTGACGCTCAATCGGTTTACCCCGGTTGATGGCATCGGGAATAAATATGACTCCACGGTAGGCAATACGCTCGGCTTCAACCTCATCACACTCAGCTGGACGAAACATTGGGACTATTCGGGAACGAGTTGGTTGTGGAAAAATTGGAGCACCAACCTCACGGCTGGGGTCAGTCCCACCAGTGATGAACCTTCACAATACTTCCAGAATAAAGTGGTCCATCAACTGCGCCAACTGCCGTCGGTGCCCACGGTGGACCCTCGGAAGGAAACCGATGTCATGATCGATGGGTCTATCACTCGGTGGATGTCGCTGTTTGATCGGAAGGTCATGTTTGCCGGTGGAGGCTTTTCCGTTGGAACTATTTACCAACAGGGGTTTCTGCGGGGCGGCATCCGTCGACTGCAAATCACCCCGTCGGTGTGGCATTCGGAGAAGTGGGGCGATATCAACGTTCGGGTGTCCGCGATGGGTCGGATCAGCTATCAGAGCAACGGTGCGGTGCTCCACTCCGTCAGAAGCACGGCGGGGTTGGTTCAGCCGGCAATTGCCATCGGACAGTATCGGACAACGGCCACTGGGGAAACGATTCCAACCTGGGAAATCGAATTGGCACTGATGTGGGATTCAGGGATCTTCGTGAATTCCGTGGGGCAGAGCCAAAAACAGTTCGCGTGGTCACTCGCGGCCTCAGCAGGGCCTGTGCGCTTCGAAACCTGGAATGACAGCATGGGGCATCTCTCGGAGCGAGACTATGGCCCCTCCTATGGCGCAGCGCTGACTGTCGATGTCCTGCGAGTGTGGAACTTCGTTCAAGAGTTTCGAACGATGCCGACAACGGACCAATCGGCGCAGGGATAGAGGGTGGTTCCGGGTTCCCGCGACTGGCCGCAACAGCCTCACAACCCCCTTCCGGAATGGAGCGGTGCGAAGCGGCTGCTTGCTGCGGCTTTATTTGGATGGGTCACTATTCGTGTTCGTGTGGGGCAGCTGAGGCTGTCGGCATGGTAGCCGAAATGCAGCCCTCAATGAACTCAACCTTGCACTGCCAGGAGGACGCAGCCTCGTTGACGCGATTGATCACATCCACCGATTTTACGGTGCTGGGGGTGATATCCACAAGCACATGGTTGGGGACACGGTTGAAATCGACACTGATGACGCCAGGCATGGCCTGCAAGACCTTGCTGATCTCGGCTTCTTTCTCGCTGCAACCGGCTCCACTCATCGTCAAGGGAAGACGCTCCTTGACTGGTGGCGCGGCCGAAGCTTGGAGGGAGATGAATATACTCATAGCAAGGAATGCGGCAGAGAGCGCTTGTTGAGACCAAGAGAATGACATCGGGCGAACTCTCTTTCGTGACATGTTCGCGAGAGAAAAGGCATCCATCAACATAGCTCTAGGCTACACGATCTTGCCTTCTCTTGTCGAGAGATCCGGAAACAGATAGGCCCTGGTCCACCCAGGATGGTTTCTCACAGTTGTGTACCCCACGTATTTCCTGACATGAGAGATGACATCTTTTCGTGGCGACTCAACATCTCCTGGACTCATCACGTGAATCCGGCGATAATGCCGCTCTCATGACTGCTCCTGATCCACAGCCTCGCTCCTGGCCGGAAGTCGTCGGGCTCATTCCTGCTGCTGGACAGGCCAAGCGTCTTCAACCGTTTCCATGCAGCAAGGAGTTGTTTCCGGTCGGCTTCACGAACGATCCGAGGACAGGGATGCCACGACCCAAAGTGGCGTCGCAGTATTTGCTGGAGAAATTCAAAACGGCGGGGCTGTCCAAGACGTTCATCGTGATTCGTGAAGGGAAATGGGACATTCCGAACTATTTTCAGGAGGGCGTGGGGGTAGGGATGTCGCTCGCCTATCTCGTGATTCCAGGCTCGCTTGGGCCTCCTGACACGCTTGATCGCGCGTATTCATTCGTGTCTCAGTACCGGATTGCATTCGGCTTCCCCGATATTCTGTTCGGTCCACCGGATGCCTATCGGCGACTCATTGAGCAACAGGAACAAACGGGTGCGGATGTGGTGCTTGGTCTGCATCGCATTGAAGATCCTCGAATCTGGGACATGGTGGATTGTGATAGCGAGGGATGGATTCGTGAGATTGTGATGAAGCCCGCTTCGACGACGCTCACGTTCGGCTGGTGTTTTGCCGTCTGGACCCCGGTCTTTTCCGAGTTTCTCCATCAGTTTCTACGTGCGGATGAGACCATGCGAAAGATGGGGCAATTGGCAAACACTGCCAATGATCCTGGAGGGGACTTGGCCGTCGGGGTGGTGTTTCAGCAGGCTCTCAAGGCTGGCCTTCGGATACAGAGTGTCACGTTTCCGCACGACCGCTATCTAGATATCGGGACACCCGACAATCTTGCCAAAGCCGTCCGCCAACAGGCCGCCGAGTGATCGGTTACCCGGATAGGGTCTCGGACACTCTTCGATCGGCGGGGAGGCAGCGTGTTATTTTGGTTGCACCAAAAATGCCTTCGAACGGGCATTCCCGCCGCCGGCCACGACATCGATGAATGACATGCCAGGTTGGATGTCAGGCACGGTGACCTCTAATATCGTATCGTTCACAAACTTGTAATCGATTTTGGTGGGTCCTGCCGCACTGAACGCCACGCCTCGGAAACAGTCTCTTGTTCCGAAGTTCTCACCCTTGAGCATAATGGTTTGCCCGGGCTTGGCCTCGTCCGGATCCACACGCAGGATTTTCGGCTTTCGGCTGCTATCGCAAACGGGGTCCTTTTCCAGTTGTTGTTCGTCATGTCCTTTGATCGATTCTGCGTCATGCAGTGTATACCCGGCACCTTCGACGATCACTCCCTCCTCAGCAAGTGAGTGAAGTGGGAGGCCAATTAGTGCGAGTAATGAGAGCATCAGGAACGAAGATTGGATAGGGGGAGTCATAGGGACCTCCTTGAGTGTGGACCTATTTAGTCGGCATGGCCACATAGAGTTCTCCAACAATGGCTTGACCTGGAGGAGATAGCGCAAATGCGATAAAGGTTTCAACAAGAGGGTTCGCTTCTTGTTTCGAGAGAAGGAGCAGCGGGCGTCGCAGACTGTAGCGCCCGTCCCGGACCGTTGGCACCTCTGCTTCGATCTTATCGACCGGCAGCAGACGGACGGCCACCCCATTAGAGACGGCGGAGAGGCCGGTACTCAGTGACACATATGCGACGGCAGAGAGCGGCGGAAGGGTGCCGACGATGGTCTTGACGACCGTATCGTCCGGTCCAATGACCTTTGCGGTTCCAGGAATCTTTCCGGTGATCCCGAGGAGGGACTCAAACGTCTCACGGATATTCTGGGTGCGGGAGCGGTCAATCAGCAAGATTTTCGTTTCGGGGCCACCCAATTCAGACCATTCTCGGACCTTTCCAGCGAACACATCGGCGAGCTGTTGCGTCGTGACTTCCTTGGTGAAGTTCGAGAGATGCACGAGAATCCCGAGGCCATCCCATCCGATTTGGGAGGCCGTCAGTGTTGCGTCCTTCGTACCGGTGACGGCAATCTGGGCCTGGCCGGTCTGGACTAACTGCACCGGTGTGGAGTCCTCGTCCCAGAGGATATCGATATAGGCACGGGGATTGGCTTTTTCGAAGGCCCGTGCCAGCGCTTCGATGGTCGCTTGTTCAGGGCCATTGCCGGCGATGACCAACGTTCCGGCAATCTGAGCTGAGGCCGGAAGAGGGGAGATGATGAGCATCAGGCCCATGCACAGCTGAGTGATCAATGATCGTCCTGTCACGGACGCTCTCCACCACGACCAAGGGCTTGATGACTCCTGCGGTGTAACCAGACAGAAAGATGACGGTGTACCATGTTTACGATTCGGACGTGGTTCGGTCTGCCGAAGAGGGCTCGGATTCGGCAGCCATGTTTGGTGGTGGGACATTGCGTTTTGCGTTCAACGGCGGCAATTTGACGAATCGCTCCATCCGTTCCTGGTTCATGGCCTTGGCTTTGCTCTCGGTAAATCCGGGTTTGCGAGCGCCGACCACGTTGGATGAAAAGGCCGAGAGAAGGCGCGTCGCCTCCTTCGCATGGCAATGGGGACACTCAGTGTCTTCTACTCTGGCATAGACGGACTGGGTGGCTTCAAACTGTTTCTCACACTGTCCACAACGGTATTCATAGAGTGGCATAGGATCGCATCCTTTCTCTTTGCTCGCCTGCGTTCCCTTCTGCAGCCAGGTTGTCAGAGACATGTACCCGGATGAAGCATTTGCGGGATCGTAGTGCTATCGACTCAGTCGAGCCTGCTCACAGATGATCATGATTGCAGTTCGCCGAGTCTTCGCTCCAACCAATGGAGCCGTTCAGATCTTGACAAACAGCCCTTCTGCAAGCGATGCTGATCAGCTTACGATATTCTGCTCATTCTAACAACTTACGCAGCGCAACTGCTAGCTCCAGAGGAGGGTTTCGATGCCAGTGCTGATTCGACGGTACAAGGGGAACAACGGTGTGATGCAGGAAGAACGAATCGACGAGGATGATCGAATCGATCGCTATATGCGGCTTTTCGAGAAGGACGATGTCAAAAAGCTACAGACCGGCGTGAAGTGCTTCATCGAGAAGGATGAATGGCAGCTCCTCCCGTGAACCGGTCAAGGACAGGAGTAAGGCGCGATCGTGAACGCTCCTTGCCACTCACCCTTTACCCGCACCGGCTAGCATGATCTACTGGTTGCATATTGCCCGTGCCATCGACCGTGTGACGCTCCACCGAGACCGGTGTTCGGAGGTGCCATCGACCGCCACCTCCAGCGACTTTTGGGAAGGCGGATGGTTCGATTACCCTGATAAGGAACGGGCGACCCTGGCGATGGAACAGGCTGGAGTGAATCGGCAGCGGCTATGTCCTCTTTGCAAACCGTAGAACGCAGTGCTGGGTCCTGAGTGCTCAGTGCTGAGCCTGTTCATCCGGGCCTGTACACTCAGAACTCACGACTCAGGACTCAGCACTGCTGATTCATGCCGCGACTCGCCCTCCTATTGACCACCTTCATCTGGGGTGCGACCTTTCCGGCCACGAAAGCGGCATTGGAACAGATTCCCCCGCTCTCGTTCCTGTTCCTTCGGTTTTTCATTGGGACCCTGCTCATCCTCTTGTGGTTTGGTGTCAGCCGCCGTCGATTACATCATGATCGTGCGGTGTTGGCAGCCGCTGCACTCTCGACGGTGTTTCTGTTTCTTGGGTATCTGCTCCAAACTGTTGGGCTCTCGTACACGACTGCGTCCAATTCAGCCTTTCTCACCGCACTCTATGTGGTCTTTGTGCCGTTGATTCTCCTGCGGGTCGACCGGCGTGCGGTCTTGGCCACGGTGGTCGCGGTGGTCGGATTGTGGCTCCTCGTCAAGCCCAGCACATCCATGAGTCGAGGCGACCTTATGACGTTGGGGTGCGCCGTGGCGTTTGCGGGACATATCATTTGTCTTGAGCGATTTACCCGCCAAGTCGATGCCCCGTCGCTCCTTGTGTGGCAGATGGTGGCGATGACGCTATTGTTTCTTCCGGCTCCATGGTGGGAAGATGTTTCAGGGAGTGCGTTTTCGCCTACACCTGTTCTATTGACCGGCCTTGTGGTGACGGGCGTGTTGGCCACGCTTGCATTCGCCGTGCAGATGTGGGCGCAGCAACTGGTTCCGGCCCAACAGGTGGCGCTTCTCTTTGCATCCGAGCCGGCCTATGCGGCTTGGCTTTCGTGGTACTTTCTTGGAGAGACGTTAGATGTCCAAGGCTGGATCGGCAGCGCGCTGATCTTATTGGCGGTTATCATTGGAGCGTTCGGCGGCTGATCGTTCCCTAAGAAGCGGGGAGGCATATGGCACAAAAGTTTGGCAATGGACGGTGGGTGCGTGAAGGATTTCTTGATAACCGTGTCGACGGGACAGTTGTTGGACAGGTCGTATTTGCGGTTGTTGGGCCAGTAGATTTCTATTTGCGCGGCAATTTTAAGCCTGATATCGCGGGCGAGGTGATTCGATTTCGAAATAGCCGTTTTGAAGATGATGAGGTGGCGGGGCAAGTCATCGGCGATATGGCCAATCCTCAGATCGGCACCGTGAACCTTATTTCACTCGACCCGCATCCGAACCTGGAGCCACATCCGTATGTCGAGTGGTTTACGCTCTACGAAGACCACTATCGGTTTCAATTGAGTGCCGGTGATGCGTGGGTGGTGTCCGATGAGGAACGAAAGGAAATCGAGGCGGAGAGCCGCCGGATTCGGGAGACCTTGGCTGATCAGTTTGTTGATCAACCAAGGTCTCAGACTGAATCTGATTGGGTTTAAGGACGTGTGAGTTCCAATTGCGGTTGCGTCGCTGGAAGTTCCGCTGATTGTACCGCAGATTCAATCTTCTTTTTGAGGACACTGCGGTCTGAATCCTGTCTGGTTTTTCCCTCGCGTACATAGGACGGGACATCACGGATATCCCAGACCAGCCCCAGCCACTCAAGCCCCTTCAGGCAATAGTAGGTCATGTCGATTTCCCACCAGTAGAACCCTTGCCTGGTTGAGGCCGGGTAATAGTGGTGGTTGTTATGCCACCCTTCTCCCATGGTGATCAGGGCTAGGAAGAAGTTGTTTCGGCTGTCGTCACCGGTCTCGTACCGTTGTGAGCCATACACGTGGGATAAAGAATTAATGGTACAGGTTCCATGAAAGAGCGCGACGGTCGAAATGAAAAATCCCCAGATCAGCATTTGGGGGCCGTTGGTCCCAAGTTCCGGGGCATAGGTTTCCAACAATTTGCCAAATCCGAACATCCCGAAACCGGTCAAGGTGGGAACGAGGACATCATAGCGGTCCAGGAAACGCAGTTCCGGAAACTTGGCGAAATCCGTGATGCTCTTCAACCTTGGCGCATAAAAGGTCTGCGACATAATCCAGCCCATGTGCGACCAAAAAAATCCCCCTTGTCGAGGGGAATGCACATCCTCCGGAGTGTCGGAGGCAATGTGATGATGACGATGATGGCCGGCCCACCAGAGGGGACCACGCTGGGTGCAGCTGCTGCCTAATAGGGCAAAGAGAAACTGGACGGTTCGAGACGTCTTGAACGTGCGGTGCGAAAAGTAGCGATGATACCACCCGGTAATCGCAAACATGCGAATGTAATAGAAGGCGATGGTGACGGCGACCGCAGTCCAGCTCCATCCGACCCACAACACGCCCAAGCACATCAGATGCAACGCGATAAATGGCACGCTGCGAACCCAATCTACCTTGGGAGGCCCGTCTGATTTTGTGAGTTCAAGTCCTGCCCAGGAATCGAACCAGCGTAGAAAGGAATACCAGATACCCAAGGAGTGGGTCGGTTGAAGCGTTTCCTCGTCGGACATACAATTCTCCTCAATAGGTCGGGGGATCGGCAACTTCACTGTGGTGAGAGACAGGGAGTCGTGGTCCCGGTTACACTGTGTTGATCGTCCCGATTAGGTTGGTAGTTTATTATACAGAGAATCTGAGGAAAGTAAAACCGGATTTTTTACTAAGCCGTGCAGGTTATCGTGTTCCTCACGAGCGTTGCGGGCTGTCCCTGTGGCAGAAGTTGCCGAAAGAAGAAGCAGCGAGGCTTCTATGGCTGTTTGACAGGACTCCTCCTGCGTCACTAAAATGCCGCCACCATGAATGATCGATTTCTCAAAGCATGTCGTCGAGAGCCAGTTGACTGTACCCCTGTGTGGTTTATGCGCCAGGCCGGACGGTATATGTCCGAGTATCGGACCCTGCGCGCGAAACACTCAATCTTGGAGATGTGCAAGACGCCTGAATTGGCGGCTCAGGTCACACTTCAGCCCATTGATCGATTCCCTCTGGATGCGGCCATTATCTTTGCTGATATCTTACTGCCGTTGGAGCCGATGGGCCTCAATCTTGAGTTCGCGGCAGGCGAGGGCCCGGTTATCCACAATCCGGTACGCGATCGGGCGGCGGTGGATCAACTGAAAGTCATCGACGGTGACGAGCTGAACTATGTGGCGGAGGCTATCAGGCAAACACGGCGTGCCCTGGACGGGCGGGTGCCGCTTATTGGATTTGCCGGCGCGCCGTTCACATTGGCGAGTTATGCCATTGAAGGTGGTGGGTCGCGTAACTACTTGAACACCAAGCAGATGATGTATAGCGATCCCACGGCCTGGCATCGGCTCATGGATAAGTTTGCTCGTGTGCTGACGGGGTATCTCCGTCGACAGATCAAGGCGGGGGCGCAAGCCATTCAGCTGTTCGACAGTTGGGTCGGGTGTCTGTCTGCCGGCGACTATGTCGAATATGTGATGCCGCATGTCCAACGGATCTTCGAGGGACTCAAACATGAAGGGGTGCCGATGATTCATTTCGGCACCGGGACGACAGCGATCCTCCGTCAGATGCGTGAGGCGGGCGGTGACGTGATCGGGGTCGACTGGCGTGTTCATCTGGATGAAGCCTGGACCATGATCGGGCATGATCGTGCCGTACAAGGTAATCTTGACCCGCTTGCTCTCTTTGCGCCACTCCACGAAATTGAACGCCGTGTTGAAGATATCTTGCGTCGAGCCGGGGGGCGTCTCGGTCATATCTTCAATCTTGGTCACGGTATCCTGCCGACGACACCGGTCGATCACGTGGCTGCGACGATCGATATGGTCCATAAGCTCAGCCAACGATAGAATGAAGAGCATATGGCAAATGGCTGGCGGTAGGAGCTACATCCGGTCCGTGGCGCTCGTTGTTTCACTATCTGCTATAAGCCATCAGCTATTGGCGCTGATCAATGTCTGAATCACGACGACATACGGCTGTTCTTCTGATGGCGATGGGCGGGCCCGATTGTCTGGAAAATGTCGAGCCATTTTTGCTCGATGTGCGTGGAGGGCGACCGACACCTCCCGAGTTGGTTGAAGAAATTCGCGAACGCTACCGTGCCACCGGTGGAAAGTCACCGGCCGTCGGGATCACACAAGAAGTTGCCAAGAAGCTGGAACAACAACTCAATGACTCCAGTGATGGTCGATACCGGGTCTACGTCGGGTTGCGGCATTGGCATCCTTTTATCAAAGAGACCTATGCTGAGCTGCTGAAGGAGTCGCCGGAACAGATCATCGGAGTCTGTATGGCTCCACAACAATCGTCGCTCAGTACGGGGGCCTATCGGAAAAAGGTTGAGGAAGCGAGGACTGGTTTAGCAGACCAGACTCCCGTGACCTATGTCGGGAGTTGGAACCAACATCCGCGACTGGTTGCCGCACTTGTTGAGAATATTCGGCAAGGACTTCAGAGGTTTCCTGCCGATGTGCGTGCAACGGTGCCGGTGTTGTTCACCGCGCATAGCTTGCCTGAACGAATCGTGGCGATGAAGGATCCCTATCCGGATGAGGTGAAGGGAACGGTCGAGGCGGTCACCAACGCCTTAGGTAACCAACCGACGTATTTCGCCTATCAAAGTCAGGGACGCTCCAATGAGCCATGGCTAGGGCCGACGGTCGAAGCCATGTTGGGGGCCATCCAGCAGGCCGGGCATCGCCACGTGCTGGTGGCGCCCATCGGTTTTATCTGTGACCATGTGGAAACGCTGTTTGACATCGACATTGAGCTCAGGCAATTGGCTGTGAGCAAGGGGCTGCATCTGGAGCGTATGGCGATGTTAAACGATTCTGCCGCGATACTTCAGACGTTACGAGACGTCTTGACTGCACACGAATCCATTCCCTGTCTTCCGTCGTGACTCGATCGCGTACAGTCGTGATTGTCGGGGGTGGGATTTCCGGTCTCGCCACCGCATTTGCGCTGCAAGAACAAGCTGCCCAAGCAGGCCTCTCCATCCGCTGCACCATTCTGGAATCCGACCCGTCCTGGGGAGGGAAAATTGTCACGCATCGGATCGGTGACATCGTAACTGAAGCCGGACCGGATTCGTTTCTTTCTCAAAAGCAGGCCGGTCTCGATCTGTGCATGAAACTGGGGCTTGCCGACCAGCTGATCAATACCAACGAAACAGGAAAGAAGGCCTGTGTCCTCCACCGCGGGCGGCTGCAGGATTTACCCGAAGGACTCCTCTCGTTTGTTCCAAAGCAACTGGGGTCGTTCCTCCATAGCGGACTACTCAGTTGGTCGGGGCTGGCGAGGATGGGACTTGAATTCGCAGTTCCTCCCGGTTCTCCTAGAGACGATGAGTCCTTGGCCGCGTTCCTCCGTCGTCGATTTGGAGTTCAGGCCTATGAGCGGGTGTTAGAGCCGTTGATGGCAGGTATCTATGCCGGAGATGCCGAGCAGATGAGTCTACGGGCGACGTTTCCACGGTTCTTTGAGCTCGAGCAGCAGCATGGCAGCATTATTCGGGGCATGATGGCGGCCAAGAAATCAGCCTTATCAACTGCGTCTTCCCCACCACGACGGACGATGTTTGTCAGCCTCAAGAATGGTCTCAGTGAGCTGGTGACTGCGCTCACAACGCGGTTAATGCAACAGGGCGTGGAGCTCCGTGCAGGAGTTCGAGTCGATGCGCTCAGAGTGAGGTCGCACGAACTGGGTCGCTGGATGTATGACCTCATTCTGCAGGATGGCTCCGCACTTTCCGCCGAAAGCGTGGTTTTCGCCACACCGGCCTATGTGTCAGCGGACCTGTTGCGTCCGTTGACGCCCATAGCCGGTGGACTACTGGATCTTATTCCTTATGCCTCGACCGCCACCATCGCGATGGCATTCCCACGAACTCTTACAAGTGCCATTGACGGGTTTGGGTTTATCATTCCGAGACGGGAGCAGCGGCACTTGATTGCCGCAACTTGGACGTCGCTCAAGTGGCCTCATCGCGCTCCCACGGATCAGTTACTCGTACGCTGCTATGTGGGTGGTGTCGGGCGAGAAGACATTCTTCAACGAGAGGACCAGGCACTTGTTGCAACCGTCAGAGAAGAGCTGGCGAATATATGTGGCATCAAAGCGGAACCAATTTATACCGAGGTGAATCGGTGGTGGAAGGCGATGCCGCAATACATGATCGGCCATCTGGATCGGTTGGTACAATTGGATGCGGCACTCAGCCGCTATCCAGGACTGGTTCTGACCGGTGCTGCCTATCGAGGAGTTGGTATTCCGGACTGCATTCGTGATGGAGCCGTCGCGGCTGGGCAGGTGGTGCGGGATCTCCTGGGCAAAGTCCATCCTGGCCGTGAATAGCAACAGTTCTGTTGGGGCAAACGCCCTACCCCAAGGGAATAGTATGAGGAACCGTGCTTGAGTGAGCTGGATAAACTGTCGTCGCGCTATGGCAGGATAATCCCTTGTTCGGGGTAGCCGAATTCCTTGAGGGTGGCTTCCACCGCATCGATCATTGGCGGTGGACCGCAGAGAAACACGCACGCATCAGGGCCTGGTGAGGGGAGGTATTGGCGCAGAAGGTCCGGTGTGATTCGGCCAGTGTTGCCGGTCCATCCCGCAGGCGGCTGTTCGAGTAGATAGTAGCAGTGGAAGTTCGGATAGTCCCGGACGTATCGGTCCCACTCCTGCCGGAAGATAATGTCTTGCTCGGTTTTATTGGCAAAAATCAAAGATAGCTCGGCATCAATCTTCTTAGTCAGAATCCACCGAATAATGGAGATCATCGGGGTGATGCCGGTGCCTCCAGCCACGAAGCCCACTCGTTTGGCCATACCATCGACCCAATGCCCACCGGTATTCGGCCCACTCATCAGGACCGTATCCCCGATTTTCTGTTCATGCAGATATTTTGAGATGGTACCGGTTTCGTAGCGCTTCACCGTCACATCGAAGGAGCCTGTAATACCCGGCAGTGAAGAGGGTGTATAGGCGCGCTTGACTTGTTTGCCGTTGACTGTTGCATGGACGTAGAGAAAGTCACCGGGCAGCATGTCGAGCGTGGCATCCTCAGGTAGCTGAAACCGGAAGGTCTTGGTGTCGTGGGTGTCTGTTTCGATATGGATGAGTGTATAGGGACTCGCTGTTTTGGTCTTAATGCGGCTTGGATTGTTCATGGTGAGCGCATGATACGAGGTCGCATTGAATGATGCAATAAACCGTTTTAGAACCATTCCGCTGGTGCCTCTTGCATCTGTCGCCCATCTCACCCCATACTTTCATCTCATGACATCTCCTCCATCTGGTCACTCCACACCTCTCCAGAACCTTGAAGTCGACGCCGCCTTGCGCGCAATTCTTAAGGGTACCGCAACCGAAACCGGGCAACAGTTTTTCACAGCGTTGGTCCAGAACCTGACCTCGGTACTTGGAACGCACGGGGCATGGGTGACGGAGTATCTTCACGAAACACGTCGTCTGCGGGCCCTCGCCTTCTGGCTGGACGGTCAGTGGATCATGGACTATGAGATGGACATTGCTGGAACCCCCTGTGAGCGTGTGATCGATACGGCCAAACTCGTGCACTTTCCCGATCGCATTCTGGATATTTTCCCTCACAGGGAGGAATTGAGGGCTGCTGGAGCGGCCAGCTATATGGGTGTCCCGTTACAAGACACGGATGGGGAGATTCTCGGCCATATGGCGGTGATCGACCGGCGGCCGATTCCTGTGGAGCCACGCATCCACGCGGTGTTTCAGATCTTTGCCGCGCGGGCCGCGGCGGAATTGCGGCGGTTACGGGCGGAAGCTGCGGTGCGGGAGCGTGAAGAAAAGGTGAGCCGACTTCTCAGCAGCGCCATGGACGCGATCATTGAGCTGGATCACCGGTTCTACATCACACACGTGAACCCTGCGACCGAAAAGACCTTTCAATGCTGCGCGGAGAAGATGATCGGTCAAGACTTTCGATGTTTCCTGTGCCCTGAGGACGCCGATCGGTTGATCGTGCTGACAGAGGAGCTGGACAGTCGCTCCGAGGGGCAGCGATCAATGTGGATTCCCGGGGGGCTCACTGGCTGTTGTCCGGAAGGCCAATCATTTCCCGCGGAGGCAACACTGTCCCGGTTTGAATTAGATCGTCGAAAATTCACGACCCTTATTCTTCGCAATATCCATGATCGAGTGAAGGCAGAGGAGCAAATCCAGTCGCTCACGGCCGAAGCGGAACTCCTACGAGAGGAATTGCAGTCGCTTCATCAGGATGATGCCTTGCTCGGTGAGAGTCCGGCATTTCGACGGGTGCTTCAGGATATCGCACAAGTTGCCAAGACTGGTGCAACGGTGCTTATCACGGGAGAAACTGGAACCGGCAAAGAGCTCGTGGCCCGTGCCATCCATACGGCCAGTACGCGCCGGGACCGTCCATTGGTGACTGTGAACTGCGCCGCAATGCCTGCGACACTCATTGAAAGTGAGCTGTTCGGCCATGAACAAGGTGCCTTTACCGGGGCCACCAAGAAGCGCGAAGGTCGATTTTCCTTAGCCGACAAGGGGACAATTTTTCTCGATGAAATCGGCGAATTACCGCTTGAGTTACAGGCCAAATTGCTTCGCGTGCTGCAAGAAGGCGAGTTCGATCCGGTTGGCAGTTCGAGGACCAGGAAAGTCGATGTCCGGGTGCTTGCCGCGACCAATCGTGATCTTACCGCCGCGATTAAGCAGGGCACGTTCCGCGAGGATCTCTACTACCGGTTGAATGTGTTTCCGATCCGGTTGCCGTTGTTGCGCGAGCGGGGCGATGATGTGGTGCGGCTTGCTTCCGTCTTTGCCCAACGATTCGCCGTGAAGATGGGACGGACGCTTGCACCGCTGCCTGCCGATGCTGCTCGTCGGCTTCAAGCCTATCATTGGCCGGGGAACGTCCGAGAGCTTCAAAACGTGATCGAGCGGGCCGTGATTACGGCAGAAGCAGGTAACCTCAATCTCGATCGAGCCTTGCCGGAGACGCCATCAGTTCATCGGTGTCCGACCGACGGAACCGCTCCCCTTCGCGATGCCATTCTTTCGGCAAAGGAACTCGAGGAACTGGAACGGAGCAATATCTTGAGAGCCCTTGGGACCGCCAAGTGGAAAGTATCCGGTGAGAAGGGTGCGGCGTCACTACTCGGACTCAACGCCTCCACCCTTGCGTCTCGCATAAAGACGTTGAAGATTCAGAAACCAGGCTGAACCCACATCCAAGTGGGCACTTCTCTTCAATGCGCTTCCTCGACCGTTCATCGTGAGAGCTAACGAAATTTCAAAAAACCTCTCGTGAGATTTCGCGAGTTTTTCAGATCTCAGAAGTAGCTCGTTTTTTCTTTTGGTTCTAACCCGCCGATATTCCGTCAATTCGGCCGTGTGACCATCCTGGCCTCAATACTGCAGTACAAGAAGAGCACCGATTTCTCTCTCGTCTGGAACAACAAGGGCTATGTGGATCCCTCTGCCAAACGTCAGCATGAGTTCGTTGTACGATTAAATTATGAGGAGGAGCTATGACGAAAGATCGGATGACTCAGCTTCGGGATTTTGCTACTCGATACACCGCTGCTTGGTGCAGTCAGGATGCGGCCAACGTCTCAAAATTCTTTGCTCCGAGTGGTTCCCTCATGATTAATGGAGGCACCCCATCGGTGGGGCGAAGCGCGATTACTCAAGCCGCGCAGGGGTTCATGACCGCCTTCCCTGATCTTAATATTTTCATGGATGATCTGGTCGAGAAACAGGGAAAGATCCTCTATCATTGGACCTTCGAAGGCACGCACGGTGAAACCGGTCGGCGCGTGCGCTTCAGTGGCTTCGAATCGTGGCGTATCGGTGAGGATGGCTTGATCGCAGAATCATTTGGGAACTTTGACACCGCTGATCTTGAACGGCAAATCAAGGGAGCAAGTAGCTAAAGTTAATCACGCATGGGAGACTTATCATCATGAAGCTCACACAGATTCGCAACGCAACGCTCAAAGTGGAATACGCAGGAAAAAAGTTCCTCATTGACCCTATGCTGTCAAAGAAAGGAGCCTTTCCAGGGTTTCCCGGCACCATTAATAGCCACATTGCGAATCCCACCGTAGACCTTCCCTTACCTCTGAGCGAGATTCTCGATGTCGATGCTGTTATCGTCACCCATACCCATCAGGACCACTGGGATGATGCGGCTAAAGAGGCCATTCCTAAGGACATGCCTATCTTCACGCAGAATGCGAGAGACCAATGGGATATCCAAATGTCATGGTTCCGCAACACGTGGGTGCTAGAGGAGCGCAATGATTTTGGCGGCATCACGTTAAATAAAACCCCTGGACAGCATGGCCGTGGTGAGATTCTAGAAGGACTCATGGGAGATATCCTGGGCAATGTTTGCGGCATCGTCTTCACCCATCCACGTGAGAAAACGCTCTACATTGCTGGCGACACGGTTTGGTATCAGGGTGTGGAGCAGAATCTGAAGCAGTACAAGCCTGATGTTATGGTCCTCAACAGTGGCGATGCCAAAGTGCTTCCCAATGAATCCATCATCATGGGGAAAGAAGATGTATATGAAGCCTATAAAGCTGCTCCCTTAGCCACCATTATCGCGAGCCATATGGGGGCAGTAAACCATGCCTCGCTCTCACGGGAAGACCTGCGAGCATTTATTGTTGACCATCGAATGAATTCGCGGGTGCTGGTTCCTGAGGACGGTGAATCGTACAGCTTTTGAGAGATTGCACAATGGACAGTCCCATCGAACATGATTACGCCCCCGTTTGCGATCTGTATGATCGGTATCTTGGGCCGACCTTGTTCGAGCCCTACGCCATCGATATCGGGCGCCGTGTGGCTGACTGTGCAGTGGACGCGGTGCTCGAGATGGCCTGTGGGACTGGGATTGTCACGCGACAGCTCCGCACTCATCTGAAACACACTGTTGCTCTGACGGCTACCGACATTAATCCGGGGATGCTCGATTACGCGCGGAGGAAGCTGAAAGACGTGAAGGGAATCAACTGGCGACAGGCGGACATTGCGAACCTGCCGTTTCCCGACGCATCGTTTAACCTGGCGGCGTGTCAGTTCGGACTCATGTTCGTGCCCGATAAAGACCGCGCGTTTCGTGAAATGCGCCGAGTCTTGGTCAATGGAGGGATGCTTACCGTGAGTGTGTGGGATCGGATGGAGGCCAATCCATGGGGCTTAGTTGTCCACAAAACTATTGAGACGTTGTTCCCGGACAATCCGCCGCAGTTTTTCAAAGCGCCATTTAGTT